>DULJ01000115.1 GCA_012840465.1 Caryophanales bacterium
CGAGGTTGGGGAGAGGGGTTCCGAGTTCGTTGCTGTCCCTTTGCACAACGCGAATCTCGCTGCGGGCATGGGCGCCGGCAATGAGCAGGAGACCACCGTCGCACGTCTGGCGTTTCGGCGGGATTGGCTGACGGGGCTCGGAGTAGCGCCCTCTGCCGCGCGCCTTGCTCGGGTTCTCGGGGACAGCATGCTGCCGACTCTTCAGCCGGACGATATGGTTCTTATAGACACGAATCGCCACCATCCGCCCGCGAAGCCCAGAAGACCGAACGACGGGCGTCCCTCTCCGATCTTTGCATTGCGGCACGATGACGGCGCAGTTGTAAAGCGCCTGGAGCGGATCTCCGATGACAGCCTAATGCTGCTGAGCGACAATCCCGCCTATCCACCGCAAATGCGGACCATTTCCGAACTGACCAAAATTATCGGAAAGGTAGTGTGGTGGGGGCATACCGTGAGGGACTAAGGATGGAGCGCGGGATATCTGCATCGATTGCTGGCGCGGTTTTGCTGCTGGTGCTCAGCGCTTCCGCTTCTGCCGAGGACTGGTCTTCTACCTATTATGCCCAGCAAAAGCTGGAGGCGCTGGGCTATGAGGTCAAGCCGGACGGCCGCTCTGGACCTGCTACCCGCAAGGCACTCGCGGCAGCAGGGGAAAAGCACGGCTTTGAACCGACTGTAACGGGCCTTTTCAGACTTTTTGCAGCCGAAACGGTCCGGCACCGTATTCCAGTCGAGGATCCAACGCAGATGGCCGCAATAGAGGATGCTGTGAAGCATGAACTGTTGGACCCGTTCTCGTCCTATCTCCGCAACGTAGTTCGCCATGAATCGGGCATGGTTTGCGGGCAGGTCAACGCAAAGAACCAGTTCGGAGCTTATGTCGGATGGCGCACTTTCATGGTTCCGCTGATGTTTCCGCACCCGGACCGGTCGGGAAAATGGCACGCTACCGGCGCACTGGTCGATAGCTCGGATGAGGAGCATGTCAATATTACCTGTATGTTGGACATCGGGATCCGCCTTCCCGCCGACCAGCAGCGCGAGTTGGACGAATACTTGGAGACGCACGGTTAAGCAGCGTCGCCCATCCTGTGTGTCTGGGCATGACGCCGCGTATCGTTCATGGTATGTTTCGCTCTCAAGCTCCAGGAACATGCCATGATTGCAACTTTGACAACCGTCGATTCGACCGCGCCCGTCGCCCCTTGGCAGGGCGGCAAGCGCAACCTCGCCCGTCGCATCTGCGCCATCATCGACGCCACACCCTGCACCACCTATGCCGAGCCTTTCGTCGGCATGGGCGGCATCTTCCTGCGGCGCACCGCGCGGCCCAAGGCCGAGGTGATCAACGACCGCGGCCGCGATATCGCCAACCTGTTCCGCATCCTCCAGCGGCATTATCCGCAGTTCCTGGAGACGCTGCGTTTTCAGCTGACCGTCCGGAATGAGTTCGAGCGGCTGACCCGGGTTGACCCCGACACGCTGACCGATCTCGAGCGCGCTGCCCGCTTCCTCTACCTCCAGCGCACGGCGTTCGGCGGCAAGGTGTCAGGCCGCAACTTCGGCGTCGATCGGGCGCGGCCGGGACGGTTCAACCTGACCACGCTCGAGCCGATGCTCGAGGACCTGCACAGCCGCCTGGCAGGCGTCGTAATCGAGTGCCTGGACTAGTCGGATTTCATCCCGCGCTATGACAGCGCCGACACGCTGTTCTACCTTGATCCGCCCTATTGGGGCTGCGAAGACGATTACGGCAAGGCGATGTTCGACCGCGCCGACTTCCAGCGGCTGGCCGAACTCCTGGCCGGGATCAAGGGGCGCTTCCTGCTGTCGCTCAACGACGTGCCCGACGTCCGCCGCATCTTCGGGGGCTTCCACCTCGCCCAGATCGAGACGAGGTACGGGATCGGCGGCGACAAGACCGCAGGCCGGGCAGAGCTGCTGATCGCCAACTACCCTTTGGAGACGACTGCATGATCAGGTGAGCCTTGTTGGCATGGCGCCCATACCGTGTGGTGCCGAGCACTCCAGCGAAAAAGCTGGCCCTTACGGGCCAGCTTCGCACCATCACTTCTTGATGGTTTCGACCACATGGGTGGACTTGCGCTTCGTAGCGGTTCTCACCGTGGTGAAGCGCCCCGTACGGGCGCTGCGGCCCACCTTAAAAGTGCTCTTTGTCATTAGGATTCTCCTTGACTTGGCATATACTGCTACTTCTGGGCGACACCATGCCGCCCAGAAGCTTCTTCGATCCTCACCTCATTCAGGGACAAGGAGAGGCCACGCACGCTTCCCGAACGCACGAGCGTACAGGCGGCGACCAGTCGTCGGGCACGTCCGCCAAGGGCGGAAAATATACCGAAGACCGGGTGGAGCCGGGGGCAACGAGTGCTTATCCACGGTTCCGTTCCTTATAGGGCGTGTCTTGCCAAATCAGGGGAGATGAACTATATACTCAGCCCTGCTAGGGAGACTGAAGTTCGTCCTGATCGGCTCCACATCGTCGAGCCCATTGCACGATGCAGACTTTCGGAGAGGGCTCAGGCGCCAACCTGAGCCTTCTTTGATTATATTAAACCCTCCTTGCGCAGGTAGCTGAGCCTATGGCGCGCCGCATAGAACGACACGCCGAACCGCGTCATAAGATCTTGCTCATTGTCACCCCGTGACACAAAGGTGGTGGGCATCAGGAACTCGGCTGCAAACTGGTTAGCTTGCGGCTCCGCCAGCTTATAGGCTGCAATCTTCTGACTCCTGGCCGAACGAGCCAACGGTATATTGGTATGCATTACCCAGTGACCAAGCTCATGAATCGTCGTAAAACGCGCGCGCGGATCGCCCTCAGACGCCTTGTGGTAGACATCCTCTCGCAACATGATGAAGGTTCCGTTCGGGCAGGTTAAGCCCTCTGCACTGCCCATTTCCTCAAAGCTGCCCAGCTGGAAGCTCAGCAAGTCCAGCCGTTGATCCAATACCTCTTCAATGATCTCTACTGCCGGAACACGCAGTTGCTTACTCAACCCAAGGCTTTCCCGCACCGCCCCTGCTACCTCGCGAATATTGCGCCAGCTGCGAGCAGGTACAATAAAGTCGCCGCTTTGCATCACTCAGTACCCTTCTTGCCGAGGATCTGGAGGATGTTGTTCAGTTCCTCTTCACTAAGACTGTTCATCCGCCGCGCCATAAGCCCGGCTGTATCGCGCGCAAGAAGGCTCTCTGCCTCCAGCGTAAAGCTGGACCGCGATCTGTCCGCAGCGCGACGCAGAGATGCGGCAGCGTCGTCAGCCAGCTTGTAAGTGCGGGCGACAAGGTCAACAAAGCCTTCAGGGGGCGATTTCGTGCCGCGCTCCACGGCAGAGATGAACGCTGAGGATTTGGACAGATTTTTGGCCATATCCAGCAAGCGCTCACCATGATCGATCCGCAGTTTGCGCAACTCCTTTCCGATTTCCGTGATCATGACGTTCACTCCATTTGCTCCGACTCCAACATAAGCAGTCAGTCCAAGGACGTCAACCCGCTTGGTTAATTTGTAGCACCTTGTTGGTTAAGGTCAAGCTTCTCCCTGTCTGTCCGCCTGTAGGGGGGGGACTATCTTCCGGACAAACGGAACATCCAGACCTGAAGCGCGTAATCG
>DULJ01000025.1 GCA_012840465.1 Caryophanales bacterium
TCAAGATGAGATTTCCCATTCGTAAGAAGTAAGATCCCTCAGAGACGATGAGGTAGATAGGTCTGAGGTGGAAGCGTAGCGATACGTGGAGCTGACAGATACTAATCGATCGAGGACTTAACCAAAAACGAAAAGCGGAGTCCGGTGCCGAAGGCATCACCTCGACAAGCACTGGAGCTTTTGACTGAAGAAGCCGTTAGGCTTCGCAAGGAAAAAGTGAAGTGATCGAGAGGTGAAGGACGTAGCTAGACATAGTAAATATGAATGCCGATTATCTAGTTTTGAGGGAGCAAACCTCAAAAAATAAAGTACAGAAAGTACTTGCAAAGACAAGCTTAAAGAAGTATAATTCTTTTTGTCTTAATGAAAATTGTTTGGTGACGATAGCGAAGAGGTCACACCCGTTCCCATTCCGAACACGGAAGTTAAGCTCTTCAGCGCCGATGGTAGTTGGGGGCTGTCCCCCTGTGAGAGTAGGACGTTGCCAAGCAAGCGAAAGAACAGCAGAAATGCTGTTCTTTTTTTATGCTCTAATAATGTAATAAAGACTAATAAAGGATAATAAGCATCAATATTTGACAATAGTGCTTAAGCAATGAGGCAACAAATAGGGTTGTTAGGCTTTTTCCTTTTTCCCATAGACAGACACAAATAATTACTTTTCTCATAAAATAATAACAACTAACAGCTTTGGATATAGTATTTAGCCTATTCAAAATAGTGTATAAAATTCAAACTGATTGGCGATACTGAAATTGTGGAGGTGGACTGGATGGAATTAAACGAAAATAAAAGTTCGGATGGGGAAACGTGCGTCATTTGCGAACAAAAGAAAGAAAAAGGCATTCATATATATACGCAATTTATTTGCAATGAATGCGAGAAAGAATTAGTTTCAACGGAAACAAATGATGAAAAATACAAACACTTTTTAAATCAGATGTGGAAAATTACAGAGCCAATGCTAAATCTTAAATAGAACAGATCCATATTTAAAATAGGATCTGTTTTTTTATTATCTATGCCCTAGCTGAAAAGAAATTTCCTTTGTAGTCTCTACTACCTTCTGAATAATTTTTTCAAGTAAAGGATTCATACGATCAGTTGGTCCTATCACACTAATTGAGGCATTGGCTATTCCATTAGCGTCAAAAATTGGGGCAGCGACTCCGGTAACCCCTTCATTGCGTAAATTTGAGCTGTATTCATAGCCATTATTTCGTGCAGTTTGAAGTCGATCTTTAATCTCTGACGATGCTTTTAATGAACTTTTAGTAAATGTACGAATGTTGCCTTGAAGAACTTCGTCAATAAAGGGTTCCTCTTGAAAGGCTAAAATAATTCGAGAAGCTGAAGTCGCATAGAGAGGGAAGCGACGAAAGGCTTCAACATTAAATCGGATTGGGTGTAAAGAATCAATTTTATCAATATATATTGCTTCCTTTCCATCTCTTATACATAAACAAACAAGTTCTTGAGTAGAATTTGCGACCTTCTTTAAATAAGGCTTAACCAAATCGGCTAAATCATGATCTTTAATCACTTTATTGCCTAGTTCGATTAGCTTGTAGCCGAGCGAATATTGCTTGTTTGTGGGATTTTGTATAATGAATCCTTCACTTTCCAGCGTTACAAGGAGATTATGCACAGATCCTTTTGAAAGATCCAACTGTCTACTTAATTCACTCACACCCATTTCCTTTGGACCATCAAGAAAAAGCTTAAGAAGTTTACAGCTGTTTTTAACAGATGATAAATAATTACTCATAGATTTTGCTCCCTTTTCTACTTTTTAAAATCTCCATTTGAGGATTTCGAATAAACAAACAACACTGTAATATCAAAAAAATAAAAATATTGCACAATTCATAATGTTTATGTTATTATATCACCATATTCATCTATAGTAAACACCGTTCAGTATAGATGAACAAAAAAGGGGGATAAAATATGAAAAAAGCAGTAAACATTCTAGTTATTCTGGCTCTGTTTGGATTTTTACTAGCAGGATGTGGTTCGAAATCAAATGAATCAGCATCAAACGAACCTACTGGAAATACAGAGGAAGCCGGGAATAAAACGGCTACAGGTGCATTAGAGCCTGAAAACGAATTAATCGTAGCAGGAAACGGTGCTACTGTTGAACAGTTAATGAAAGATGAAATTTTTAAGCTTTTTAATGAAAAATATCCAGATGTTAAATTAACGTATGTAAGTGGAGTATCTACGGAAATCGTTGCAAAAGTAAAAGCTCAAAAGGCGTCACCGCAAATTGACGTTACAATCATTGAAGGTGGGGAGCAAGAAGCTGGTCGTAAAGAAGGCTTATGGGAAACCCTTACTGTAGAAGACATTCCGAACATGTCAAAGGTTGCTGAAGATTTAGCTGTAAAAGAAAATTCAGGTGTAGCGGTGAACTTTACACCAATGGGTATTTCATATAATGCAGCACTAGTTAGTGAAAAAGGTTTACCAGTGCCAACATCATGGAATGATCTAGCAAAGCCAGAGCTGAAAGGGAAGATATCACTTACTGAAATCTCTAGTAACTTTGGCCGATCAACTACAATCATGCTAGCTTATGCAAATGGCGGATCAGAAACTAACATGGATCCAGGCTTTGAGAAACTGAAAACGATTGCATCCTACATGCCGACATTTGCTAAGACTTCAGCTCAATTACAACAAAATTTACAAAATAAAACAGCTGCTTACACAGCTTGGACAATGGCAAGAAGTATTGTTCAAAAGGATGCTGGAGTAGAACTAGAGTTTGTGATTCCAGAAGAAGGAGCTAATTTAGTGTCAAATGTTGCTACGATTGTTAAAGGTGCGAAGCATCCAAACGCAGCAACATTGTTTGTTGATTTTCTATTGACGGACGAGGTACAAAAACTATACGGTGAGAAGCTCTATTATAATCCAGCAACCGATGTTGAGTTGTCAGCTGAAGTAGCAGAATTATTAGACTTTGATCGTAGTAAAGTGGTTCCATTTGATCTAGAGGTAGTGGGTAACAGCACATCGGAATGGATCGATCGATTCAACCGTGAAATTGCACCAGAAGTAGGGAAATAGGTGATTAACTATGACAAAAAACTTTGATGTTGAACTTCATAATATACAAAAAATGTTCGGCTCAAACGTTGTTGTTGATAATTTTAACCTGCAAGTTGAGAAGGGAGAATGCATCTCCTTTCTCGGCCCTTCGGGGTGTGGGAAAACAACAACGCTTAATATGATTGCAGGGTTTTTAGAACCAGATCAAGGAGATATTTTAATTAAAGGAAAACGGGTGAATGGAGTTCATTCGAATAAGCGTGAGTTAGGAATGGTTTTTCAAACATACTCTCTTTTTCCACATATGACCGTTCAGGAGAATGTTGCATATGGTTTGAATTTGAAGAAGGTGGCAAAGGATGAAATTGTAAGACGAGTAAAAGAAGTACTTGAAGTTGTGAAACTCCCTCATTTGGGAGAGCGTTATCCTAAACAACTATCAGGTGGTCAAAGACAAAGAATCGCCATCGCAAGGGCACTTGCCACTGAACCTTCCTTATTATTACTTGATGAACCGCTAAGTAATCTGGATGCAAAACTCCGTGAAGAGTTACGAGATGAGTTGAAAAGGCTCCAAAAGGAAATTGGTGTAACGACTATATTTGTTACACATGACCAAGAGGAAGCCCTTTATTTATCCAATCGAATTGTTGTCCTAGATCATGGCAAGGTTGAACAAATTGGAACTCCATTGGATATTTATAATAGTCCCTCTACAGAATTTGTTCATACGTTTATTGGTAAATCAAATCGAATGGAAGGGCGAATTCAATCACAGGAAGAAAATAAGCTTACCTTAATAACGGATTCCAGTTTTATATTAACTGGTATTCGTAGAGACCATAGCTTTAGTACAGATGAAAAGGTTTCAATTTATGTTCGACCTGAGAAAATTAATATAGCTACAAAGGAATTCCCTTCTAAGGGGAGTAATCAAGTTTCAGGTACTGTCAAATTGACATCATTTTTGGGTGCTTATACTGAATGTGAAGTGGAGGTTGCCCATCATACAATAAGTGTACGGTTACAGGATTCCCACCAAGAAGTTCAATATAAGACGGGAGAAAAAGTATATCTTCAATGGAAGCCGGAGGATGTATTTGTATTCTCCGCTAAGGAGTAGATGTTTATGAATGAGAATCGTAAACCATCGATTCAAGCCGCGCTGCTTCTATTGCCGGCAATCATTGTCATTTTAGGAGTTTTTGTTTTACCAATGTTTTATATATTCATACTAAGTTTTCAAAATGGGGAGGAACAATTTTCGTTCGAAAATTATCTTTTGTTCTTTCAAGATTCTTATTACCTTGGCATCCTTTGGCGTACGATAAAGGTTAGCTTGTTTACAGTTATTGCCTGTCTAGTATTAGGCTATCCTGTAGCACTGTATATGGCAAAAGCTTCAGCAAAGATGAGGGGGATCATCACATTTTTAATTATCTCTCCACATCTCGTAAGTGTTGTGATACGAAATTTTGGTTGGGTTGTTATTCTTGGAGAAACGGGTTGGATTAATACGACATTGCTTAAGTTCGGCATTATTAATGAACCGTTAAAACTATTGTACAACGAATTAGGGGTTGTAATCGGATTAACTGATGCCTATATCGTATATATGATTCTTGGGATTGCAACAAGTCTTTATCAAATAGATCAATCACTATATAAAGCGGCTGGAATTCTTGGTGCTGGAACACTTCGTACATTTTTCTCAGTGACACTTCCATTAACACTACCAGGAATTATGGCTGGAACAACGCTTGTGTTCAGTCTTTCGATGAGTGCCTACGTTACACCTGCCCTAATGGGGGGAACAGCGGTGAAGGTGTTGCCAATTATTGCATATGAACAGGTTATGGCACAATTGAATTGGTCGATGGGGGCTGCCATAGCATTTCTTCTATTAATGTCTACGGTTGGACTTGTGACTTTATTTACACGTTTGATTGAAACTAAAAGGTATAAAGAGGTGTTCTCATCGTGAAAAGAAATCCAATTCTCGGTATTATCACCTTTATTGTTGTCTTATTTGTTATTTCGCCGTTGCTTGTTATCATTCCGACATCATTAACGGCAGCTAACTATTTATCGTTTCCTCCTGAAGGGTTTTCCCTAAAATGGTATGCCAAAATTTTTGATCGTCAGGAGTTTGTTGATTCGTTTTTATTTAGTTTGCAACTCGCCGCTATAACAGCCTTTATTTCAACATTAATAGGAGTATTTGCGGGGCTTGCTTTGCATAAGTATAGATTTCGCGGAAGTGGTTTCATTACAACATTACTTATGTCTCCACTAACCGTACCTGCACTTATTATCGGTATCGCAGCATTACTATTTTTTACACGCATCGGACTTGCAGGTTCATTTCTCGGATTATTACTATCCCACATTTTAATCTCGATTCCTTATGTTGTCCGGCTGGTATTAACAGGACTTAGCTCCTTTGATTATACACTTGAACGTGCAGCTTATATTATGGGGGCTAAGTCCCATAATGTATTCTGGGATATTACGTTTCCATTATTAAAACCTGCCATTATGTCGGGGATGATTTTCGCTTTCCTAACTTCCTTTGACAATGTAACGGTTTCATTATTTATGGTTTCGCCAAGTACTACGACATTGCCTTTAGCCATCTTTAGCTATATGCAAGAGGTACTTGATCCACTAGTTGCATCTATTTCTTCGGTTGTTATTTTATTGAGTTTAGTATTTATTATTATATTGGAACGCGTATATGGCTTAGATCGTCTTTTTGGCTCTAATTCGCAATCCCATTAATAGAGAGGTCATATTTAATGCCACAACAATCATCGTTTTTAAATCAGGTCGAAGTTTATTTACCTGAACTACTCAATTTGCTTAAGGAAAGTGTCAACATCGATTCACCCTCTGCCAGTAAGATACAAAATGATAGAATGGCAGATTGGTATAGTAAGCTTTTTACAGGTTTAATTGGTGGCAAGGTTCATCGAATCGAGCATCCTGAATTAGGAGACAAACTAGTTTGTGAATTCGGTACAGGTCCTAAGCATATTCTCATCGTTGGTCATTACGATACGGTTTGGCCGTTAGGAGAAGCAAGTCGAAGACCCTTTTATATTAAGGATCAAAAGGCTTATGGACCAGGTGTTTATGATATGAAGGCTGGTATTTTGCAAGCATTCTTTGCACTAAAGGTACTTAAAGATACAGGGCGCTTTCCTGAAGAAAAAAAGGTGGTTATTCTGCTGAATAGTGATGAAGAGCTTGGGAGTCCAACTTCTCGTGAATTGATAGAGACAATGGCTTCTCAGTCAGATCTTGCATTGGTACTTGAACCTCCTATGGAACCACAAGGGGCTTTGAAAACAGTGAGAAAAGGAAGCGGTCGTTACAAACTTATTGTAAAAGGTATTTCAGCCCATGCAGGTGTAAACCCTGAAAAAGGAGTTTCGGCGATTCATGAGCTAGCCTTTCAAATTCAAAAATTATATGCACTCGCGGATACGGCTAAGGGAACAACACTTAATGTTGGTATTGTAAAGGGTGGCATTGGCAGTAATGTAATTGCTGAATATGCTGAAGCGGAAATTGATGTTCGGGTTGCCAGCGCTGAGGAAGCGCAGCGAGTAGACACACAAATTAAAGCCATCAGACCTTGTTTAAATAAATCTGAATTGAAGATTACTGGTGGCATGATTCGTCCACCTATGGAGAAAACTAAAGAAAGTGCTGCTCTTTTTAAGTTAGCACAAGAAATAGCAAGGGATGAATTTGATTTTGGTCTGGAGGAAGCCGCTACAGGCGGGGTAAGTGATGGGAACTTTACAGCAGGTATGGGGATTCCAACCTTAGATGGCCTTGGGGCAAGCGGTGACCATGCTCATTCACCTCTAGAATATGTACGTATAGATCAAATCCAATTCCGAACAGCATTATTAGCTCGTCTAATTGAAAACTGTTAAATAACAATTTAAAAATGACTATCAGGCTATTTTGGCATTGATAGTCATTTTTAAATTGTTTCCTTTCTAGCCATTCATTATAATGAAATGAAAAAGTTCAAAAAGGAAAGAGTTTTTTAAATAAGATTTATATGAAAACATGCCAGCCATTAAAAAATTAGGTTAAAATAAGTGTGGATAATATATTTTAAACTAGAATTGTAAGCGGAGGAGAAAAAATGAGTTATCTCATAACTCTCGAAGGTGTCGAGGGATCAGGAAAATCCACATTAATTAATTATGTTAAGGATTTTCTTGAATATAGAGGGAAAAGTATTGTTGTTACAAGAGAACCAGGAGGAATTGATATAGCTGAACAAATTCGTTCAGTTATTTTAGATAAAAAGAATACTAAAATGGATGGTCGAACTGAGGCGCTCCTCTATGCCGCTGCAAGAAGACAGCATTTAGTGGAAAAGATTATTCCCTCACTAAATGAAGATAAATTTGTATTATGTGATCGTTTTATTGATAGTAGTTTAGCCTATCAAGGATATGCTCGAGGGTTAGGAATTGACGAGGTTCTTTCGATTAATGAATTTGCTATTGGAAAGTTTATGCCGAATTTAACCTTGTATTTAGACCTTGATCCCCAGGTTGGATTAAGTAGAATTAGAAAGAATAGAGAAAGAGAAGTAAATAGGTTAGATTTAGAAGAAATGAATTTTCACAATAAGGTGAAAGAGGGATACGAGGAAGTTTTGGCGAAATTCCCTGATAGAATTGTAAGAATAGATGCTAATCAAGAAATTGAGAATGTATTTTCGGATATTAAAAAGGTACTAATAGATAAGATAATGTGGTGATCGTATATGCAAACATGGGAACAACTGCAGGAAATACAGCCCAATGTAGTGAGGATGCTGAAAAATAGTATAGTAAAAGACCGGATTGCACATGCCTATTTATTTGAAGGTGGTCGTGGGACAGGCAAAAAAGCCGTCGGCCTTCAGCTTGCCAAAAGCTTCTTTTGCATAAATAAAAATGGCGCTGAGCCATGTAATGCCTGTATTGAATGCAAGCGGATTGACTCAGGCAATCACCCCGATGTCCATTTCCTATCACCGGATGGTTTATCGTTAAAAAAAGAACAAATAAAAGATTTGCAGAGAGAATTTTCAAAGAAGAGTGTAGAATCCAAGGGGAAAGTCTATATTATTGAGCATGCTGATAAAATGACCAATCAAGCAGCCAATAGTTTATTAAAGTTTTTAGAGGAGCCAGGTGGGCAAACTATTGCTATTTTGTTAACAGAACAGGTTCAGCAAATATTGCCAACGATCTTATCCAGATGTCAAATTTTGAATTTTCAACCATTAACGGCAGATTTACTTTTACAAAAACTGTTACAACAAGATGTCCCTGCTCATTTAGGAAAAATTGCTGCCTCTCTTACCAATAATATTAATGAAGCACTTGCGATAATTTCAGACGATTGGTTTGCACAAGCCCGAAATATAGTGATACAATTAAATGAGGTCCTTTTAAAGAGGGGCCACCATGCTCTATTATTTTTGCATGAAAGTTGGCTGTCACACTTTAAGGAAAAGGAACAGCTTAGTGTAGGTTTAGATTTATTATTATTATGGTTTAAAGACCTTTTATATATCCAAATAGGTGAAGAAAAGAGTTTAATTTATATAGATCAAAAGGAGTTGCTTGAGGCACAATCTATGCGTTTTTCTCAAAAGAAAATCGTGGACGATTTAACCGTAATTCTAGAGGCGAAAAAACGGTTAAATGCCAATGTCAATCCTTCATTATTGATGGAGCAGCTGATACTGAAGTTGCAGGAGGGATAATAGTTGTATGAGGTAGTGGGAGTTCGCTTTAAAAAGGCGGGTAAAATATATTATTTTGATCCAGGGGAAATCAAGATCGAAAAAGGATCCTATGTTATCGTTGAAACTGTTCGGGGGATTGAATTTGGAAAAGCCGTCATCGCCCAAAAAACGGTCGATGAAAATGATATTGTTTTACCTTTAAAGAAGGTTATTCGTCTTGCGAATGAAGACGATTTTAGGAATGTAGAAGAGAATAAAAAAGAGGCAAAAGTAGCGTATGAAGCCTGCACGAAAAAAATAGAAGAGCATGGATTAGATATGAAGCTAGTAGACGTAGAATATACGTTTGATAGAAATAAGATTATCTTCTATTTTACAGCAGATGGCCGCATCGATTTCCGTGAATTAGTTAAAGATTTAGCAGCTATATTTAGGACAAGAATTGAACTCCGTCAAATCGGTGTTCGTGATGAAGCGAAATTGCTCGGTGGAATCGGACCGTGTGGGAGAATGCTCTGCTGTTCTACGTTTCTAGGCGACTTCGACCCGGTATCTATAAAAATGGCAAAGGATCAAAATCTGTCATTAAATCCAGCCAAAATTTCTGGACTATGTGGACGACTTATGTGTTGCTTGAAATATGAAAATGATGATTATGAGACTGCAAAAGCAGGACTACCAGACTTGGGCGCCCCTATTCACACACCGCAAGGAGACGGCAAGGTAGTCGGTTTGAACATATTGGAAGGTGTGATCCAAGTTGAATTGATCGAACTTGAGCGTGTAGTAGAATATACAATTGATGAATTAATGGAGCAAGGGACCGTGTCGTTTTAGCCCACAAAAATAGAGGTGCATTCAAGTGGACAAAAAACAATTATTTGATCAGGCGACTGAAATAGAAGAACAAATCGGTCGATTATATAAACAATTAGGTGAATTTAAAGCATATCTTGCCGAGTTGCTTGAGGAAAACCATCATTTAAAGATGGAAAATCATCACCTAAGACAACGGTTTGAAAAAGAGGACGAACCGAAGCAAAAAGAAACGAAAAGAAAGACGAACAAGAAGGAAAAGTCAGTGGCCGATATTGGAGAAGGATATGATAACCTCGCTCGTCTTTATCAAGAAGGGTTCCATATTTGTAATGTTCACTATGGGTCTTTGCGAAAGGATGGCGACTGCCTGTTTTGCTTATCGTTTTTAAATAAAAAATAGGCTTAGAGGCTGACTCGAAAACATTGGGTCAGCCTCATTTCTATATAAGGAAGGTTATTTACATAGATGGTTGAATTACGTGGAGATGAACGTTTAGATTATTTGTTGGATGAGCGGATGAAAATTATCCAAAGCCCATCTGTTTTTAACTTTTCATTAGATGCCGTGTTATTGGCGGATTTCGTCTACGTTCCTATACAAAAAGGAACTTTACTTGATTTATGTACAGGCAACGCAGTGATTCCATTGCTTCTAAGCGAACGAACAAAGGGAACAATCACAGGGGTGGAAATTCAGGAGCGCATCTATGATATGGCTGTTAGAAGTATTCAGTACAATGGTTTAGAGGACCGCCTTTCGGTCATTCATGGTGACATTAACGATATATATGGGGTACTCGGGAATGCCGGGTTTGATGTCGTGACTTGTAACCCGCCTTATTTTCCAACACCAAGTGAAAAGGAATATAATGAAAACCCTCATCTAGCGATTGCTCGTCATGAAATTTATTGTACTCTTGAAGATGTTGTCAGGGTGTCAAGTAGGCTAGTTCGTCATGGTGGTAAAGTCGCTTTTGTTCACCGCCCCGAGAGGCTACTTGATATTGTTACTTTAATGAGACAATACAAAATAGAACCAAAACGAATGCGTCTCGTTTATCCTAAAGCGGGGAAGGAAGCTAATACATTATTAGTGGAGGGTACCAAATACGGTAAGGAAGGACTTAAAATATTACCTCCTATTTATGTGTATAAAGAAAATAATGAGTACACTGAGGAGATGGTAGAGATTTTATATGGAGAAAGATAAGCATTATGTTTATATTTTGGAATGCAGCGATGGCTCGTATTATACGGGCTATACGAATAATTTAGAAAAAAGGATAGAAATGCACCAAACGGGTAAGGGTGCGAAATATACAAGAGGACGTTCGCCAGTCCAGCTTTTATTTTCTAAAGTGTATGAATCTAAAACGGAGGCCATGCAGGAGGAATATCGGGTCAAGCAATTAACGAGAAAACAAAAAGAGGAGTATATTTATGAGAACGCAGCAAAAAAGCTTTAGTGAATCAATTGCCGGGGTGCTTTATTTAGTGCCAACCCCAATCGGCAATTTAGAGGATATGACCTTTCGCGCCATCCGTATATTAAAGGAAACTGACTTAATTGCCGCTGAAGATACGAGGCAAACGGTCAAGCTTCTGAATCATTTTGAAATTTCAACACCACTGACAAGCTACTATGAACATAATAAGCGGGAAAGCGGCGCTAAACTTCTTGAGGAAATAAAGAATGGAAAAACAATTGCTTTAGTTAGTGACGCGGGGATGCCAGCCATTTCCGATCCAGGCTACGATTTAGTTGTCGCAGCATTGGAGGAAGGTATTGCCGTTATTGCCCTGCCCGGAGCGAATGCGGCGCTGACAGCTTTAATTGCCTCTGGGCTTCCAACCGATCACTTTTATTATTATGGTTTTTTGCCACGTGGGAAAAAGGAAAGAACGGCAGAGTTAGAACGGCTTAAGGAAATGCTCGATCCAATTATTTTTTATGAGGCTCCGCATCGCTTGAAAGAAACGCTTATTGCCATTGAAAAGGTTTGGGGGAGCAATCGCAGAGCAACCCTTTCAAGGGAATTAACAAAAAAGTTTGAGGAATACATAAGAGGGACAGTAGGTGAACTTACGCAGTGGGCGGATGAAGAAATGATACGTGGTGAATTTTGTATTATTGTCGAAGGTGCAAACAGTGACGAAATTCCAGAAAAACATAGTTGGTGGGAAGAATTACAGATTAAAGAGCATATAGAGCATTATATTGAAAAAGAGGGCATGCGGTCTAAAGATGCGATTAAACGTGTTGCAGATGAGCGAGGGCTGCCGAAAAGAGAAGTGTACCAATTGTTTCATATAGAAGAGTAAACGCAAGGTGAAAATGAGCAATAAAAAAAGAGGCTGAATTTGGCCTCTTTTGATTTTATTATCATTATTTTGCTGAAACTGCAAGGTTGTCTTGAAGCTCTTTTAATAACATTTCTGCGCCTTCGCGGCTAAGGATAATCTTTCCATTAGCAAGTGCAAAGTTGTGATCGGATACTTCCCCAGTAATGCTGCAAGTCATGTTTGGCTTATACTTTTTTAAAATAATGCGATCATCATCAACATATATTTCAAGTGAGTCTTTTTCTGCAATACCTAAAGTACGACGTAATTCAATCGGAATTACTACGCGACCTAATTCATCAACTTTACGAACAATTCCAGTAGATTTCATGTGACCATTTCTCCCTTTAATAGTTTAGTATATATTTATAATTCGTCATGTTTCGACAAATTTCATCCCTTTTTATAATATCAAATTTTCCAAAAGTAGTCAATTATTGTTTATGTAAAAAAGTGTAGATTTTATAAGAAAATGTATTTTTTTGTATTTCAAAAGCTGATATATAAAGTTTTGTAATTAGCACTATAAAAATAGTTAATACTACTATTCTTACATTTACTTACCTTTATTCAAAAAAATGTTTTTTCTTTTATTATAAAAATAACGACAAAATTCTACAAGGGTTTTTGACAAAAAAATTAGGAACTGGAAGTAATCTTGACTCATAATATTTGATTGGGTATATTTTGGAGATGGTATAATAGATAGTACGAATGGATACTTAAAGGAATATTTGATAAGAGGGGGTTATTTAATTGAGTGAAAAAAAGTCATTTTATCTTACAACACCAATTTATTATCCAAGCGACAAATTACATATAGGGCATGCTTATACAACCGTAGCTGGGGATGCGATGGCACGCTATAAACGTCTGCGTGGTTACGATGTTATGTACTTAACAGGTACTGATGAACACGGACAAAAGATTCAAAGAAAGGCTGAAGAAAAAGGGGTTAGCCCACAACAATTCGTTGATAATATCGTGTCGGGAATTAAAGATTTATGGCAAAAACTCGATATTTCTTACGATGATTTTATAAGAACAACAGAAGATCGCCATAAGAAAACTGTCGAAAAGATATTTGCGAAGCTCGTTGCACAAGGTGATATCTATTTAGATCAGTATGAAGGCTGGTACTGTACACCATGTGAGTCTTTCTTTACAGAGCGTCAAATCGAGGGAGGAAACTGCCCAGACTGTGGTCGCTCTGTCGAAAAGGTGAAGGAAGAGTCTTACTTTTTTAAAATGAATAAATATGTCGATCGCTTGCTTCAATATTATGAGGAAAATCCAGAATTTATCCAACCGGAATCACGCAAAAATGAAATGATTAATAACTTCATTAAACCGGGATTAGAGGATTTAGCGGTATCAAGGACAACCTTTGATTGGGGTATTAAAGTACCCAACGATCCAAAGCATGTTATTTATGTCTGGATCGATGCGTTATCGAATTATATTACAGCACTGGGCTATGATACTGATAATGATGAAAAATATCAAAAGTATTGGCCAGCAGATGTTCATTTAGTTGGTAAAGAAATCGTTCGTTTCCATACTATTTATTGGCCGATTATGTTAATGGCTTTAGATGTACCGCTTCCCAAGAAAGTTTTTGCCCATGGCTGGCTATTAATGAAGGATGGAAAAATGTCGAAGTCAAAAGGAAATGTCATCGACCCTGTCACATTAATTGACCGTTATGGTTTAGATGCACTTCGTTATTACCTGCTTCGTGAAGTTCCATTTGGTTCTGATGGCGTCTTCACACCGGAAGGCTTTGTAGACCGTATTAATTTTGACTTGGCGAATGATTTAGGAAACCTATTGAATCGTACAGTCGCGATGATTGATAAATATTTTGGCGGAGAAATTCCAAAGTATGATGGACAAGTAACGGAATTCGACGGAATCCTAGAAAATATGGCAAAAGAAACAGTCGGAAAAGTTGAAAATGCAATGGAAAAAATGGAGTTTTCCGTCGCATTAACAGCGATTTGGCAGCTAGTTAGCCGCACAAACAAATATATCGACGAAACACAACCGTGGACACTTGCTAAAGATGACGATAAAAAGGCTCAATTGGCATCCGTTATGTACCATTTAGCAGAGTCATTACGTTATATTTCCATTATGCTGCAGCCATTTTTAACAAGAGCACCAAAGAAAGTTTGGGAGCAGTTAGGAGTGAGCGGGGAGCAGTTGATAGCTTGGGATAGTTTATATCAATTTGGTTTAATACCAAGCGGTACAAAAGTACAAAAAGGTGAGCCAATCTTCCCACGTCTTGAAACGGAAAAGGAAGTGGCAGCTATTAAAGAGGACATGCAGCCACCAGCACAAGTCGTGTCGTCAGAACCTGCAACGGATGCTACTGGAAATGAGGCTGGTTCGGAGCAGGCGGTTCCTGAGGTTGAAGAAATTACAATTGATGACTTTGGAAAAGTTGAACTTCGTGTTGCCGAGGTCATTCAAGCTGAAAATGTTAAAAAAGCAGATAAGCTACTAAAGCTTCAATTAGACTTGGGCTATGAAAAACGTCAGGTTGTTTCTGGTATTGCTGAATATTACAAGCCGGAAGAATTAACCGGCCAAAAAGTAATCTGCGTAACAAACTTAAAACCAGTCAAACTTCGCGGTGAGCTTTCACAAGGTATGATCCTTGCCGGTAAGGATGATGGAAAGTTAAAGCTTGCTACAATCGACGCAAGCATCCCAAATGGTACAAAAATAAAATAAGTTTCAAGGGAGTTTTATATGTTATTTGATACCCATGTTCATCTTAATGCAAGGCAATTTGCCGATGATGAAGAAGAAGTTATTGAGCGTGCACTGTCTGAAGGTGTCTCCCACATGGTCGTTGTTGGTTTTGATAAAGAGACGATTGAAGGTGCAATTAGAATTGCGGAACAGAACGACTTTATCTATGCTGCAATCGGCTGGCATCCTGTTGATGCTATTGATATGAAGGAAGAAGATTTAGAGTGGATCGAGGAGTTGGCCAGTCATTCAAAGGTCGTCGCTCTTGGTGAAATGGGCTTGGATTATTACTGGGATAAATCACCGAAGGACATCCAAAAGGAGGTCTTTCGTAAACAAATTCGCCTAGCGAAAAAGTTGAAATTGCCAATTATCATCCATAACCGTGAAGCAACGCAGGATATTGTCGATATTTTGAAAGAAGAGGAAGCGGGCGAAGTTGGCGGAATTATGCATTGTTTTAGCGGAAGCCTTGAAACAGCTAGAGAATGCATCGCTATGAATTTCTATATCTCCTTTGGCGGCCCTGTAACTTTTAAAAATGCCAAAAAGCCAAAAGAAGTAGCTGCCGAACTTCCGCTTGAGAAGCTACTCGTCGAAACGGATTGCCCGTATTTAACACCGCATCCGTATCGCGGCAAAAGAAATGAACCAGCTTATGTAAAATTAGTTGCTGAGCAAATTGCTGAATTAAAGGGCGTTTCGTATGAAGAAGTAGCCCATCAAACAACGGAAAATGCAAAAAAGGTGTTTGGGATTTCATAAATTGTCGAAAGGGGCTGTCTCTCAAGTGGGACAGCCTCTTTTTTCGTTAAACGGGCACTTCCGCTTTTCTATCTGTCTAGCTCCAGTGCCCAGCGACTCGAAAAACTTCACCCGTCTCCCTACGATAAGTCAACATCGACTCCCTTCGTTCGTCGTGTTTCCTTTATCTCAGTCGTCGTGCTCCAGTTTTTTCGTCGCTTAACGGGCACTTCCGCTTTTCTAGCGAAGAATGTTGTCGATATTTTTGGGTGGATTTACTAAATAAAATGGCTTTATAATGTGAAACGATAGACAAAGTGAACATGTCTTAAAATTTGTCAAGAATGGGTGGGGTGGTAAATTATAGTTGACAACTTGAGAAAGGCTCTTATATAATCACTCCGAGAAGGAGGCAAATTATGCTGAAATCGAAAAAGATGATAGTTGCCTTGTCTAGTACTCTAGCTATTATACTAATAGCGGTACTATCGTACGAGGGAACTAAGCAGCCGGTAACGGTTGTATTAGACGGGAAAGAAGAAACGGTACGGACCCATGCCGGGACGGTAAAAGAGCTTTTGGCAGAGCTTGATTTAGAAGTCTTGGAGCAAGATCGGATCACGCCTTCGCTGGATTCACCGATAACGAAAAACGGGAGAGTTTCGTGGGACCCAGCCAAGCCTATTAGATTGATAGCCTGGGGAAAAGAGGAGACAGTTTGGTCAGCGGCAAAAACTGTAGGGGAATTTATAAATGAGCAAAATATAACGTTAAGTGAACACGATAGAATTAGTCCAAGTCGGGATACAGAGCTAGATCAAAAAACAGAAATAATCGTAGATACTGCTTTTCTTGTAACAGTCAAAGATAAAAATGAAGAGAAGCAAGTTTGGACCACTTCGACTACGGTCGTTGACCTTTTGAAGCACCAAGAAATTAAACTTAATGAACTTGATCGCGTGGAGCCAGAAGCTAACACTCAAGTCACAGAAGATATGGTTGTTAATGTTATACGCGTAGAAAAGGTCACCGATGTGGTGGAAGCACCAGTTGATTTTGCAGTCGTAACTCGAAAAGATTCATCCCTACCTGCGGGTGTAGAAAAGGTAGTCGATAAAGGTGAAAAAGGTTTGGAAAAGCAGACCTTTGCAGTGGTTCTTGAAAACGACAAAGAAGTTTCTAGAACGCTACTAAGTACTGAAAAGGTTAGAGATAGTAAAGATAAAATTGTTGCTTTGGGTACAAAAACAATTAAACAACAAGCGGCCCGTGGCTATGATGGTCCTCAGACAAAGGAATTTTATGTCCAAGCCACTGCTTATACTGCTTATTGTAACGGATGCTCCGGGAAGACTTCGACTGGTATTAATTTGAGGGAAAATCCCGATGTAAAAGTCATTGCGGTTGACCCTAGTGTCATTCCATTAGGTACAAAAGTATGGGTGGAAGGCTATGGTCATGCGATCGCTGCTGATACCGGCGGCTCCATTAAAGGAAATAAAATCGACCTGTTTATTCCTAACCAAAAGACAGTAGACAGCTATGGCCGTAAAACGGTATTAATTAAAATGCTGGAATAAACAGAATAGCATGTTCACTCTTCACAGGGGACCCTTTAAATCCTCTGTGTTTTTTGTTTTTAATTAGATTATACTTATACATGTATAGACGTTAAACAAGCATTTAAAGTTTCAGACTTTCGAGAGGAAAAATAAAAAAATGGAAAAAATGAAAGAAATTATTGTGGTTGAAGGAAAAGATGATACCGTTCGGATAAAAAGAGCTGTTCAGGCGGACACGATCGAAACAAATGGCTCTGAAATAAGCGAGGCAACAATTGAACAAATTCGCCTTGCCCAAAAACAGCGGGGTGTCATTATTTTTACAGATCCTGACTATCCAGGTGAACGGATCCGCAAAATCATATCTGATAAAGTACCGGGCTGTAAGCATGCATTTTTGCCCCGTCACGAGGCAATCCCTAAAAAGGGCAAAGGCCTTGGTGTTGAACATGCTTCAATCGAAGCCATCCGAAAGGCTTTAAGTGCAGTTCAGCAGGAAATGATAATTGTAACCGAGGAAATTACCCAAGAGGATTTGCTTGAAGCTGGTTTAATGGGAGAGGCCCGCTCTAAGGAAAGAAGGGAAAAGCTCGGGCTTCTCTTAAAAATAGGGTATACAAACGGGAAACAGCTTCACAAGCGCTTAAATATGTTTCAAATTACGAGAGCGACATTTTTAGAGGCAGCAATTCAAGTGTTACAGGAGGAAACGGAATGAGGAAGGACATTGCAACACCGGTACGAACGAAAGCGATTTTGGAAAAGCACGGTTTTTCTTTTAAGAAAAGCTTAGGGCAGAACTTTTTAATTGATTTAAATATTTTAAACCGAATTGTAGATTTTGCTGAGTTGACGGAGAACAGTGGCGCCATTGAAATTGGACCTGGAATTGGGGCGTTAACAGAGCAATTGGCAAAGCGGGCTAAAAAAGTTGTTGCCTTTGAAATTGACCAAAGATTGCTGCCGATTTTAAAAGAAACACTTGATCCCTACCCGCATGTGAAGGTTATTCATGAGGATGTTTTAAAAGCAAATGTAAAAGGAGTCATCTCGGAGGAATTTGAAGCAGACCAGGATTTAATGGTTGTAGCCAATCTCCCTTATTATGTAACAACACCGATCATTATGAAGCTTTTAACCGATCAATTGCCGATACGGGGAATTGTTTGTATGCTTCAAAAGGAAGTCGCTGATCGGATAGCGGCGGCCCCTGGTACAAAGGACTATGGTTCCCTATCAATAGCCATCCAATATTACACGGAAGCTAAAACGGTTATGACGGTACCGAAAACGGTTTTTATACCACAGCCGAATGTTGACTCTGCTGTCATCCGGTTAACGAGAAGACCAGAGCCGGCTGTTCATGTTACAAATGAAAAGTTTTTCTTCACTGTTGTCCGAGCTAGCTTTGCACAACGAAGAAAAACAATCTTTAATAATTTATCAAGTCACTTCGCAAAAACAATTGCAAAGCAGGATATCGAAAAGGCCCTTCATGCCGCTGGGATTGATCCAAAAAGGCGCGGAGAAACATTAAGTATAGAGGAGTTCGGAAGCTTAAGTGATGAGCTTGTGTCCTATCTGGATGCAAATACGCCAGAGCGAATTTGATTTCACGTTTTTCCCCGAGGATACATAGGTTATAAAAGACCGGTATGACCCGGTGTGACCGTTGTATCTGCCCCATGTGAGGAGGGGAAATATGGATATTGAGGTGGGAGATTTAGTAACCCGCAAATCTTATAATCATGATTTACTTTTCCGGGTGACAGAAATAAATAACGCCATAGCAATTTTATTGGGCGAGGATGTTAGGCTGATGGCTGATGCACCAATTTCCGACTTATTGGTTATAGACGATAAAGAGTATCAATCAAGGCAAAAGAAGGAAAAGGAAAAAGTAGATAAATCCAACTGGCTATTTCGTCAGGATTATAATTTAATTCGCCAAAGAAATGAATATCATGCTTCGAGCGGCTACAGTCATAGTGAATCATACTTTCAAATGCCTGGTCGTGTGTTGCATTTGGATGGTGATCCTGTTTATTTACAAAAATGCCGCACATTATATGAACGTCTGGGTGTTCCGATTTATGGCGTTCATATGAGTGAAAAGGAAATGCCAGAGCGGGTTGGCAGGTTAATTGAGCAAATGCGCCCCGATATACTAGTTGTAACCGGCCATGATGCTTATCTTAAATCAAAAGGTAAAATAAGTGACTTAAAGGCATACCGCCACTCTCGCTACTTTGCTGAAACCGTTTATGAAGCCAGAAAAAGGGTCCCGCATCTTGATCAGCTTGTTATTTTTGCGGGTGCATGCCAATCACACTTCGAATCATTAATCAAAGCTGGAGCCAATTTCGCAAGCTCTCCGACGCGGATTAATATTCACGCCCTTGATCCGGTATATATTGTCGCTAAAATCAGCTATACGCCGATCAAGGATCATATTAATGTGTGGGATGTGCTTAGAAATACCTTAACTGGTGAAAAAGGGTTAGGTGGAGTGGAAACAAGGGGACTACTTCGAATTGGAATGCCATATAATATACCGGATTATGAATAAAGCTGTCTTTAGAGTAAAGCATACAGGTGGAAATGAATGTTTACTTATTTTGTGAATATAATTTTCTTGGTTGTGCTTCATACTTTAAAGGCAGCTTTTATTATGTAAAAGTTAAGGCGAATTATACATAAAATTGTCAAACTAGGGAAAAGTAATATTATGCTCAAAAAAAATCCATTATTGAATGAAAAACCCATTGACAGTAAAAAGGTGTCACTGATATAATTTTAGTTTTATTTGACTGAAAAGGTGATCGGTGATATACTATACATAGTGAGGTGGAACGAATGGGAAAAACTTTATTAGACATTAAACGCATTCTTGATAACAATCTTGGGAAACGCCTGACACTAAAAGCAAATGGTGGGCGCCGCAAGACGATAGAAAGGTCTGGAGTTTTGGCTGAGACGTATCCTTCTGTTTTTATTATTGAACTAGATCAACAAGAAAATTCATTTGAACGGGTTTCTTATAGTTATGCCGATGTTTTAACTGAAACAGTCGAATTAACATTTTTTGATGAAAATACAGGAAGTATTGCAATAAACGGACAGTAGAAATACTGTCCGTTGTTTTTTTGTCCAATATTTTTTACTTGAATTAGTTATGCATAAACTCCTAATACTAAGCTTGTCGCAGTTTTAGGAGGGAGTATTCATGGGTAGAAGAAGGGGCTTAATGTCTCAACAGTTTAAGGATGAGCTCGCGAAGGAACTTGGATTTTATGATACTGTTCAAGCTGAAGGCTGGGGTGGAATAACAGCAAGACAAGCCGGAAGCATGGTAAAACGCGCTGTTGAAATTGCACAACAAGGTTTAGTAAGTCAGCAAAAACAGTAAATTCGTGTTCTTAAAAGACGACTAAAATACTGCGATAACCGGGGCTAATTTTAGCTTCGGTTTTTTTTTCGATAAAAATGGTTATACTATCTGTTTATGATACAATATACAGGATATTAACTTCATTTAGTAGGTCTGGCACTTCCGGTAAGTGGCTAGACGAGTTTAGTAGGTGATGAGTAGGATGGGCAATCGAATTTTGGTAAAAGCGCCGGCAAAAATCAATTTATCGTTAGATGTTTTACACAAAAGAGTCGATGGTTTTCATGAAGTCAAAATGATCATGACCACAATCGATTTGGCTGATCGAATCGAATTAGAAGAACTTCAGGAAGATAAAATTACGATAGTCTCACAAAACCGCTTTGTACCGGATGATGACCGGAACTTGGCCTATCAGGCAGCAAGGTTATTGAAAGAACGACTTGCTGTCAAAAAGGGCGTTTCTATTTCAATCTCGAAGGTAATCCCTGTAGCTGCTGGATTGGCTGGGGGCAGCAGTGATGCTGCGGCAACACTAAGAGGTCTAAATAAGCTTTGGAACTTGGGACTATCGCTTGATAAATTAGCTGAAATTGGGGCGGAAATTGGCTCCGATGTTTCTTTCTGTGTGTACGGAGGAACAGCCATTGCGACTGGTCGCGGTGAGAAAATTGAGCATATTTCTTCCCCGCCGCCATGCTGGGTTATCTTGGCGAAGCCAACGATTGGGGTATCTACTGCCGATGTTTATCGGAATTTAAAACTGGATCAAGTAGAGCACCCAAATATCGATGCTATGGTACAAGCTATTCATAATCATGATTTCAAAGGGATCTGTAATAACGTCGGCAATGTATTGGAAAGCGTCACCTTAAAAATGCATCCTGAGGTTAACCATATAAAAATGCAGATGCAACGGTTTGGGGCAGATGCGGTACTAATGAGCGGCAGTGGACCGACTGTTTATGGTCTCGTTCAATATCAATCAAGATTACAGCGAATATACAATGGTTTAAGGGGCTTTTGTGATCAAGTATACGCAGTTCGTATATTGGGTACTAGAAACGAAAGCTAACTTGTTCATCACTGTCTAGCTCCAGCGCTTTTCTAACTACCCTTGATTAAATCCGTATAAAAGTGTTATAGTTACTATAAAATATTCGGATTTTAGGGGTGTACATGAATGAAAATAAGGCGAAGCGGGAGATTAGTAGACATGACAAGCTACCTGTTGGCTCATCCTCGTCATTTAGTTTCACTTTCTTTTTTCGCAGATCGTTATGGAGCCGCCAAATCATCTATCAGTGAGGATTTAGGTATTATCAAACAAACCTTTGAAACTCAGGGTATGGGGACATTACATACAGTGCCGGGTGCTGCAGGTGGGGTGAAATTTATCCCACATGCTTCTGAAGAGGAGGCGCACAAGTTTATTGATAATTTACGTGAGCAGCTTGCTAAGTCAGACCGTTTGCTTCCTGGTGGTTATTTATACTTAAATGACATCCTAGGGAACCCAAGAATCGTTAATAAAATTGGACGTTTATTTGCTTCTGTTTTCACCGAACGGAAAATTGATGTCGTGATGACAGTAGCAACGAAAGGGATCTCGATAGCCTATGCAGTTGCCTCTTATTTGGATGTTCCAGTTGTTATTGTGCGTCGTGACAGTAAGGTGACTGAGGGTTCAACCGTTAGTATTAATTATGTTTCGGGTTCAACAAAGAGAATTCAAAATATGGTGCTTGCCAGAAGAAGCTTAGCGGAAGGCTCCAATGTCCTCATCATTGATGACTTTATGAAGGCAGGCGGTACAATCAACGGAATGATTAGCATGCTCGAGGAATTTAAGGCTACGGTGGCCGGTATTGGAGTATTAGTGGAGGCTGAAGATAATTCTGAAGAGCACTTAGTTGATGAATATATTTCTTTAGTTCGGTTATCAGAGGTTAATGTAAAAGAAAAGCATATTGAAGTGGAAGAAGGCAATTACTTTAAACATGCCAAGCCGTTAAAAATTGAAAAGTAATCCATTAAGGGGGAAGAGGAATGAAAGCGATTCATACGAATGAGGCTCCTGCAGCCATTGGTCCATATTCTCAAGGTATCATTGTAAATAATATGTTTTACAGTTCAGGACAAATTCCATTAACAGCAGCGGGTGTTCTAGTTACTGGTGATATTGAAGCACAAACACATCAAGTTTTCGCAAATCTTAAAGCCGTGCTTAAAGAAGCAGGTGCTTCACTTGATACAGTAATTAAAACTACAGTTTTTATAAAAGATATGAATGACTTTGCTAGACTGAACGATGTATATGGCGAGTATTTTGGCGAACATAAGCCTGCAAGATCTTGTGTGGAGGTTGCTAGACTACCAAAGGATGTACTAGTAGAAATTGAAGTGGTTGCTTTAGTGAAGTAGCTTTGTACGGCGATAAGCAAGGCGCTTGCACTTTTCTATCTGTCTAGCTCCAGCGACCAGCGACTCGTAAACTTCACCCACCTCCCTACGATAAGTCAACATCAACTCACTATGTTCGTTGTGTTTCCTTTATCTCAGTCGATGGGTTCCAGTTTATACGTCGCTAAACGGTCGCTTGCGCTTTTCTAATTTGTTCACAGAATGTCCAACTTTTTTTTGAAAAGTTGGATTTTTTTTGTAATTTTTTTGTGAACGAGAAGGAATTATCCAAATTATGTTGAATTACAGATATATGTCTTTTATTTAGAAAAAGGTGGTGATACAGATGGAAGTTACTGACGTAAGATTACGCCGCGTGAACACCGAGGGACGCATGAGAGCCATCGCCTCCATTACGCTTGATCATGAATTTGTAGTTCATGATATTCGAGTGATTGATGGGAATAACGGTTTATTTGTGGCAATGCCAAGTAAACGTACTCCCGACGGGGAATTCCGTGATATTGCTCATCCTATCAATTCTTCCACTCGTGGGAAGATTCAAGATGCAGTTTTAGCTGAATATCATCGTTTGGGAGAGCTAAGTGAAGTGGAATATGAAGAGGCTGGAGCTTCATAGGGCCTTACTATCTTTATAAAATTTAAGAATCGAACGTACAGGCTGTCTCAATTTTGGGACAGCTTTTTTACATTTAGAAAGTTTCTGTTAATATTAACCCATAAGCAACTTTTTCAACACTTTATAGGTATTTTCTTCATATTTTAATAGAATTGTTGAAATAGACGGTTTTTTACGATATATTCGAAGGTGGTAAAAAGGAGTCGAGCGGAGGTTTTCTATGAATCGTTTTGCCGTAATTTTAGCAGCAGGTCAAGGTACAAGGATGAAATCGAAGCTTTATAAAGTATTACATCCTGTGTGCGGGAAGCCAATGGTAGAACATGTCATTGATCATGTTTCCCAACTTGAAATGAAAAAAATCGTGACTATAATTGGTCACGGCGCAGAAAAAGTAAAGCAGTACTTAGGTTCAAAATGCGACTACGCTTTGCAGGAAGAGCAGCTTGGTACAGCACATGCAGTAAGGCAAGCAGAATCAGTTCTTGGCAAGCTGTCAGGAACAACACTCGTTATTTGCGGTGATACACCATTAATTACACCTGATACGCTGAAAGCTCTTTTGGGGCATCATACAAATACGAATGCAAAAGCGACTATTTTAACTGCGTATTCGGAAGATCCAACAGGATATGGGCGCATCATCCGAAGTGAAAATGGCTCTGTAGAAAAGATTGTTGAGCATAAGGATGCAAGTGTTCATGAATTAACAGTGAAGGAAATTAATACAGGCACTTACTGTTTTGACAATCAATCACTTTTTCTTGCACTTAAAGAAGTAAAAAATGAGAATGTGCAGGGTGAATTTTATTTGCCGGATGTCATTGAGATTTTGAAAAACAAAGGTGAAACCATTGCGGCTTATCAAACGGCTGACATGGATGAGACTTTGGGCGTTAATGATAGAATTGCGCTCGCACAGGCTGAAAATATTATGAAGCATCGAATCAATAAAGACCATATGAAAAATGGCGTAACCATCATTGATCCGGCCAATACGTATATTTCAGCGGAAGTCATTATAGGAAATGATACAACAATCTATCCGGGAACTGTGATTAGAGGTCAAACGGTAATTGGAAGTGACTGTAACATTGGTCCCAACAGCGAAATTGATAACTGTAAAATTGGTGAACGAACCGTTATTCGCCATTCAGCTGCCTATGACAGTGAAGTTGGAAATGATGTAAAAATAGGTCCATTTGCCCATATTAGACCGCAATCTACTTTACACAATGAAGTGAAGATTGGCAACTTTGTAGAGGTCAAGAAATCGGTATTAGGGACAGGTAGTAAAGTATCCCATCTTAGCTATATTGGTGATGCGGAAGTCGGTACAGATGTAAATATCGGTTGCGGCTCTATTACCGTAAATTATGATGGAGAGAAGAAACATTTAACAAAAATAGAAGATGGGGTTTTTGTTGGCTGTAATTCAAATTTAGTTGCACCGGTAACAATCGGGAGAAATTCCTTCATTGCAGCCGGATCAACGATTACAGAAAATGTCCCTGAAAGCAGCTTATCGATTGCACGTGCAAGACAAATGAATAAAGTAGGCTATATGGAAAATAAACAAGACAATAAATAATAAAATACGGAGGGTTTTTTCTAAAATGCCAAACCAATATCTTGACCCAAATTTAAAAGTATTCACCTTAGGTTCTAACAAGGCTTTAGCCCAAGAAATCGTGGACCATATAGGTATTGAAATGGGGAAATGCTCTGTCTCTCGTTTTAGCGACGGTGAAGTACAAATTAATATTGAAGAAAGTATTCGTGGCTGTGACGTCTATGTAATCCAATCTACAAGTGCACCGGTTAACGAACACCTTATGGAAGTGTTAATTATGGTGGACGCACTTAAACGGGCATCAGCAAAAACGATTAACGTCGTTATGCCCTATTACGGTTATGCCCGTCAAGACCGTAAGGCACGTGCCCGTGAGCCGATCACTTCTAAATTAGTAGCAAATTTACTTGAAACAGCAGGTGCAACACGCGTAATTTTACTTGATCTTCATGCGCCGCAAATTCAAGGATTCTTTGATATTCAGGTGGACCATTTACAAGGTGTACCTATCTTGACAGAGTATTTCAAGCAGAAAAACCTAAAGGATATTGTTGTAGTATCACCTGATCATGGTGGTGTTACACGGGCAAGAAAAATGGCAGACCTCTTAAAAGCACCAATTGCGATTATTGATAAACGCCGCCCGCGTCCAAACGTTGCTGAAATCATGAATATTGTAGGTAATATTGAAGGAAAAACAGCTATTCTAATCGATGATATTATTGATACAGCTGGTACCATTACACTTGCTGCCAATGCCCTTGTTGAACATGGTGCAAAAGAAGTTTACGCATGCTGTACACATCCAGTATTATCAGGACCTGCAATGGAAAGAATTATGAATTCAAAAATTAAAGAGCTTGTTGTGACAAATACAATTGCTCTTCCAGAAGAAAAGAAAATTCCAAAGATTAAAGAGCTTTCCGTTGCTCCATTAATTAGTGAAGCGATTATTCGTGTACACGAAGAACAATCTGTCAGTACTTTATTTGATTAATAGAGAAAAGCGGAAGTGCTCGTTTAGCGACGAAAATAATTTAATGTGTTTGTTTTCCGCCTCTTTTGGAGACATTGATAGATAGGGATAATAAAAAACCATTTAGGAAGGTGATTATTCTTGTCTACAATTTCTGCAAAGAGAAGAGAAGATTTTAGAAGGTCAGCGATTACTGAGATTCGCCAAAGCGGTAAATTCCCTGCTGTCGTCTATGGGAAGGACAAGCCTACAGACCATATCGTAGTCGACCTCCTTGAGTTTAGGAAAACGATGAGGAAGTCTGGAAGAAACGGGATCATTAAGCTTCAAGTTGAAAATGGCAATACTGAGTCTGTCATGCTACATGATGTTCAAGTGAATCCATTAAATGGTGAGGTTGTTCATGCCGACTTTTTGGTGGTCAACATGTCCAAAGAGGTTGATGTTGAAGTCATTGTTAATTTAGTCGGAGATGCGCAAGGGGTCAAAGATGGCGGAACATTGCAACAGCCTTTATATAAAGTGAATGTTCGCTGTTTACCGACTGATATCCCTGAAAAGATTGATATTGATATTTCCGCGTATAATATCGGTGATGTTATTACTGTTGAAGATATCAAAGCGGATGGAAAATATGAAATCTTGGATGACGAAAGTACTGTAATTGCTTCTATTTTACAGCCAAAGGTTGAGGATGAAGTTGGCAGTGGCGAAGTTCAAGATGCAGGTGAAGCTGCCGATCAAGATCCAAACGTGAATACAGAAGCGGAATAATGTTATAATAAGACGTAGCCAATTTCTGGTTACGTCTTTTAACGTATTCGAATAAAGGGTAAGAGAGGGAATGGACCATTGAGATACATAGTTGGTTTGGGCAATCCGGGAAAAAATTATGAAAAAACAAGGCATAATGTCGGGTTTATGGTAATAGATGAACTTTGCAGAAGATGGGATCTATCTTTGAACAAAGAAAAATTTAAAGGAATTTATGGAATGGGTTCAATAAATGGCGAAAAGGTTATATTATTAAAACCATTAACATATATGAACTTATCAGGAGAATCGATTCGACCACTTCTTGACTACTATGAAATTGATGTAGAAGATCTAATCGTCATTTATGACGATCTTGATTTGCCAACGGGGAAAATTCGCTTGCGGACAAAAGGCAGTGCCGGTGGTCATAATGGAATTAAATCAACAATCCAGCATTTAGGTACGCAAACCTTTAACCGTTTACGAATTGGCATCGACCGCCCAATAAACGGGATGAAGGTCCCTGATTACGTTCTAGGTGCATTTTCTGAAGCGGAACGGCTAGAAATAGAAGGGGCAATCAAACAAGCGGCAGATGCTTGTGAAAAGTGGTTAACCCATACATTTCTAGAAGTAATGAACGAGTTTAACCAAAAATAGTAGGGGCATGTATACAAACCACTTAGGGTGATCATACTACTCTTAAAGGTTATCTTTAAGGGGGTTTACTATGCCTATTCGTTATTTCTGCAGGCATTGCAATGTATCAATGGGTGAAGTCGATTCAGACAGGATTGAATCTAATAGTTTGGGGTTTGATGTGTTAAGTGAGGAAGAGAGAATGGACATGATCACGTATAATTCAAATGGTGATATTTTGGTTAAATCAATCTGTGAGGATTGCCAGGAAGCACTTGAAAGAAATCCTGATTACCATTCTTTACAGACCTTCATCCAATAAATAAAAATATAAAAGTTGGCTTTGGTCTTAACCAAAGCGTTTTTCTGTTTATATTAGGGGGATTGATTTTGTTAGGGTTACGATCGTACATTATAAAAAATGGAGAAGTAAAAACAGTTGCAAGCGGTTTTAATGAGGGGCTAAAGGAACAATTGGTGGCTGGGTTATCCGGCTCCGCAAGAGCCATGTTTATTGCAGCCATGTACATAGAAACAAAGCAGCCACAATTGGTTGCTACCCATAATTTGTATCAAGCACAAAAACTATATGATGACTTAGTAGAGATTATTGGTGAGAATGAAGTCTTTTTATATCCAGTTAATGAGTTAATTGCGGCTGAGATTGCCATTGCCAGTCCTGAATTAAAAGGGCAACGGATTGAAGCCTTAAACCACTGGTGTACAAAAAAGAGCGGCATTTTGATTGCACCAATCGCTGGATTAAGAAGGATTTTACCACCAAAGGAAATATGGCAAAACAGCCAGATTTCTTTAAAGGACGGTGAGGAACTGGATTTAGATGCATTCTTATTGACACTCGTCAAAATGGGATATGAGCGTGCATCGATGGTATCTACACCGGGAGAGTTCAGTATTCGCGGCGGCATTATCGATATTTATCCATTAACGGAAGAAAGACCGCTAAGGATTGAACTTTTTGATACCAACATTGATTCTATTCGCTACTTTGATATAGAAGATCAACGGTCATTACAAACTGTCAGTGAAATATTGATCGGGCCGGCAACCGAGGTCATATTATTTGATGAACATTTTGCAAGAGGGGCTGAGTTACTTGAACAAGGGCTTGCCAATAGTTTGAAGAAAGTAACCGACCGGAGTGCAAAAGAAGCTCTTTCTGAAAAGATTACGTATGAAATTGATCAATTAAAAAGACGGCAGCCGTTTCCGGAAATGTATAAGTACATGGGGTTATATTACGGCAGGTCTGCTAGTTTAATAGATTACCTGCCAACGAACGGTATTGTCATTATGGATGAAATTAGCCGGATCCAAGAGATGTCCCAAAGTTTGGATAAGGAAGAGGCAGAATGGCAAATATCCCTTCTCCAACAAGGGGATATTATCGTTGATCTATCGATCCATCATCATTTTCAAGATTTATTAGAAAAGGCAAAGCGTCCCTTACTCTATTTATCTCTTTTTTTACGACATGTACCCCATACACATCCTGAAAATATTATTAATTTTACATGTAAACAAATGCAAAGCTTTCATGGTCAAATGGATCTGTTGAAAGGGGAGCTGGATCGATGGAAAAAGACAAACTATGCTGTAGTCTTTTTAGCAGCTAATGATGAACGGGTTAAAAAACTATCCAATGTATTAGCTGATTATAATATTGAGGCAGAAATTATCGAGAAGGATTCTGACTTACTCACTAGTCGGTTTCAAATTATAAAAGGTGACTTAAGCAGTGGCTTTGAATTGCCGTTGCAGCATTTAGCGGTCATAACAGAAGAGGAGCTTTTCAAGAAAAAGGCGAAAAAGATAGCACGCCGCCAAAAGCTTTCCAATGCTGAGCGAATCAAGAGCTATTCAGAATTAAAAGTAGGCGACTATGTCGTCCATGTTAATCATGGTATCGGTAAATATTTAGGGATAGAAACGTTGGAAATTAACGGCGTTCATAAGGATTACCTCCACCTTAAGTATTCAGGCAATGACAAGCTATATGTTCCTGTTGAACAGATTGATCAAGTTCAAAAATATGTAGCATCAGAAGGAAAAGAACCGAAAATCTATAAGCTTGGCGGTACGGATTGGAAAAAGGTTAAAACGAAGGTTCAAAAATCGGTTCAAAACATTGCGGATGATTTAATAAAGCTTTATGCCGAACGGGAGGCAAGTAAAGGATATGCATTCGCAAAGGATGGAGAAGAACAGCGGGAGTTGGAATCTTCATTCTCTTACCGAGAAACAGAGGATCAACTTCGTTGTATTGAGGAAATTAAAAAGGATATGGAAAGCGAACGCCCAATGGATCGTCTTCTTTGCGGTGATGTTGGGTATGGTAAAACAGAAGTAGCGATAAGGGCGATCTTTAAGGCAATTATGGATGGAAAGCAAGTAGCGCTTCTTGTGCCTACAACAATTTTAGCTCAGCAGCATTATGAAACGATCCGTGAACGCTTTCAAGGGTTTCCGGTTGAAGTTGGTTTGTTAAGCCGTTTCCGCAGTAAAAAGCAACAAACAGAAACGATTAAAGGGATAAAAGCAGGAACTGTAGATGTCGTCATAGGCACCCATCGAATTTTATCCAAAGATATTGTCTATCGTGATTTGGGTTTGCTCGTTATAGATGAAGAGCAACGTTTTGGTGTTACCCATAAGGAAAAGATTAAGAAAATGAAAGCAAATGTGGATGTCCTTACATTAACGGCAACACCTATTCCGAGGACGCTTCATATGTCCATGCTAGGGGTTAGGGATTTATCAGTGATTGAAACACCACCTGAAAATCGCTTTCCAATTCAAACGTATGTGGCGGAGTATAACCCAGGTCTTGTAAGAGAAGCGATCGAACGTGAGTTAGCCCGTGACGGTCAAATTTATTTTCTCTACAACCGTGTGGAGGAAATAGAACGAAAGGCTGAGGAAATCTCGATGCTTGTACCGGATGCAAGGGTTACCTATGCGCATGGTCAAATGAATGAAAATGAGCTGGAGGCCGTTATTTTATCTTTTTTAGAGGGAGAATACGATGTGCTCGTTAGCACTACGATCATTGAAACGGGTGTTGATATACCAAATGTAAACACATTGATTGTTTACGCTGCTGACAAAATGGGACTTTCTCAGCTTTATCAGCTAAGAGGTCGTGTTGGCCGTTCAAACCGGGTTGCCTATGCGTATTTTACGTATCAAAAGGATAAAGTCCTGACTGAGGTTGCTGAAAAGAGACTACAGGCCATTAAAGAATTCACTGAATTAGGTTCAGGCTTTAAAATTGCCATGCGTGATTTGTCTATTCGCGGTGCTGGAAATCTGCTAGGTGCTGAGCAGCATGGATTTATCGATACAGTTGGATTTGACCTCTATTCACAAATGCTGAAGGAAGCTATTGATGAAAAAAGAGGCTTGCCAAAAGAAGAAATTTTCCGGGATGTTGAAATTAATCTAGAAATTGACGCCTACATTCCATCCGAGTATATTCAGGACGAAAAACAAAAAATTGATATGTATAAACGTTTCCGTGCTTTGGATACATTAGAAGATGTTGAAGATCTTCAAGATGAAATGATTGACCGTTTTGGTGAATTTCCAAAAGAGGTGGAATACTTATTCCAAATATCGCGGATTAAGGTTTTTGCCAAAAAGCAAAAAATTGATTCCATTGTTCAAAAGAAAAATGAAATCTGGATGCTTATGGAGTCAAGCCCGGAGCAGGTCAGCAAAGTGGTCGAATTATCAGCAAAGTATGTTAAACATATCAGACTTGGCCAAGAAGGCGATAAACTAAAAATAATTACAGAACAGAATAGAACTACGATTGATGAACAAATAAAGGTAATTGAAGCATTCCTAAAAGAACTGAATATGACCGAGGAGCAAGTAATTGGATAGATAGAAAAGCGGAAGTTTACGAGTCGCTGGGTGCAGAAGCTGGACGGATGGTAATGATTCCCTTGGGATAATTAAATAAATTTCACTTTCATGATGAATAGAACTATAAAGGTGTAAGATACTAAACACAAGAAAATGGTGATTTCTTCAATGAAAGGTGTTACACAACTATATCACCAATAATTTTCAATCATCAGATGAAAGTGAGGCATCTAGAATGAAAGCAACAGGTATCGTTCGTCGTATTGATGATTTAGGAAGAGTTGTTATCCCGAAAGAAATTAGAAGGACACTACGTATTCGTGAAGGGGATCCACTTGAAATTTTTGTAGATAGAGATGGCGAGGTTATATTAAAGAAATACTCTCCTATAAGTGAGCTAGGTGATTTTGCAAAAGAATATGCTGAAGCGTTATACGATAGTTTAGGGCATATCATCCTGATAACTGACAGAGATTCATTCATTGCAGTTGCTGGCGGGTCGAAAAAGGAATATTTAAACCGTAATATTGGTCAAGTTGTCGAAAAGGTAATGGAGGATCGCCAGGTTTTATTAGTAACCTCGGAAACAGACGTTGAATTTATTGACGGTGTTGAAGAAAAGGTATCCTCCTATGTGATTGGAGCAATTATTGCAAACGGTGACCCGATTGGATCAGTTCTGATTATGTCTAAAGAAGGTAAGCAAGTAGGAGAAATAGAGCAAAAGGCGGCCGAGACAGCTGCGAGCTTCTTAGCGCGTCAAATGGAGCAATAAGATAACCAAGTTCAACTATACTTAACCCTAAATCATTACCGTTCGCAAAGAAATTTACACATAATTAAGGAGGCGGCCCAGCTGTCTCCTTCTTTTGCGCTTCGATGTAGTGTATAATACCTTTTTGTACTATCACAAATTTATATCATTTCTCGTCGATAGTATAAGAAAGGACATCGAGACCCTTCAGGTTATACCTTTAGGTACTGCCGCCATTATGGGCAGTAAGTCGTGTCTTTCTAAGATGGTCGCCTTGGAAGGATGTGGGTAATGGAGAACACCCGTGAATTTATTGAAAAACAAATATGGAAAAGCGCTTTAATCTTAACTATTGCTGGCATTATTACTAAAGTTTTAAGTGCAGCCTATCGTATTCCATTCCAAAATATAGCCGGAGATATCGGTTTTTACATTTACCAACAGGTGTATCCTTTCTATGGGATCGCCCTCATTTTAGCAACATACGGATTTCCTGTCATTATTTCAAAACTCATTGCAGAACAAATGCAAGAAAAGAAAGGTGAACCATTCAAAGTACTTTTAGTTGCTTTTGTTTTTCTTTCTATCTTCTTTATTGGCTTATTTTTGATTTTATATACAGGTGCGGAAAAAATTTCATATTGGATGGGAGATAAGGAGTTATCTGTCCCCTTAAAGGTTGTTTCCTTTTCGTTATTATTTGTGCCGATCCTCTCCGTTTTAAGGGGATATTTTCAAGGCCAAAATAATATGACACCTACGGCAATCTCCCAAATTGGGGAACAATTGGTACGTGTTACAACCATCCTTGTACTTACTTATTTTTTATTAACAAATGGCTATTCCAGTTATATAGGGGGCGCCGGTGCCGTCTTTGGTTCGATTATAGGCGGCTTTTGTGCTGTGATTATCCTTTTTTACTTTTGGATAAAAACGGGAGATGGCCACAAATTTAAGTTTTCATTTCGTGTAAACGGTACGGGTATGAATAGTCTTTCGATTGTAAAGGCAATTACCGTGCAGGGATTCACAATTTGTATCAGTAGTTTGTTTTTAATTCTATTGCAATTGGTTGATGCCATGACCTTATATTCCGAGCTTGTAAGTAGTGGGGGTTTTTCCTTAACGGAAGCAAAAGTAGCCAAAGGTGTTTTTGACCGTGGACAACCATTGATCCAACTAGGGACAGTGGTTGCTACCTCATTATCGCTTACACTGGTCCCGCTTATTTCCAGCGCCAAGGTTAGAAATGACTTTGCCTATATTAAAGAACAGGTTCAGTTGTCGATCCGTGTAAGTGTCATCGTTGGATTAGGTGCCGCGCTTGGGTTAATGGCTATTATAAAGGCTACTAATTACATGTTATTTACAAATACAGACGGCTCTTATACGCTGGCTATTTTGGCAATCACGATTTTATTTAGCTCAATTGTCATGACGTCAGCGGCTATATTACAAGGATTAGGGAAAACCTTAGCTCCTGCGTACTTTGTCTTGATTGGCGTTGTTTGCAAAATTATATTAAACTATTTATTTATTCCTTACTTTGGAACCGTTGGTGCCGCGCTTGCAACAGTTGCCGCTTATCTTTTGACGACTGTTTTTCATGTAAGGGCGTTGACGAAAATGCTACATGTTCAATTGTTTTCAGGTTATACAAAGAAGGCTCTACTTGCTGGGGGATGTATGGTCATTAGCTTATATAGTTATCAGTTATTGCTACATGAACTTTTCCATTTATCTGAAACGGGAAACAGATTGTTTGCAACTTTTCAATCATTGTCAGCCGTTATGATTGGCGGATTTATATATATTTTAATTGTTGTCAAAACAAATGTGTTTTCGGAAGGTGAGCTTAATTCACTGCCGTTTGGCTCAAAGCTGCAACTACTAATTGGAAAAAAGGATAAGGAACATTATTCGTTAAAGGAGGAGTGATGATTTTGGCAAATAAAATTACAGTCGTTGGGCTTGGTGCCGGTAATTTTGAGCAGCTCCCAATCGGCATCTACCGTCAGTTAAAAGAAACTAGCACACCGCTTGTCTTACGGACGAAGGAGCACCCGGTTGTCGACGAGTTGGTGAAAGAAGGGATTGTGTTTCAATCCTTTGATGACATTTACGAAAGTCATGACAAGTTCGAAGAGGTCTATGAGCATATTGTTGATATCCTTCTGCAAAAGGTGAAGGAAACGGATATTACCTATGCAGTTCCGGGTCATCCGTTAGTGGCCGAAAGAACAGTTAAGATGCTGCTTGAGCAGGCACAGTCTGGTGAGGGCAATTTTGAGGTAAAAATTGAAGGCGGACAAAGCTTTTTTGACGCGATGTTTGCGGCGCTTGAAATTGATCCAGTCGAAGGCTTTCAATTTCTTGACGGAACGGATCTGCACGAAGAAGAGCTGCAGCTAAAGCAGCATATCATTATCGGTCAAGTATATGATAGTTATATAGCGTCAGAAGTTAAGTTAACTTTAATGGAACGGTTGCCTGATGATTATCAGGTTGTCATTGTGGCAGCGGCCGGAAGCCGGGACCAGGTATTGAAGCGTGTGCCATTGTATGAATTGGATCGTGAAGTGGAAGTAAACAATCTAACGAGCATTTATGTTCCGCCTGTACGTGAGGATGAGCTGCTGTACGGCGAGTTCCAAGCATTGCGGAAGGTGATTGCTGACTTAAGGGGACCGAATGGTTGTCCGTGGGACCGTGAGCAAACCCATGAATCATTGAAAAGGTATTTAGTCGAGGAAACATATGAAGTGCTAGATGCCATTGATGATGGCGATGACGACTTGTTAATCGACGAGCTTGGGGATGTCCTTTTACAAGTAATGTTGCATGCGCAGATTGGTGAAGATGATGGCTACTTTACAATTCAAGATGTGATTCGGGCGATTACAGAAAAGATGATTCGCAGACATCCCCATGTGTTCGGGGACGTTTCTGTTGATTCAACCGATGAAGTCGTGAAAAACTGGGATGAAATTAAGTTAGGAGAGAAGCCGGAAGTTGTTCGTGAATCCCTGCTTGATGGCATTCCAAAGGAACTTCCCAGCCTGTACAGAGCCTATGAACTTCAGAAAAAGGCAGCAAAGGTTGGCTTTGATTGGAAAGAAGTCGAGCCAATGTGGGGTAAGGTAAAAGAAGAAATAGCGGAGTTTGAAAATGAAACTGTAGCTATGGATAAAGAAAAGCTTGAAAAGGAATTTGGGGATATTATTTTTGCTCTTGTGAATGTCGCCAGGTTTTATAAAATCGACCCAGAAGAAGGACTCCGGGCAACAAATCTTAAATTCTATAATCGTTTCCGCTTTATTGAAGACACTGTTAAGAATAAAGGGTATGATATTACGAAGATGTCCTTGGATGAACTTGATGTAATATGGGAAGATGCTAAAAAGCGTGAGGAGTGATTACTATGGAAATGCGCTTAGACAAGTTTTTGAAAGTTTCAAGATTAATTAAAAGAAGAACATTAGCGAAAGAAGTAGCCGATCAAGGCAGAATCGCAATCAATGGTGTGCAAGCCAAAGCCAGTTCCAATGTCAAAGTCGGCGACGAGCTAACTATTCGCTTTGGTCAAAAGCTTGTTACCGTTAAAATTGATGCTATAAAAGATACAACGAAAAAAGAAGATGCCGCCTCAATGTACACTGTCGTGAAAGAAGAAAAAATACAAAACAATTACGAGGAAACAGAAGAAGACCACCCTATTTTTTAGGGTGGCTTTTTCAATTTGCAAGCAAAACTGCTTGGTCTATATACCTTATCCCAATCATATAGTGTGATAGAGGACTTATGCCGATAATACTTCTTTTAACTTCATTCAGCAGAAATCTCCCACTTCCATAAGTGGTGAGATGAATGCAAATTAGTATTTTAAATTCAATGGGAGTACAAACCCTTGCTGAATAAAGTTAAAGCCTCCGGCGGATGCCTCAGATTTTCAAAGGTAATTTTTCGAGCAAGCTCGAAAAAATCTGGGCGCAAATACGCCAAGGCGAATTTGATCATAGGAGGACGAGGATATGGATCATTATTATGATATGGGAAACCAAAACCAAAATAAAGGAACAACGCCACAGCATGACGTTATCATGAGGGGCAGAAGGACGTTGGAAATATCCGGTGTAAAGCAAGTTGAAAGCTTTGATAATGAGGAGTTCTTACTGGAAACCGTTATGGGCTTTTTAGTGATTCGCGGTGAAAACCTGCAAATGAAAAATCTCGATGTTGATAAAGGCGTTGTATCGATTAAAGGGAGAATCTCAGCACTTTCCTATATTGACGATCAACATGGGGAGAAAGCTAAAGGATTCTTTGGTAAGTTATTCAAATGAGTCTAACAATCCAGCTGAATACAATGATTGCCATGGTCGTTATCGGAGCATGGCTCGGGGTTGCACTTGATACATATGGTCGCTTTTTAAAGCGACCTAAGCGCGCCAAATGGTTTTTGTTTATGAATGATATTTTATTTTGGATGGTACAGGCCTTACTCCTTTTTTATGTGTTATTACTTGTAAATGAGGGACAGCTTCGCTTTTATATTATTTTAGCGATATTATGCGGCTATGCAGCTTATCAGAGCTTATTTAAAAATATTTATTTAAGAATATTGGAGTTTTTAATAAAATCCTCCATTTGGACCTATCGTTTTGTGTATCGATTGATTATTATATTGATAGTACGGCCAATTAAATGGCTCATTCAATTATTTATTGTTCTTGTTTTATTTTTAGGAAATGTGCTATGGAAGGTTTTTAAATTAGCATTTTTAATTCTTTATACTCCAATAAAGTGGCTTTTTCAAATATTGTGGCGATTTGTTCCGCAAAAAGTCAAAATATTTTTTATCAGTCTGGCAGGGATTTTAATAAGAAAGAAGAATACTATAGTAAAATGGTGGAAAAAGTTCCGGGAATAAGGAGGTCAAGTTGCGATGGAACCGCTTCGAAGTCGTAAAATTACAACACTTCATTCTAATTACACACATGAGCAAGCAGAACAACAGCTAGAGAACAAGAAAAAGCGACGAGGTCTTTATCGCAGACTGACATTGATGGGACTCATTGCTTTGGGGATCAGCTATTGCATGGGTTCAATGCTTCATACACAAGATGAAGCCTCCCAGAAGAAAATAAATGAAAAAACGGAACTCGAAAAAAAGTACACCAGCCTAAAGGAACAGGAAAAAGATCACCGTGCAGAGATTGTTAAATTAAATGACGATGAATATGTAGCAAAGCTTGCCCGAAACGAGTATTTTCTATCTGAAGAAGGGGAGATTATCTTCAAGCTACAGAATGAGTAAAAAGTCATATTATTGACAGCGTTTTTTTTTATTTAGTATAATAAAATAAACAGATTTTTTATAATTTTAAGGAGGAGCATTTTTTTTATGTCAATCGAAGTAGGCAGCAAGTTACAAGGCAAGGTAACAGGGATCACCAATTTTGGAGCGTTTGTGGAGTTGCCAGAAGGCTCAACAGGTCTTGTTCATATAAGTGAAGTTGCTGATAATTATGTTAAAGATATTAATGAATTCTTAAAAGTTGGCGACGAAGTTACGGTTAAAGTCTTAAATGTTGAGAAAGATGGCAAAATTGGATTATCAATCAAAAAAGCAAAAGAGCAGGTGGAAACGGCTGGAACTGATCGTCCAGAACGACCACAACGTCAACAGCGCCCACGAAATTTTAAACAAGATAAGCGCGGTGGTGCACCTGTCGAGAACTTTGAGTCAAAAATGTCTCGCTTCTTAAAGGATAGTGAAGATCGTCTGGCATCATTAAAGCGCCATACTGAGTCAAAACGTGGCGGTCGTGGTGCAAGAAGAGGGTAAGTCAACTAATACTTGCTGCTGATTTTTATAGCAGAAATTAAATATCAATATAATGTGAGCACCCAAGTCTGGGTGCTTTTTACTTTTATAATTTTTTTCATTTTTGGTCTTTTGTTTTGGTACCTGAATATGATAGTAGAGGCTAGTAAGTTATTATAATTTTTTTAACTTCATTCAGCAGAAGTCTTCCACTTCCATAAGTGGTGAGATGAATGCAAGTTAGTATTTTAAATTCAGTGGGGTACAAACCCCTGCTGAATAAAGTTAAAGCCTCCGGCGGATGCCTCAGATTTTCAAAGGTAACTTTTCGAGCGGATCAAAGACTAAGAACGCCACATCCTGTGGCAACGTCTTTGTGACCCACGTCCTGTGGGCCTAAAAAATCTGGGCGCAAATACGCCAAGGCGAATTTGATTTCAAGGAGGAAATGAGAGTGTGGGTTTTAACGCTTTATTCGCATGACGGCATCAAAATGTATGAGTTTGAAAGCAAGGAGGAGGCATTAAGGGAGAGCGGTAAACTGTCCGGCTACAAAGTCCTAACTGAAATTATTTATTTTACGGACTTTGAGGAGACTGATGTCATGCAGGAGCGTGAACTTTCATTTGCGGGGATGTAAACTAGTTAACTAGAATAAGTATCCGTCGGTTCTACCGGCGGATACTTATTCATTTACTGTATATAATTGTCACCCGTGTTTAATTAAGTGAAGGTACGAAACGTAACAAAGAAGTTTTTAGGGAGGAGGATACGTAGTGGGAGAAAAACAAACAAAATCAGCTTCATTAATAGAACAAACTGAAAAATTTGGTGCAGATAATTATCATCCGCTGTCAATCGTAATCTCGAAGGCAGAAGGTGTTTGGGTAGAAGACCCTGAAGGTAATAAATACATGGATATGTTAAGTGCTTATTCAGCTGTTAACCAAGGACATCGTCATCCAAGGATTATTCAGGCGTTAAAGGATCAAGCAGATTGTGTTACGTTGACATCTCGTGCTTTCCATAACGACCAGTTGGGCCCTTGGTATGAAATGATTTGTGAAATAGCAAATAAAGAAATGGCTTTGCCAATGAATACAGGTGCTGAGGCGGTGGAAACTGCTTTTAAAGCAGCTCGCCGTTGGGCCTATGATGTGAAAGGTGTAGAAGAGAATCAAGCGGAAATTATCGCTTGTTCCGGAAACTTCCATGGCCGTACAATGACTGCTGTTTCTTTATCATCTGACCCTGAATACAAACGTGGCTTTGGTCCGATGCTGCCAGGGATTAAGCTCATCCCTTACGGTGACCTTGATGCATTAAAAAAGGCAATCACTAAAAACACAGCTGCGTTCTTAATTGAACCAATTCAAGGGGAAGCAGGAATCGTAATTCCGCCACGGGGTTTCTTAAAAGAAGCGTATGAAACTTGTAAAGCGAATAATGTTTTATTTATTGCAGATGAAATACAGGCCGGTCTAGGACGTTCAGGTAAAATGTTTGCTTGCGACTGGGAAGCGATCGTTCCGGATATGTATATATTGGGGAAGGCACTAGGCGGTGGGGTATTCCCGATTTCATGTGTTGTTGCTAATAAAGATATTCTTGGGGTATTTAATCCAGGCTCACATGGCTCAACGTTTGGAGGAAATCCATTAGCATGTGCAGTTTCAATTGCAGCTATGAATGTCCTTGTGGAAGAAAGACTTGCGGAACGCTCCCATGAGCTCGGGGAGTATTTTAAAGCTAAATTAAAAGAAGTCCAAAATCCTAAAATTAAAGAAGTACGCGGGCGCGGGTTGTTTATTGGGATTGAATTAACAGAACCCGCCCGTAAATATTGTGAAACATTAATGGCGGAAGGCTTATTATGTAAGGAAACACATGAAACGGTAATCCGCTTTGCTCCACCACTTGTTATTAATAAAGAAGAGCTTGACTGGGCAATTGAACGTATTAAAAAGGTATTAGGTTAAGAGGTGCCATGTTATGAGTACAGCAGTTGGTGAAAAGAAAACTGGCAAGCGGAAGTAAATTATTATTTTGCTTCCCTTTTTTACTTATAGACCATATCGCGGATTTTCCTCCAAAGCCGGTTGGTGATTATAGTGAAAAACAATGTTTTTTGACAAACCAACATAGAATAACGTCGAACACTTTTTATGATTAACCCTGATGATTTGACAAAAAAATAGAAAACCTTGTGGTTAAATAGGAGACAACTATTTCTAGTCAGAGGAGTGTGTTGTATGCAAAAAGTAGAGAGGGAGATGATTTTTCAGGCGCAAACTCAAGGGATCATGGAGGGATGGTTAGAGCGCTTAGGAACTAAGCTTGATCATCTTTTTATTAAAAAGGGTTTGCTGTTGGTACTTGTCGGTTTTTTACTTGGACGGGCTTTGATTCTTGCAAAGATTGCACCATTTGCCTTGCCTTTTTTTGCAGCCGTATTTTTAATGCGTAAAGAAAAGACTGGACAAGCTGCGATTGCCGTAGTTTTAGGAGCTTTAACAACGTCGATTCCTAGTGCCGGATTTACATTTGCATCAATCGGAGCATTTTTCATCTTCTATCTGATTTTTTCAAGGCTAAGCTCTGACCGGGTTAAAGTCCTGCCTTTAAATGTATTAATTGCCTCTTTAGCAACAAGGCTGTCTTTAACGTATGTATTTAATCATGAACTTGTCTACTATGACATCATGATGAGTTTAATAGAGGCTGGACTGGGCTATATTTTAACGTTAATTTTTATACAAAGCGTGCCTCTGTTAAGCATACGGCGCAGAAAACAAGTATTAAAGAATGAAGAGATTATTTGTTTAATTATTTTATTAGCTTCGGTGTTAACTGGAACGATTGGCTGGTCTGTTTATGATGTTTCTGTCGAGCATGTATTATCCAGATATTTAGTCATGTTATTTGCCTTCATCGGCGGGGCTGCGATTGGTTCCACCGTTGGCGTTGTTACAGGGTTAATACTAAGCCTAGCCAATGTAGCTAGCTTGTATCAGATGAGTTTACTTGCGTTTTCCGGTCTATTAGGTGGTCTATTAAAAGATGGGAAAAAGTTCGGTGTCGGCATTGGTCTTTTAATTGGTACATTATTAATCGGTTTATATGGAGAAGGTACAAATGATCTCCTACCGACAATATTGGAGTCCTGCATCGCCATCTTGATCTTCCTATTGACACCAAAGGCTGCAATTTCAAAAATTGCTAAGTTCATTCCTGGTACGGAGGAGCATGTGCAGGAACAACAGCAATATATGCGCAAAGTAAGAGATGTTACGGCCAAGCGGGTTGAGCAATTCTCGACGTTATTTCATGCTCTTTCTAATAGTTTTAACTATCAAGGGCTCACTAATAAGGATGAAGATGACAGTCGTGAGCTTGACTACTTTTTAAGTAATGTAACAGAAAAGACGTGCCAAACCTGTTTCCGAAAAACAAAATGCTGGGAGGACAACTTTAATACAACCTATGACTACATGTTGGAGATTATGCGTGAATGTGAAATAAATTCTTCTGGCCCTCCTAATCGAACATTACAGCGTGAGTGGGACAACCATTGTGTCAAAGGGGCAAGGGTGTATGAGGAGATTAAACAAGAGCTTTCTTTTTATCATGCAAATCAACGGTTAAAAAAGCAGGTACAGGAAAGCAGACGTTTAGTGGCTGACCAGTTGTTGGGGGTTTCCCAAGTGATGGATAATTTCGCAAAAGAAATACAGCGTGAGCGGGAAAATCATCAGCATCAGGAAGACCAAATTATTGAGGCGTTGGCTGGTATGGGAATTGAATTAGGTCAAATTGATATTTACAGCTTGAAGTCGGGAAATGTTGATATTGAATTAAGCATTCCGTATTGTAATGGAACTGGAGAAGCAGAAAAGGTCATCGCACCGATGCTTTCGGATATATTAGGTGAAACAGTCGTTGTTAAAAAAGAGGATTGTGCTCCATTTCCACATGGATATTGCCAAGTTGCATTGGGGTCAGCTAAAGCTTTTGTAATAGACACAGGAGTAGCGCATGCCGCCAAAGGTGGTGCATTTGTTTCAGGAGACTGCTATTCGACGATTGAGTTAGGTGCCGGAAAATATGCCATCGCTATCAGCGATGGAATGGGAAATGGTGAAAGAGCGTTTTTAGAGAGTAATGAAACCTTAGTATTATTGCAAAAAATCCTTCAATCCGGGATTGAAGAGAAAGTTGCCATTAAATCTGTTAATTCAGTGTTATCGTTAAGAACAACCGATGAGATCTTTTCAACATTGGATTTAGCGATGATTGACCTTCAGGATGCCAACGTTAAGTTTCTCAAAATTGGTTCATCACCAAGCTTTATAAAAAGAGGTGAAAACGTTAAAAAGATTGAAGCAAGCAACCTGCCGATGGGAATTATTCAAGATTTCGAGGTGGATGTAGTAAGTGATCAGCTGAAATCTGGAGATATCCTCATTATGATGAGTGACGGTGTATTTGAAGGACCGTCCCATGTTGAAAATTATGATGTATGGATGAAGAGAAAATTAAAGGAAATTAAAACAGAAGACCCGCAGGCCATTGCTGATATTTTATTAGAGGAAGTGATAAGAACGAGCGGGCAAATTCAAGATGATATGACGGTCATTGTTGCAAAAATTCAACACAATATTCCAAAGTGGGCTTCCATTCCGGTGTATCCAAGTAAAAAGGCACTATAACTTTATTCAGCAGGGCTGCATAAAGTTGTAGCCTCCGGCGGATGCCTCAGATTTTAAAAGGTAGCTTTTCGAGCAGATCAAAGACTAAGAACGCCACATCCTGTGGCAACGTCTTTGTGACCCACGTCCTGTGGGCCTAAAAAATCTGGGCGCAA
>DULJ01000026.1 GCA_012840465.1 Caryophanales bacterium
ATTCAATAAGATTTCTCGCCGATAGGACTACCAATAATAAGGTTACTTTCATTTCCATTTCTGGGAGCAGTCAAAATTGTCCAATGGGTTTGTAGGCGGTTTAGATACAACTTTTTGAACATCCTCATATAGGTTAAAATCTCTCGTTGAGCCCTTGGGTAGTTTTTTGTATTGCATTATGCAAAAACTCATGAATTTGTAATATATAAGTAATAAATAAGAAATCCCTATTGAAAGTTTAAGCGACTCTAAACTATAATTTAACATGTATATAATAAAATCTTATAGAGGTGATAAATATAAGTTATATAGACTATCAATATGACGAACTTTATGATGCAGGTCCAGACAGCTGCGGAGAATTAATTGTTAAGTTATTTCTAAGGATGAAAAAAATGGATCAAGGCCAAGTGATCAAAGTGATCTCCTACGATCTTGGAGCAGTTGAGGATGTTCCAGCATGGTGTCGCATGCAAGGTCACGAACTACTAGTAATGAATGAAGAAGGTTTATTAATCACAAATTTTTATATTAAAAAATGCTAAAAGGAGAGATTTATAATGTCAAAGCTAGCTGTTAGTATTACAAATGCAAAAAATAATACAGATTTATGTACATTAGGATTTGTTGTAGCGAATGCATCCGTTGCTTCTGGTGTTAAAACGGTTGTATTTTTAAACTCAGAAGGTGTTTATCTTGTTGAGCAAGGCTATGCAGATGATATTCATGAAGAAGGATTTGCGCCAATCAAACAATTAATCGATTCATTTGTTGAAGCAGGTGGTACAATTTGGGTATGTTCACCCTGCTTTAAGAAACGTGGACTTAATGACGGAAAATTAATTGAAGGTGCAAAAATTGTCGGAGGAGCAACATTGGTTGAATTTTTAGCTAATGGTGCAGCTTGTATTACATACTAAGGAGTGGCGTCAGTGATTATTCCACAAGTTGATGCAACCTGCGATGGTGGAGATTTGGACTGTGGCTCCGGCTTGTTGTTGATTATTAAGAAAAATATTGACCCGCTTCCGATTGGCGGAATTCTGGAAATCAGAAGTAGGGAGGCATCTGTTGAAGGTGACCTTCCGGCTTGGTGCCGAATGGTGAAGCATGAGTTTTTAGGGATGGCTAATGATGAAGACAGTTATAAAAGATATTTTGTAAAAAAAGGCAACGGTAAAGAAGAGCGCTCGTTGGAGGCTGACCTTGAAGCAGCAAAAGGTTATAAGTGGACAGTACGGATCCAAGGTGAAAAAGGGTTAACAGCCAAAGTACATTCCCGTAACCATACATTTTTAGTCGGTCAACCGGCTGAGTTTAGCCCTAAGGTGGATGCACCAAGCGCTGTCGACTTTTTTATCAGTTCTTTAGGTTCTTGCTTGACTGTCGGTTTTAAAATGCTAGCTTCCAAGAATAATATTACCATCGATGAATTCGAGGTAACGTTAAAAGGACAGTTAGAAAATGTCCTGTATCATATGGAACTTGAAGATATAGGCAGTCCTAAGATTACGAAAATAGCGGGAACAGTCTATGTGTCTTCTCCAAACGAGGAAGACCTGCTTTATCAAATTTGGAAAAAGACGTTGGAGCGGTCCCCGATTTATCAGACATTAAAAGATCAGGTGGAATTAGATATTAAGTTTTCGATTGTATACTAAGCTTGATATTAATAATAGAGGTGCATAATAATGAATTTACCGATGTTTCCAACAACAGTCATTGGAAGTTGGCCAAGAAAACGTGAAGTATTAAGAGGTTTACGTGATAAGCGCGAAGGTAGAATAACAGAAGAACAATTCAATGAGATTGCCGATCAATCCGTTTTAGAGTGTCTAAAATACCAAGAGGATGCCGGAATCGATATTGTGTCAGATGGTGAACAAAGACGAGATAATTTCATTTCGTTTGTAGCCGAAAAAATAGAAAACGTAAAAATGTTAACAGTTTCTGAACTATTAGACTATGTTGAAGACAAAGCTAGTTTTGAAGAAATATTGGGAACGCTAGATGTACCTGCGTTTTCGTTAATGAACCCAGCAGCTGTAGGAAAAATAAAAAGGCGCCACCCCCTTGCGGTTGATGAACTTCGCTTTCTTAAACAACATACATCAAAGCCGATAAAAGTGGCGATACCTGGTCCTTATTTATTATCACGTTCAATGTGGATTGAAGGCTTATCACAAGAGGTTTATCCAACGAGGGAAGATTTGGCTGTCGATATCGTTCAAGTATTGCGGGAGGAAATTGAAGAATTAATCGCGGAAGGTGCTTACATTATCCAAATAGATGAACCAGTTTTAACGGAAATCGTGTTTACTCAAAAAAATGCGAACCGTACCTTTATGTGTGGGGCGCTGACGGCAAAAGCAGATTCCAAAGAAGAATTGAAATTTGCAACAAGCTTAATTAATCAAGTTACAGAAGGCATGAGAGGCCGGGGTACAAAAATCGGTGTCCATGTCTGCCGTGGCAACTGGAGTACGGACGAAACAACACTGTTACACGGATCCTATGACCCAGTTATGCCTTACTTCAAACAAATGGATATTGATCAACTTATCCTTGAATTCGCAACACCAAGAGCAGGTGAATTAAATACATTAGCTCAGGTGGCTGGTAAAGAGGTGGAGTTGGGCCTTGGTGTGGTGAACCCGCGAATTCAACAAATAGAAACACCGGAAGATATTGTTGCTAAAGTAACCGAAGCATCAAAGTATATTCCAGCAGAAAAGATTTTCCTAAATCCAGACTGTGGCTTTGGAACATTTGCGCAACGTCCGATGAATTCAGCGGAAAAAGCGTTTGAAAAATTGAAGATTTTGGTTGAAGTTGCGGGATTGTTGAGAAGTAAAAAGTAGAATAATATCGGTAACTAGTACCAACTTAAGAAGGAGCAGCAAAAATGTTGCTCCTTCACTTATTCAATATATGAATAGCGTGCCCTATAGCCGCTTCAGCTGCCTCAAGCCAAACTTCAGATAGGGTTGGGTGTGGATGCATCGTTAAGGCGATATCCTCGACACGTGCTGCCATCTCAACTGCTAGGATTCCCTCAGCAATCAGGTTTGAAGCATCGGGACCGATGATATGCATCCCAAGCAATACATGGCTTTCGGCATCCACGATTACTTCCGCAAATCCCTTCGTTTCATTTGTAACCAATGCACGACCGTTTGCCCGGAAAGGGAACACACCGATTTTGATATTATATCCTAGGTGTTCTGCCTCTTCCCTAGTAAGTCCAACTCCGGCTATCTGAGGGTCTGAAAAGATAATATAAGGGACATATAGGGAATCAAAGGCGCTTGGTAAACCGGCAATTACTTCTGCGGCAACTATGCCTTGCCTAGATGCACGGTGGGCAAGGGACGGTCCCGCTGTAATATCTCCAATTGCAAAGATATTCTCAACATTGGTGCGACATTTATGATCTGCTGTTATATATCCTCTTTCGTCAGTTGCAATTCCTACTTGTTCCAAACCAATCTCCAAAGTATTCGGAATCCTGCCAATAGCAACCATTACATGATCGCTTACAATTGTTTCTGTTTCTCCGTTTTTTACCCCAGACACATGAAGGTGTACCTTGTTAGTTTCTATAAATGCATGTTCAACCTTTGATGATATTTTAAAGATAATACCTAGCTTCTTTCCATTTTTTATTACCTCACGGACGAAGTGTTCAGCCACCTGTGGTAAAACCCGGTCAGCCATTTCGACAATCGTTACCTGTGTGCCCAGTTTTGCAAAAGCCATTCCCAGCTCTACACCAATATAGCCTCCACCAATGATTGATAAGGATTCTGGGATTTTTTCCAGTTCAAGGGCAGATGTAGAATTGAGAATATATTTTCCGTCTACATTCAAAAATGTTGGGATATACTGTTTTGAACCTGTTGCGATAATGGCTTCCTCAAACTTATATATTTCAAAACCTTCACTGCTTTCTACTCTTAGACGGGTATCAGATAAGAAGGCAGCCTTTCCCGTTACAACTGTTACTCCGTTTTCTTTACATAAATGCCATATCCCTTTATTCAACTGGGCGATGTTACTGTTCTTCCAATCCCGCCATGAATGAAGATTAAATGTTACTTCTTTTTCTGGAAAATCGATGCCCATTTTTTTAAAATGTTTCATTCCATAAAATTGCTCTGTGGCATGAATTAGAGCCTTAGATGGTATGCAGCCCTGATTTAGGCAAACTCCCCCAAGTTGATTTTTTTCAATTAGAACAACCGATTTTCCTAGTTGACTTAATCGAATAGCGGCAGTGTAACCGCCGGGACCTCCGCCAATGACAACAACATCTGTTTCAATTGCTACTTCTCCAACTACCATTTATCTCATCTCCAAGAATAATAGATTCGGACTTTCCAATAATTTCTTAATTCGATTCGTAAATTTAACCGCCGTTACGCCATCAATTAAACGATGATCGAAGCTTAAAGACATATTCATCATGAGACGAATAACTCCTTCTGAGTCCCGGACTACCATGCGTGGTTCCATCTTATGAAAAGCCAGTATAGCTACTTCAGGATGGTTAATGATTGGAGTAGCATACAAACCGCCGATGGGACCAACATTACTAATCGTAAAGGTACTGTCGGTGACCTCTGTTAAAGTTAATTTTCCTTCTTTAGCACGGGTAGCCAAACTACTAATTTCTTCAGCAAGCTCTAAAATACTTTTTTTATCGGCATTTTTAATTACCGGAACTATAAGACCGTCTGGGGTATCAGTTGCAATCCCAATGTGGTAATAATTTTTTAAGACGATTTCATTTGTATGATCATCAATTGAAGCATTCAATGTCTTAAATTCTTTTAAAGCTGCCACAATTGCTTTTATTAAAAAAGGAAAGAAAGTGAGTTTAATATTCTTTTCCTCAGCATACATTTTTAATTGATCGCGCAACGCTTTCAGCGCATCCATTTCCAACTCGTCTACATGGGTGACATGTGGAATAATGGAGACTGATTTAACCATATGGTCGGCAATTTTCTTACGGATACCCTTCATCGGAATTCTTTCTTCTTTTTCAACCAATGTTGCTGGTTCTAAATTTGCAGGTTTCGGAACCTCGGTAAATTTTCTTACATCAGATTCGGTTATTCTACCGGCAGGTCCTGTTCCGGTTACATCCTCAACCTTAATTGAAAGCTCTCTTGCCAGTTGGCGTACATATGGTGTAGCTAGTACTCGTCGATCTTCAAGTGAAGGTTCGGCTTGAGGAGGGGGTTCTTTTTCAGTTTGAATCGTGAATAGAGTCTTTCCAACCTCAACAGTGTCTCCTTCAAGAAAAAAGATTTTCGCTATCATGCCTGTTGTTGGTGCTGATAATTCAGCGGTCACTTTGTCGGTTTGGATTTCAACAACTGGCTGGTCTTGTTGGACTAGTTCTCCTTCTTTTACGAACCATTTTATAATCTCGCCTTCATGCATTCCTTCTCCGATATCGGGAAGCTTAAATTCTACCATTTCCAATCCCTCCCATAAAAAATCAAAATGTAACGGTATCAATAATTCCTTTTTTAATTCGACCAACTGTAGGGAGGTAATCATCTTCTACAGTGAATGAAGGAACAGGGATATCAAAGCCGGTAATTCTTTTTACAGGGGCTTTAAGATAAATAAGTGCTTCATCGTTAATCGTTGATATGATTTCGGCCCCTAAACCCGCTGTTTTATGTGCCTCATGGATAATAACAGCACGACCTGTTTTTTTAACCGATTCTATTATTGTGTCCCTGTCCAAAGGATATAGGGTACGAAGATCGACAACCTCACAACTCCATCCTGTATCTTTTTCTATCCATTTTACAGCTTGACTGGTTTCTCTCAACATCGATCCCCATGCAAAAATCGTGATGTCTGAACCGGTTTGTATAACCTTTGCTTTTCCAATTGGTACATGGTACATATCTTCTGGAACCTCATCTTTAAACGCTCGATAAAGCTTGGTCGGTTCCAGAAAAAGAATAGGATCAGGGTCTTCAATTGCGGAAATTAGAAGGCCTTTGGCGTCAAATGGATTACTTGGTGCAACGACCTTTAACCCTGGGGTATGTGCAAAAAATGTTTCAACACTTTCGGAATGAAGCTCTGGTCCCCGAATCCCGGCTCCGTAAGGTGTTCGTATAACTAGGGGAACCTCAAACTGACCACGGGTACGATATCTAATCCGAGAAGCATGGGAAACAAGTTGTTCAAAGCCGGGATAAATAAAAGCAAGAAACTGTATTTCAACCACCGGAATCATTCCATTTAAAGCTAAACCGATAGCAGAGCCGATAATTCCAGATTCTGCAAGGGGAGTATCCACAACTCGATTTTCACCGTATTTTTCAATTAAGCCATCCGTTGCTCGGAAAACACCACCATTGACTCCGATATCCTCTCCCATAAGGATGATGCGGGGATCTTGCTGAAGTTTTTGGTCCATTGCATCCGTAATCGCCTGAATCATTGTTAGTTTTCTTGACATAGCTAGTTCACATCCTTATTCAAAAATAATCGCAATTCATCTTGTTGTTCCTTAATGTTCCATGGTTTGTCCGCGTAGACATGGTTAAACATCTCAAGCGAGTTTGTTTTGGGATAATTGACTGCTTTTTCAAAGGCAGATTCGATTTCTTCATTGAGTTGCTGCTGCCACTGTTTTTCTATCGCTTCACTCCAAACGTCTTTATTGATTAATAGTTTCTTTAGTCTATTTAGAGGATCGCGCTTCTCATGCCATTCTTGGGAAATTGCTTCTTGGTTTCGGTACTTTTTGGGATCATCTGCTGTTGTATGGGCCCCATAACGGAATGTAACCGATTCTATTAAAGTCGGACCTTCCCCTCGTAGAGCTCGCTCTACTGCATCTTTTACGGTTAGATAGACTGCCAAAATATCATTTCCATCAATGCGTATTCCTTTGATATCATAGGCTATCGCACGTTGGGCTATCGTTTTAGAGGCTGATTGTTTTTCAAATGGCACACTGATTGCATATCCATTATTTTGGCAAAAAAAGATCGTAGGTGTTTTGTAGACGCCGGCAAAATTAAGTGCTTCATGGAAATCTCCTTCTGATGTTGCACCGTCACCAAAATAGGCCATACTACAATTTTTTTCACCTTTCAGTTTGCTGGCCCAAGCTGTCCCGACTGCATGTAACATATGGGTTGCAATCGGAACAGACGGAGGTAGGATTCGTTTTTCATCCGGACAAATCGTACCATCAACATGACCCATCCAATATAAAAATACGCGGTATAAATCCTGACCATGAACAACGGCAGCAGCATGGTCCCGGTAAGTGGGGAAGAACCAGTCCTCTGGCGAAAGAGCTATGGCGCTGCCAACTTGGGATGCTTCTTGTCCTTCGAAAGGAGCGTAGGTCCCAAGTCTGCCTTGTCGTTGCAGGTTTATGCATTTTCGGTCAAATAACCTGACTAGGAGCATCTTTACATACATTTGAAGCATCAAGGATTGATCGATTTTACCCTCAATGGATTCATAAAGTTCTCCATTTTCCGATAACACTTGATAAAATTCCAACCAGTTTTCGGTTGGAATGGGGGATTTCGATTGTTTATCAATATTTAATTCCATACGAAACACTCCCTCAATAAAGTTATTGTTTTTAATAATGGAATATTTTAAATATTTTATACTTTAATATATAATAAGCTAAGACAACCTGTACGGAATATATTAGAATGAACATTTGACAGCGCTTTCCATTACGAAATGAATGATATTACAAAGATTTTCTTGCATTTTGAAAATTATACAATTAGACATAAAAAGTCTTTAAATTCGTGTCTAGATGGAACATTTTATATTTATGGGGGAATTTAAATGGACCAAACTGATATTCGTTTACTTGAACTTCTGCAACTTGAAGGTCGAATTACGATTAGTGAGTTATCAAAAAAATTATCGTTGAGTCGTCCAAGTATTTCGGAACGCATGAATCGCTTAGAGGAAAGAGGGATCATAGAAGGATTTTCGGCAAGGGTATCACCAAAAGGTGTGGGTAAGAACCTACTAGTCATAATACAGCTGAGCGAGCTTCGCTTCCATTCATATTCTGATTTTGAAAAAACAATTCAAGAGAATCCCGACATTATTGAGTGTCATCGCTTAACGGGAAGTGTCAGCTATTTGTTGAAAGCTGCAGTGACTGGGATGGACCATCTTAGTCGATTAATTGACTTTCTATTGCCTTATGGAAATGTGAATACATCCATTGTTTTATCCTCACCTGTGTCATTTCGCTGCATCATCCCACAGTTAGGGGAGGGGGAGTAGGCTTTTTATCTTTTTAAGCATTTTTATTTCAGACAATTCAACTTTTTGGTAAAATAAAGAAACACCTAAAGTGATTTTTACCATATGTGTAATAATACACTAGGTGTTGTAATGCATAAAGGACCAGAGAACTTGTCCCTTGCCCAACCGAGGTGGCGTTCCTGTGCCTTAGTAAAGGATGTGATATTTTGGAGTTTATTAAAGCGGGAAATTTGACGATCTATCCAATTATACTTGATGTTGATCATAAATTAAAAAGCTTCAATTCATATTTAGTTGATGATGGGCATTCAGTCAGTTTAATTGATGCTGGAATTAATAAAGAAGAATATTGGGATTTATTCATAAGTACACTTCATAGGTTTGGTTTTGATCTTAGTGACCTAACGGGAATTTTAGTAACACATCATCATTTTGATCATGTTGGTTTAGTTAATCGAATTATAGATAGAGCCTCCATTCCAGTTTATGCTCACGAAAAAGCAATCCCACGGTTAAGACGTGATCCGGAATTTATGCAGCAACGAATAGACTTTTATAAAAAACTATATGAAGAAATGGGATGCGAGGAAGCGGGCCACGCACAAATTGATTACCTGCTAAATGCAATTGAAAAACATAAACACACTGCCATAAAAGCAGAAATTATCCCCCTAAAGAAAGAGATTCATTGTTTTAAGATCATTGAAGTTCCCGGTCATTCACCGGATCAAGTTGCCTTTTATAATGAGGAAGCTAAGGTTTTGTTCGGTGGTGATGTACTAATTGATCATATTTCAAGTAATGCATTTGTAGAGCCTAACGAAAGTGGAGAACGAATCCTTTCGTTACTTCAACAAATGGACTCATTGAACAAGTGCTCAGCACTTCCTCTTGATTATGTTTTTTCAGGCCATGGAGAGATAATCGCCAATCATAAAGATTTAATAGAAACTAGATTAAAAAATGTGGAGATAAAAGCCTCTAAACTTCTTACTCTTATTAAGGATGGGGCCCCTACAGCCAATGAAATTGCAAAACAGTACTACAAAAAAATATATGAATCTCAATTTCCATTAGTTATGTCGGAGATTATTGGACATTTAGATTTTTTAGAAGTAAATCGTAAAGTAAGAACAGAGATGGTTGACGGCGTTTCGCATTACTATTCTTATTAGTTTAAAAGGGGAAAATAAAAAGCGTGAGTCCATGAATAGTGCGACTTCACGCTTTTTTATTAAGTAGAATTAGGACTTTTTCTCAAAAAGCTTAATGATTTCAATAATCACATTTGTGGATTTTTCCATATTATCGACAGAAATATATTCGTATCTCCCATGGTAATTTTCGCCGCCTGTAAAGATGTTTGGTGTAGGCAGACCCATAAAGGATAATTGCGAGCCATCCGTACCACCGCGTATCGGCTTAACGATTGGTGTAATACCTAGTTTTTCCATCGCTTCATAAGCAATGTCAACTATTTCTTTAACAGGTTCAATTTTTTCTTTCATATTATAATATTGGTCTTTCATTTCTAAAATAATATTATCCTCACCGTGCACCGCCTTCAGGTCTTGAATAACTTTTTCTACTTTCGTTTTTCTTTCTTGGAACATGTCTTTGTCAAAGTCACGGATGATATAGTACAGTTTTGTTTGTTCAACATCTCCTTCAAATGATAGGAGATGATAAAATCCTTCATATCCTTCTGTAAACTCAGGTGCTTCTTCGGCTGGAAGTCTGCGGTTCAATTCCATTGCGATTTTCATCGAATTCACCATTTTCCCTTTAGCCGTACCGGGGTGGATGTTCTTTCCTTTAATGGTGATCTTCGCTGACGCAGCATTAAAACTTTCATATTCAAGTTCGCCAAGCGGTCCACCATCTACTGTGTAGGCATATTTGGCATTAAAGGCTGCAACGTCAAATTTATGTGGACCACGTCCGATTTCTTCATCCGGTGTAAAAGCAACCCTAACTCTGCCATGCTTTATTTCAGGATGCTGCAGAAGAAAGTTCATTGCTGTCATGATTTCGGTAATCCCTGCTTTGTCATCTGCGCCTAGTAAAGTGGTCCCATCCGTCGTTATTAAGGTGTGACCTTTGTATTCATTTAAAGAAGCATTCCTGTAATGAAGAAATTTGAGGTTTGAACAAAAAGAGCCCCCTTGGTATGATACGAGGTGTCCAAAGCTTCGAAGCAAAAAATGGACCCTTAATTAATACCCAAGGAGGACTCA
>DULJ01000027.1 GCA_012840465.1 Caryophanales bacterium
AGACGGAGAGGAAGTTGAAATTGAGTGTCCTTTTTGTGGGGGCACTATGCTTCGAGCGAGAAATGTCCCAAGTGAATAATCTACACTTGGGACATGGAAAAAAGTCGCGTTAGCGATTTTGTTCTTCACTTTTTGTTATTCTCTTACATTACTTCTTCAATCCTGTTCAACTATTTTTGATAGTATTCCTTTTGTGTTATTTTAAGGAACTTTGTAGGTTTTAAATTGTCCATATTTGAATATATATATTTAAGATAGGGTTGGGAGGGATTGGTTTGAACAAAAAGAAGATAATGAGTTCCTTAGGAGACGCTAGTGAATTTTTAGGCGAAGAGTTTTGGGATGTAATTAATGATTTTCTCCCATTAGTAAATCCGAGAATTGACATCATTCGGACGGACAAAGAGATGACGATTTTTGCAGAATTACCTGGAATCCAATCAGAAGAAGATCTTTCCATACGTATACAAGGGCGAATACTTATCATTGCAGGAGAAATTAAAAGGCCTTATATCGAGGACGGTCAAGAATTGATGAAGGATGAACGGTTTACAGGTCCGTTTAAACGAAAAGTAAGACTTTCAGAGGACTGTATTATAGAGAAATTAATAGCTTCCTATATAAATGGTTTGTTAAAGATTGTCATTCCTATCTATAGTGATGAGCAAAATGATCCTCAACAAGAAATCCCAGTTCGTTTTTTAGAAAACAATAATAATACTAACAATTAACAAGGACATGTGACTTTTTTCAATAAAGGAATGATGTTAATGAATGGGGAAAAAAGCAACGTTCTCCACGATATTGTAGAAAAAATAGATGCAATTGAAAAAAGGCTGCAGGAGATTCCCAGTCAACCAACTGTTTATTATATTACTATACAAAACTTGGATATACATGATCCGATTTTAAAGGAACTGACATTTAGTTTGGAAAGCTTGGATATAAAGGAATTAAGCGGGGCTTTAAATATGGGGAACAATTTCGGTCCCAAAGTTGAACAAAAACCAAAAAACGAACAAGAAAAGAAACAAAAGGAACAGGAGAAAACCGAGGAACAGGAGAAAAAAAGTCCAGAACAAAATGATAAAAATGAAATAAGCGTGAAAGTAAATGGCACTCCACTGAAATACACAGTTAGTTAAAGGCGGAATGGAGGGATCCATTATGGCGGGCTATTTATCACCCAATTTCGTAATCGGATCAATAAAAATTGGTTCTATTGAAGGGGCATCTTGCCTTAATATGGGTAATAATTTTCCAAGTAACTTTTCGAGTCATAAAAAACAAAATCAAGGGTTTGGTTCTATTATAGGTGATCATAATGATATTAGAGATATTTTATCAAGGTTGGATGATTCAGATGTGTTAGATATGTATAATCAAATGGATCAGGACGACCCTCCAGAATGGATTAAAGAGATTGTTTCGACAAAAAAATCAGGGAAAGACCAATAAAGGAAAGGAACCTATCCGTTTTGAAATAGGTTCCTTTTCCGTGTTACTTAGTAAAAACCTCCACCCATCCAAGAAGCGCCAACGATAATTAAAAGGATGAACAAAACAACAATCAAAGCAAATCCTGCACCTGCACCTGCACCGTATCCAGCTACACCTGCACTCATCTAGTACACCCCCTCTTTTGTTAGATAATCCATAATATGTACAGTAATACGGATCGTCATAGGAAGAGCGTTTATTTTATAAAAAATAGGCTGTAAATATCCAACTTGATCATGAAAAAGATGGTTTTCAAATTTAGGATTTTTTTATTTTAATTTCAACTTCGCCAATGCATCTGCCAAAGCTGTATTGATCGGTTCTTCTTGCTTATTTTGTTTTTTAAGATAATTAGCAACGTCTTTTTTCGAAACCTTTGTATTTTGATTTTGCTTTCTTTTTTCATTGAATGTAGAAAGCTTTTCACGGTGACCGCAGCTGCATACAAAAATTTGGCCTTCACCCTGACCTCTAAGTTCCAGTCTTTTATGACAGTTAGGGCATCTGGCGTTTGTAACTTTGCTGATGTTTTTGCGGTGACCGCACTCACGGTCCTGACAGACGAGCATCTTTCCTTTTTTGCCGTTCACTTCAAGCATTAACTTTCCGCATTCCGGACATTTTGTTCCAGTAATATTATCATGCTTAAATTTTTCATTACTATTTTTTATTTCATGTACAACGGATTTGGCATAGTTTTTCATGTCATTGATAAAAACATTTTTCGAAAGCTTCCCTTTTGCAATCAACTCGAGCTTTTGCTCCCATTCAGCGGTCAGGGCAGGCGATTTTAATTCCTCTGGGACTAGTTCTAAAAGCTGTTTTCCTTTTGATGTGATAAATATTTCTTTGCCTTTTTTCTCGATTAAAAACGTATTAAACAGTTTCTCGATAATATCCGCTCTTGTCGCAACGGTTCCTAGTCCGCCGGTTTCACCAATCGTTTTAATTAAATCTTTACTTTCTCCTGCCATATATTTTGCCGGATTTTCCATTGCTGACAGCAATGTTGCTTCGTTAAAGCGTGCAGGCGGTTTAGTTTCACCTTTTGTTCCCGAAACAGTTGATATGGTTAGTAAATCACCGACCGTAACAGAAGGAAGAAGCTGATCCTTCACCTCATTGACACCATCTTCCTCATCATCAAAGCGGTTTTCATAAACTTCCTTCCAGCCCGATGAAATAACCCGCTTTCCTTTTGCAACAAATGTTTCACCTGCAATATCAGCTTTAATTGTTGTTTGTTCATATTCAAAGGCCGGGTAAAGAACAGCTAGAAAACGTTTGACAACTAGATCATAAATTTTCCGTTCTTTATCTGAAAATTTATTTAAAAATACCGTTTCCTCTGTTGGTATGATGGCATGATGATCCGATACTTTGCTGTCATTGACAAAGGAGCCATTTCCTTTTATCGGCTTTTGTAAAAGTTTATGTGCCAGTTGTTTATAAGGGCCGACCCCACAAGCTTTAACCCTCTCCTTTAACGTATCAACGATATCGGATGATAAATACCGTGAATCCGTTCGTGGATAGGTTAGGACCTTATGCTGTTCATAGAGCTTTTGCATGATTTGCAGTGTTTCTTTTGCAGAATAGCCAAATGCTTTATTGGCATCCCGTTGTAGTTCTGTTAAGTCATAAAGCTGTGGTGCAAAGCTTTTTTTCGCTTTCTTGTCCACATCCACAATCTTTGCCTGCTTGTTTTTAACCTTTGCTAATATTTCATCCGCTTTTTCTTTCACAAATGTCTTGATATCATTGCTCCCATGATCATGCCACGTCAGAACAATCTTCTCATTTGTCTGGGCTTGTAGGCCATAATACGGTTTCGCTTTAAACTCACGAATCTCCTCTTCTCTTTTAGCAATAATCGCAAGTGTTGGCGTTTGCACCCGTCCACATGATAATTGCGCATTGAATTTACATGTTAACGCCCTTGTGGCGTTCAAACCAACATACCAATCGGCTTCAGAACGAGCAACGGCAGAGTGATAAAGGTTATCAAATTCCTTGCCATTCCTTAGCTTTTGAAAGCCTTCCTTAATTGCTTTATCAGTTACTGACGAAATCCATAAACGTTTTGCCGGCTTGTTCACCCTTGCCTTATCAAGAATCCACTGGGCAACAAGCTGACCCTCCCGACCTGCATCGGTTGCAATTACGATCTCTCCTACATCAGAACGAAGCAATTGGTTCTTAACAGCATTGAACTGTCTACTTGTCTGTTTAATTACAATGAGCTTTAAATCCTTTGGAACCATTGGCAGATCTTCAAGCTTCCACGTTTTATACTTATCATCATAGCTTTCAGGGTCTGCTAATGTAACTAAATGACCCAAAGCCCATGTCACAATATAGTTATCACCTTCTAAAAAACCATTTCCTTTTTTATGACAATTTAACACTCGTGCAATATCACGGGCTACTGATGGTTTTTCAGCAAGTACAAGACTTTTTTTCACTCGAATTAACATCCTTTCTAATAGCAATTAACATCTAATATATCATACAATTTCATCAATTGCTGAGTAGAAGGGAATGTCAAGCTGAAGTAGGTTAATATAGTTTATCTGATTAACTTAATGGATACATCAATAAACATTTTAAAAGAATAGAAGGGTCCTAAGTATAATTGTTAGGGATAATAAAAGTATTGATAGTAATAGTTAAAAGGGAAAAACTCGTATCAAGCTATGATAATAAGTTGGGCGGGATATATGGTTCTTTTGCACAGGCGAATCAAAAAGGAATTTGTTTACTTTGCAATGGTCTGGGGGAAGTAGGTATGTTTTTTGCCGAAATAAATAGGGAAGGACTAGGGGACGTTCACCAAACGGGTTCATGTCATGGTTTGATAGTAGATAACTGGTATTTATCCTCACCAAACAGAGGTTAATGCCGATTTGATTATGGATAACGTGCGATTATCCATAATGAAAACAGCATCCGCAATGGTTTGATTACGGATAACGCGTAATTATCTATAACGAAAACCACATGCCCCATGTTTTGATTATGGATAACGTGCGATTATCTATAACGAAAACAGCAACCCCGCCAGTTTGATTATGGATAAAGACCAACTATTAAAAAACGATACATAAAATTCATGAAACCTATCTCAAATGCCATCGTCTAATTTGTAAATCAATTTAATATGCGCTTTCACTACAAAGGAGGACGTCTATTAATGAAAAGCTTTTATTTAATTATGTTCCTTATTCTTTTCCTTACGGGCTGCGGCGTCACTAGTCCACCCAACTTTGGCTCGGCTGAGTTTAAGGAAGATGATTATAAAATAATTACTGAAGCAAATAACCGCTTTGCTTTTGATTTATTGAGTGAGCTAGTAAAAAATAAAGAGGAGCTAAACACATTTTTTTCCCCGTTTAGCATTCATTCCGCTTTAGCGATGACTTATAATGGTGCAGCTGGTGAAACAGAGAAGGAGATGGCTGAGGTTTTACATGTGAATAGCTACGAGCAAGCTGACATCAACCGGGCCTATGCTTCCTTTTTGAGTCGGACATTTAAACGGGATTATGATGCAACATTGAATATTACAAATTCCTTGTGGTTAAAAGAAGGATATCCTTTTTTAGAGGATTTTGTGACGAAAACAGAGGATTATTATTTGGCGAAGGTCTCTGAAATGGATTTCTCAGATCCGAAGACAGCCGATGCAATTAATAAATGGATTAAACAGAAAACAAACGGCAAGATTGAAGAAATGATTGAAAACATTGAAGCTAATACTGTTGCCTATTTGATCAACGCTATTTATTTTTATGGAGAATGGGAGTATTCATTTGATGAAAAGCAAACGTATGAAGATACATTTTATGTAAAGGGAAGCAAGCCGAAACAGCAAGCTTTTATGAGGCAAACAAACCAATTCAACTATTATGAAAATGAGCTAATACAAGCGATAGACCTTCCTTATAAAGATAATGAATTAAGTATGATTGTGTTACTACCAAAAGAAAGAGCCTCATTAGATGATTTGTACCAAGATTTAACATATGAACAATGGGGTAACTGGGTAAGTCAGTTTAATAAACAAGAGGTATCCATTACCCTACCAAAATTTCAAATGGACTATTCCACTAATTTGAATAATCCGCTAATAAGTTTAGGTATGCCATCTGCTTTCGCTGGTAACGCTGATTTTAGCCAAATGGTAGAACACGGTGGAGTTAGCATCGATGAAGTTCTTCATAAAAGCTATATTGATGTAAATGAAAAAGGAACGGAGGCAACTGCTGTAACATCTGTCGAGATAAAAGAAACGGCGAGCCCTGTTATGAAGGTAATGAAAGTCAATCGACCATTCTTTTTTGTGATTCTGGATAACGAGTCAGGAATTCTTTTGTTTATGGGGGAGGTTAATTCCCCGGAAAGTTTAGAAAAATAAGCAATAGAAGAGGGTGAAAAAATGAATCGATTATGGAAAATTATTATCTTTGCGTTACTGACATTAATCGTATTTGTTGGATGTCAGAAAGATAGCGACAACATGAACATTGAGGAAGAAATTAACCCAAAGAAACCGTACCGTTCTGGGGATGCCATAAAAAATGGTGATATTGTTAATCTTCATGGTAAAGTGGAAAACATCAAGCGGTTTGAGTCCTTTTTAGCCAATGTAGAAGCGAAAGACAAAGATCAAATACGAATTACGAGCTATACAATTGAGGGTGATCCAATTTTTGATACATTAGATTTTAGTGGTGAGGAAATATCATATACTTACGACAACTCCCAGGACGCTTTTGCAGGCTCTGATAAAGGGGAGCAAAGTACCATTTGCTCAAAAATAGAAAAAGAGAAAACTGATGACGGAGTGATATATCGCCTAAGTGGTTGTTCTTCAGAAGTCGGAAATGCATTTTATTTCCATGTTATGGAATAATATGATGTTTAAATTGATAGTATGTATAGAAACGATGCTTAAGGAAATAGCATCGTTTTTATAATGCAGGAAATTAACAGCAACAATGTCTATTCTTAAATTGATTCCACCGTAAGAATCAAATTAATTGACTTAATCAATGGTAATAGGCTATTTTTTATATTATATTGTTTAATTTTGAGGAGAGTAATTTTATGTCTATTACGGAAAGTAATTTAATATCTGAAAAGGTACTTGAAATATTTAAAAACGATCCTAATCAAGAAAAGAAGCTCGTTCAAGCGCAAAATGTAATGAATTCGTTGAAGGAACTAATAAAGTTATGTGGGGATGACCCAACTCGTGATGGGCTTCAAGAGACTCCGTTTCGTGTTCTTAAGGCGTTTATGGAATACACAGAAGGTTATCGTGAAGATCCGAAAGAACACCTTAAGAAGATTTTTGCGGTAGACCACCAAGAATTAGTTCTTGTAAGGGATATCGAATTTCATTCAATGTGTGAGCATCATTTTGCGCCGTTTTTTGGAGTTGCCCATGTGGGTTATGTGCCAAGTGAAAAAATCACAGGATTATCGAAAATTGGCCGTATGGTGGAAGGCTATGCTAGACGTTTTCAAGTTCAGGAACGGCTAACGAATCAAATTGCCGATGCAATTGAGGATGTGCTGCATCCACAAGGTGTAATGGTTGTAGTGGAAGCGAAACATATGTGCATGTGTGGTAGAGGAATTAGGAAGTCCAATTCATCAACTGCAACTACGGCGGTAAGAGGGATGTATGCTAATCAGTCTGATGCACGTATTGAATTTTTATCATTACTTAACAGGTAATATTTCAAAGGAAATAAGATGAATCGATATGATTCGAAGAAATTGGGCAGGTGAATATATTGAGGCATGCAGTAATAACGGCAGGGTCGAAAGGGCTTGGTAAAAAGGTTACAGAACAATTTCTGGAAATGGGCTGCTCTGTCACGGTCAATTATCGTAGCGATGTTACTAGAGTGTCTCAATTAATGACCGCATGGGAGCCATACCAGGAACAACTGCATTTTGTTCAAGGTGATGTTACGAAAAAAGAAGATATTGCCAATATCATTGACCAAGCAATGATTCGCTTTGGCAGAATTGATTATCTGATCAACAACGCAGGTCCCTATATTTTTGACCGGAAAAAGCTTGTGGATTATGATGAAAAAGAATGGTATGAGATTATTAATGGCAATTTAAATGCGGTCTTTCATTTTTTGAAGCTAACCATTCCGATTATGAGAAAACAGCAGTTTGGCAGAATTATAACCTATGGTTTCCAAGATGCTGAGCACACACCTGGTTGGATTTATCGATCCGCATTCGCTGCAGCCAAGGCCGGGCTTGTGTCATTAACTAAAACAATCGCCCTTGAAGAGGCTGAATCCGGGATTACAGCCAACATGGTTTGTCCTGGTGATATTATTGGAGAAATGAAGGAAGCAGATATTGAAACTGCCAGACTGTTAAAAGATTCGAACACCCCAGTCGGACGTTCTGGAACCGGTGAAGACATCGGACGAATTATCCGCTTTTTATGTGAAGATAATTCAGATTTTATCACGGGAAGTGTAATTGCGGCTTCCGGAGGTATCAAAGTTGTAAATCGTGGCTTGAAGTAAGTAATATTAAAGGATAAAGAACTTTGTAAGCAAAGCTCCTTATCCTTTTTTGCTTTTTTCCTATTCCTTTTGCTGCGCTAGGCCATTATCATGGTCTACTTGCTGCCAATCCTGATTGAAAATCATATAAATATTTAACGGCATTATGTCACTCCTAAGCAAATAGTTGTATATTATTTCAATTACTATTGTGACCAAAAGTAAAATAATAAGACAATCTGTTGGTCTTGCGTTAAAATGGGGATGTAACAAAGCAGGGGGGGCGATAAAATGAAGAAATCTCAGTTAGGAAATTCAGACTTATATCTAAGCGAAATAGGTCTTGGCTGTATGTCTCTTGGCACAGATGTTGAAAAAGGCGTACGAATTATTCACGAGGCATTACATAGGGGAGTAAATTTCTTGGATACTGCGGATCTTTATGATTTTGGTATTAACGAAGAAATTGTTGGAAAGGCAATTAAAGGTCGCAGGGATGGGCTCATTGTTGCTACAAAGGTGGGGAATCGCTGGAACGAGAATAAGGATAGCTGGATTTGGGACCCATCAGCAAAATACATAAAAGCTGAGGTCAAGGAAAGCTTGCGCCGGCTCCAGACAGATTATATTGATTTGTACCAACTACATGGAGGCACAATTGACGACCCGATTGATGAAACGATAGCGGCTTTTGAGGATTTGAAAAAAGAAGGATTGATTCGTTACTATGGGATCTCATCCATTCGACCAAATGTCATAAATGAGTTTATAAAAAAGTCAAATATTGTCAGTATCATGATGCAGTATAGCTTACTCGACCGCCGACCTGAAGAACTTTTCCCACTCCTTAAAGAAAAGCAAATTAGCATTATTGCCCGTGGACCTTTAGCTAAAGGGTTATTAACAGAAAAAATGAAGGACAAGGCAAATACTCAAGTAATTGAAAAAGGGTATCTTGATTATTCCTATGGTGAAATCGTGGAGGTTAACTCGAAAATAAAAGATCTTTCCATTGCGCCGCAATCGATAAACAGCATTGCCTTTCGTTATCCGTTGTTTAGCGAAACGATTGCGGCGATCATTCCAGGGGCAAGCACTATAGAGCAACTAAGAGAAAATATACAGGAAACAACAAATAATCAAATCACAAAAGAGCAATATGAAAAATTACAGGCAATTACAAAGTCCAGCATTTATCAGCAGCATCGCTTTTAGGCGAATTTGATAACGGTATAAAAAATGAATCGTGACTACAAAATCAAGCACTAATCGGTAAAAATTAGTGCTTGACTCTTCCGAAGAGTTTCTAAAAATACTTCGGAAGCTTTCGTGTGGAATTCTGTATTCTTCCTTATGATAGAAAAGTTGCGAATAATTGGCTCTTTGTTCACTTTTAATAATTTTAAACTTTCAAAATGAACTTCTTTTCTTACGGCCCAATGGGATAAAAGCGAAATCCCTACTCCTGCTTCAACAGATTCCTTAATAATTTGTGTGCTACCAAACTCCATAATTTCTTTTGGAGTAAAGTCGCAGAGGGTAAACATCTTCTCGGCTGCTTCTCTAGTACCTGAACCTATTTCCCTTAAAATCCACGTTTCATCTTGTAATTCACTCAATTGAATTTCAGTCTTATTTGACAAGCGATGATTTTTCGAAACAATAATAAACATATTATCTTTAGCAAGCGGTTCAATTTCTAATGTTTCTTGTTTAAAATGCCCTTCCACGATTCCAATATCAAGTTGTTGTTGGGCAATCATTTCAGCAATGTTATGAGTGTTGGCAATTGTTATCTTCGGAATGATTAAAGGGTACTCTTGCCGAAGGAGTGCGATAATATGCGGTAAGATGTATTCGCCGAAAGTATAACTAGCTCCAATAGATACCTCACCTTTACCGATAAAAACTAAATCATTCACTAATTCGTTCATTCGTTGGTAGGTTTGAAAAATTTTCTTGCCATGGTGGTATACAATCTCGCCCGCTTTATTTAAACGTACATATTTATTCGTTCTTTCCAATAGTTTCGTTCCCATTCTTAGTTCCAATGCTTGAATATGCTGGCTAACTGCTGGCTGGGTCATATGTAGTTCGACAGCAGCCCGTGAAAAATTCTCCACTTCAGCTACTTTTAAAAAGACTAATAATTGTTGGTCCATTTACCTCAACCTTTCGATTAATTATAAGTGAATACTTATCGTAAATATTATAAAGATTTATTTTTCTAATGTTAAGAACTATATTAATATGAAGTAACAAAGTTTCAAAGGTATTTAGGTTAGGAGTGTTGAAATGTATAAAGGTATTGGCTTTACTTTTTTAATCGCATTATTGGGGTATGCTTTGGCTCTAATTCCGGGATTTAAGCTGATCGGACCCATGGCCTGCGCAATTATTTTGGCTGTTGTGTATCGACAAATTTGGGGCTATCCGGATGTTTTGCGAGATGGGATTCAATTTGCTTCCAAGAAATTATTGCGTTTTGCGATTATTTTGTATGGATTGAAATTAAATATGGATGTCATTTTTCATGACGGGCTAGGATTACTTGCATGGGATGCCGGAACGATTATCTTTGCGATCGCAATTACAATGTTATTGGCTAAATGGTTGAAGGCGGACACTTCGATATCTTTTCTCTTAGGAGTGGGAACGGGAGTATGCGGAGCAGCAGCAATTGCGGCAGTTGCCCCGATTATTAAAGCGAAGGATGAGGATACTGCAACAAGTGTTGGGATTATAGCCCTAGTTGGAACTGTCTTTTCGATTTGTTACACACTGTTATTGCCGATTTTAGATGTGACAGCTGAGAAATACGGAATCTGGTCTGGTATTAGTCTACATGAGCTTGCCCATGTTGCACTAGCCGCCGCACCCGGTGGAGAAGATGCATTGGCTATTGGGCTACTAGCTAAATTGGGTCGGGTGTTCTTACTCATTCCGTTATGTTTTATTCTCGTCTATTGGATGAAACGGAAAAATAATTCGGAATCAAATGGGAAAGTGGATATTCCGTGGTTTCTTTTTGGATTTATTGCGATGAGCTTCTTTGGAAGCTATGTTCTTGGTACTTATATACCTGTGACAGATGCGGTGATGAACGGAATTGCCACAGCCACAACGTTTATATTAACGACGGCGATGGTAGGGCTTGGATTAAATATTAGTCTTGCGGACGTCAAAACAAAAGCAATGCGCCCGTTGGTAGCGATGTTGATTACATCTGTAGCTCTTTCACTGTTGACTTTTGTTTTACTGTAAAAACCAACAAAATAGCAGATTGAGATTTTTGTTCTCAATCTGCTATTTGACCGCAAAAAAGTAATTTGGATTGTCTGTTATTACATACTTACTTTTATTTACTTTTCTTGAGTTGTTTTTCATACTCCAAATCGTTCAAAAGTTCATTAATACATTTTAGGACTTCTTTGGAGGCTTCTTCCAGATTAGATAAATGTCCTTCTGCTTGTTCCACATCTTGAGCTAAATAGGCTTCGGCTGCTTTCTTGGCAAACTCATGGACACGGCGGTGTGGTTCATTTAAGCTTTGATAGCTGGAGAAGCGTCCGCAACGCTCCTTTGTATTTTCATGGAAATACCATTTGCCTAGCCGACAATGATTGTGGGATGTTACTTCATTTGGATTAATGGTTTCCAGCCCCAAGAACATATTATAGATACGCCACTTCCATAATATATGATCTGTTTTGGATAGGCTTAATAATGCCTTTGTAGATAAAAGGATATTATTATTATTAATCATATTTTGTCTGAATGAATCGATTGTCTGACTCAATGTGTAAACAGCAGATCCCGTGTTTCTTCCTAATTCTCGTACATCTTCAGACAAGTCGGAAATCGAAGCCATACGATTTGAAATTTCATCAGTCGCAGCTGCCTGTTCCTCACATACTGCCGCTATGCTGTTCGTATTATCATTAATTTCTTCAACGATTTCAACAATCTCTGTTAATAAAGGTAAGGCTTCTTGAGCTTCCGTAGTAGCTTTTTCAATAACAACGGAAGTAGAATTTATAGAGTCTGACACTTCAGTAGAGAAGGCACGCAAATTTTGAACATTATGATTTACTTGCTTCACGGAAGAAACCGTATTTTCAGCTAACTTCCTGACTTCATTTGCAACGACAGCAAAGCCTTTTCCATGTTCACCGGCTCGTGCCGCTTCAATCGAAGCATTTAGTGCCAGCAAATTTGTTTGGTCGGCAACCCCATTAATTAAACCAACAATGTCTTCAATAGTAGAGACATATCCTTTTAATTGTGAGAAGTTTTTTACAATGTTATCAAATGTATCACGGGTATGGACAATTTCGTCTAAAGCATTACTTATGACATGCGTTCCATTTTCAGCCTTATTAACTGCGAGGGCTGTTTTTTCAGAAACATGTGTTGCAGACCTTGCAACATCGGCAATCGAAGCAGAAATTTCTTCAGTTGCGGCTGACGCATTCTGTATCTCGTGATTTTGTTCTTCCAAGCTTTGAATTAACCCTTTAATGAACATAATCTCTGCATTTTTATCCATTAACTGGGCAATGCCTTCAGAAACCTGCTCCACTACTTTTTCTGTGAAAACTTCAATCAATATTTGCTGATCTATATTAATGGCTCGTTGAAGTACTTCTAAAAATTGCAGGCATTTATGAGGATTTTGCCCCTTCTTAGACAGTAAGTTGGTAATTAAATAAAAATTAAACTGATTGAATGCAACGACAAGCTTGCCGATGTTATAATGATGTGTTCGAAGTTCCTCAAAAAAAGAAATAATCTTATCAACATATTCTTCGTTTCGTTCCTCATAGAAAAAAATGTTAATATAGCGTTCAATGGACGCTGTTGAAATATTTTCAATTCCTTCAGTTCTTAACTCTTTTAAATACGTTTCAAAAATTCTGACCATTTCATTTGTGCTTGATTCTAATAATGATACGATTTCCTTTAGCCTTGCTTGATCCTCGGTCGTGAAATGATTATAGGCCAACGTATCTTTAAATCGTCCTTTAACTTCAATATCAGTTCCATATTGAAGGAATTCATCAATATTGACTCTTGGTTTTAGTTTATTAAACATAGTAATCTCTCCTATTAGTAATAAAATCCATCTTTCCAACTATAAGCCTATTATACTAGTAAATAGGCCATATGTTAATTAACTTTATGCGGATAAAAGTATAAAATATGGATTAACATTGTTTTCTTTGGCTTTTTCTGATAAATAATATAATGAGATAGCTATGTATCACAGGCAAATCGCCTGTGTTTTTTCATGAAGGGAAGATCTTAAATGTCAAAAAAGGAAAATAGTGCAAAGCGAGTTAGTGAAAATATATCTGCTTTTAAATGCCCACTTTGCGAAAGTGAGATGAGTGTGGTAGAACGTAAAAGTTTAATTTGCACCAACAATCACACTTTTGATTTTGCAAAACAAGGGTACCTCAATTTGATGATTCAGCAGTCAAATAGCCACTACAGCAAAGAGCTTTTTGAAGCGAGACACAAAATAATTAATGGCAGTGAATTATATGATGAGATGCATAAGTCGATATCCAATGTTATTAAAGATAGGCTGGATACGTCTATAAATCCATGTTTGATCGTTGATTTAGGGTGCGGAGAAGGGTCACACTTACAACGAGTAATAGATCGATGTGAGATCGAGGCGATTACCGGGGTTGGTCTTGATATAGCAAAAGAAGGAATTGTTGCAGCGGCTAAAAGCTATGGAAATCCGATTTGGCTTGTTGGAGACTTGGCCAAATCCCCGTTGGCCGATCACTCATTTCATATCATTCTCAATATTTTATCGCCATCAAATTACAAGGAATTCAAGCGAATGTTAGTTCAGGATGGTCTTGTCATAAAAGTGGTGCCAGGTCCCAACTACTTAAAAGAAATTCGAGAGGCACTTTTTGAAAGTAGTGAGAAAAAAGACTATAAAAATGATGATACAGTTTTACTTTTTAAAGAACACTTTAAGGTAATACATACTATTAAACTTAATTATACAAAAATACTTAATAAAGAAGAACTTTATAATTTAGTACGAATGACTCCGCTTGCTTGGTCCGGGGACCAGAACCGGATAAATGCCTTCAGTAATCAGGATTCTGCAGAAATCACCGTTGATTTAGAAATCTTAGTTGGAATGAATAAATAATCTGTTCCTGTTTATAAGTTGGGTGTGGGTGGTACTTAAAACTATTGTCAGAAGGTATTGGATCCAGTAAAAAACACATGGCATTGTTTACGTACCATGTGTTTTTTTCAATGAGAAATGATCTTATGGAATATACTCTGTGCTTAACTGAAAGAGGGCATTCTTCCTAATTCTCGCAACTTTAACGATAGATGATTAAGCAGGTTTACCATTCTATACAGATCCCTTGCTATAGTTATTGTTTATCTAGGAAAAAAAGTTGTACTTTGGTACAAAAATTAATAGTAACTCTATTTCAAACTCAATAGCGTCTGCTTCATTTCGTCTTCCATTTTGACCAATTCCTGTTCAGCTTGCTGGCGTTTCATTCGTCCTTCATGCTGAATGCGAATAGTTTCCTGTAATGTTGTAATCAAATTTTCCTGTGTTTTTTTCAATGTTTCAATATCGACAAGTCCGCGTTCATTTTCTATCGCGGTCTCAATACTATTGGTTTTTAACATTTCTGCATTTTTAAGTAGAAGTTCATTGGTAGTTTTGCTCACTTGCTTTTGTGCTTCGACCGCACGTTTTTGCCTGTATAGTGTTAGGGCAATCGTAATTTGATTTTTCCATAACGGTATGGCTGTTAATATTGATGACTGAATTTTTTCCACTAGCGCTTGATTCATATTTTGAATCATCCGGATTTGCGGTGCACTTTGAATTGTAATTTGTCGACTTAATTTTAGATCGTGCAGGCGTTTGTCCAGTCTATCTGCAAACTGGACTAAATCATTTAAATCCTGGTAAACCATTTGGTCGTCCGATTGTTCAGCCTTTCGCTTTAATGCAGGTATATCTTTGGCATGAAGCTCATCTAACTTTAGTTCACCGGCAGCAATATAAATATTTAAGCCATCAAAGTATTCCTTGTTTTTTTGAAACAATTCATCAAGCATCTTATTATCAGTTAGTAGAATATCTTTTTGATGATCAAGTTTTACCCCGATTTTATCAATTTGCGACCCGACTTTTTGATATTTTGACAAAATTTCATTGGCTGAGGTTGATACCTTATTGAAAAACCGCTTAAATATGTTTTTCTTTTCACCGCTTAATTCCTCAGGATTGACCTGTTCCAGCTTTTGCATAAGCTCCTTTAATATGTCGCCAATCGGACCGGTATCTTTTTTCTGAACGTGTTCGAGCATTGAATGTGAAAAGTTGGAAAGCTTTGTTTGCGCCGCTGTCCCGAATTGGACGATGGCCTGCTGATCCTTCGGATTGATTTGCGTAGCTAATTCCACCGCTTTTTGGCGGTAGACATCAGGTAATGAATCGATCATCCGTTTCGGCTTATCCTCTTTATATGGGGTGACAACAGGCTCGTTTTCGATTTCACCAAATGGGTTTGCCAGTAAATCGTCTAGAGCATTGTTCGTTTCATTTAGGGTTTTTAATTCGTTACTCATAATTTTTTATCTCCTTTCCTCCGGTGCCTTATTTTTTTCCCGACGGGCTTGGTCTGTAAACTTAATTTTAATTGATTGCGGTGGCTCTTGTATTAGGTTTTGATTTTGCGTTTGTTCCATAAATCCATTTTGCATGTCATGGGTTTGCCGTGCAACATCAAGTTCCATATTTAATGTCTCGATATCATTTGAAAGGACGGTAAGCAAGTCATCATTCAGTGATTTCACTAGTTTCTCCAATGTGTCTTCTGTTTCCGAAAGGGACTTTCGAACCTCTAAATCTTTAATATTTTGACGTGACAAAAACACATAGCGTTCAGACAATTCTACAACAGAATCTAAATGATAAAAGAAAAACCGTTCAGCCTGATAAAAACGCTTGGGTTCCTTCTTTACAATTTGATAAATCTGTTTAACAGGCCGTTGCAGGTTACCTAGTAGTTTTGCTGCTCGAAATGAGCGAATACTTAATAGAACTTTATTAAGACGCTTGATCTTTTCTGCAGCTTCCTTTAGGTTTCGGACAATATATTGATATTCTTTTTTTGTTAACTGATTTTCATTTAATAGTTTTTTCTGTCCACGCTTTTTTAAAACGAAATTGGTCAATCCGCCTCCTAGTACGGCTACTAAGGAGGATATCCAAAAGGATTGATCAAAGCCAAAATAAGCTGTTGGCCAGATGATTCCAAGTATAATCACTGAACTTAAACTGCGAAATAAAAACGATAAGACGGATCTCATAAAAATTCTCTCCCACAAATGAAATTACGATTACTCCTATTATACGACAAAAGATGCAGACAAGTTTCATCATTGATGTATTTTTTCAGGAAGCCATAAGTATAGGTAATATATCCCAATTATTAATAACTTTGTAACTTTTTTGGACTGTACATCGTATTCATTAATGGGAGCGGGAAATTTAAGGTTTATTCAAATAAACCCTGCTTACTATCTCTCAGGAGGAGTGGTTGCTTACAATGCTTAATATTATCTGGTTAACTTTAGGCGGTATTATTCTTTTATTTCTACTTATTGGTGGTGGGATTGGCTATTTTATTTTAAAAAAGCATTACCGAACAGCTAGTTCAAACCAAGCTCTTATTATTACAGGTCCAAAACTTGGTAATCCTGATAGCGATCCGCGTATTTTCGAAGACGAAAACGGTAGAAGTTTAAAAATTATCCGTGGGGGCGGGGTTCGCTTAAGATTATTCCAAACGTGTACCCCCGTTGATTTAAATTCATTTCAAATTAAGTTAACAACACCAAAAGTGTATACAGCTCAAGGAGTGCCAGTTATAGCGGATGCGATTACCTCAGTTAAAATCGCTGACTCTTTAATTGGAATAGCCAATTATGCCGAACAGTTTTTAGGGAAAAAACGGCATGAGATTGAAGAAGAAGTATCAAAGGTACTAGGGACCAATCTTCGCGCCATATTATCTAAATTATCAGTTGAAGAAATTAATAATGATCGGGAATCCTTTAATCAACAAGTGCAGGAAATAGCACAAAAAGAACTTGATAACATGGGTTTTAAGATCACTTCATTTGGTTTAGATGATCTTCGAGATGCCGATGAGGAAAACGGCTATTTAGATAATCTTGGACGACCACGAATTGCGGAAATTCGCAAAAAAGCTGAAATGGCGGAATCAGATGCGGAAAAAGAAACACGGATTTATAAGGCGAAAAATGATCAAGAGGCGCAGGATGAAGAAAATAAGCGTCTTACTGTAATCGCTGAGTCAAAGAAAGAGAAGGATGTTAAGGAAGCGCAAATAAAAGAAGAAACGGAAAGGGCCCGTGCCAAAGCGGAGCAATCTTATGAACTGGAAAAAGCAAGACTTTCCCAGCAAGTCAAGGAAGAGGAAATGAAGATTCAATTTATTGAGCGTCAGCGTCAAGTAGAATTGGAGCTTGAGGAACAAAAACGCCGGAAAGCCCTTGCTGATTCCAATGCCTATGACATCAAAGCTAAAGCAGAGGCAGAAGCGGACAAAGCAAGAATTGATGGGGAGACAAAAGCACTTATTGAAAAGCAAAAAGGTTTAGCTGAAGCTACTGTCATCCGTGAACGGGGGCGTGCTGAGGCAGAGGCGAAGGAATTAATGGCGCAAGCGATGGAGAAATACGGTGAAGCGGCAATCCTCGAAATGTTTATGGATATGCTGCCTAAATATGCTCGTGAAGTAGCACAGCCTCTATCCAAGATTGAAGGCATGAAGGTGATTGATATGGGAGGTACAGAATCGAGCGGAGCTACGAAGATCACAAGTAATGTGACGAAAACAATGCTTGGGCTACAGGAAAGTCTGAAAGAAAGTACAGGAATGGATTTAAAGGCGATGTTAGAGAGCTTTGTATCTCGCGGGAATGTAAATAATTTTGATAACTTGAAAACAGAAATAGCTGTAAGCGGTGAAGAAGAGGATGGGGAAGAAAAACTCCAAGAGCCAGTTATTGGGGAAGAAAAACAAGATAAATAGTGATTGATAAGTAAAAGGCCGACTCAAATTTAAGAGTCGGCCTCCTTCATTGCAGAGAAGGAAACCGATCATCTAATGATTGTGTCAACAATCTCGATTACTTCCTCACGCTTTAATTTTTCCTGATTGTTTTCAATCACTCTCAGTGTGCCGTAGGCAAGAGCTAATGGAATGGAACAAAATTCATAAATATGCTTTGATTGAATAGGGGCAATATATTCATCAGCTTGGGCCAATTGTTTTTTTGCATATTCAATCATTCTATCCTGTGTCCAACCATCTGGATAAAAGGATACGCCGCGATCTTGATCCTCCCCACGGTTCCGGATAATGTTCACGGCTTGTAAGCCTCGTCCAAAAGATATAGCTAGATTTTCATCTGTATCTATTCCATCATGCCATTTCCATAAAGTTGATAATAGTTCACCAACCAGGCCAGCAACATAATATGTATAATCATCAAGATCTTTCTCTGTTCGAACAACCCAATTCCGCTCTGTCCAATCCGCCATACCGTAAGCCATTTTTGAAACGAAAAATCGAACCTTTTCTGTAATCTCTGATGGTAGTAGGGTAAGCCAATCATCAATCCGTACTGTCACCTCTGGCAATACATCGTCTAAATCGGCAAATAGTGGGGAAAGAGGAGTTCCGATCTTAAGAATTTGTTCCCCAACAGATCTAAGGAGGCGTATTTTATCTTCTTTTGGCAGGATTGGATGGTCTTCAATTTCATCAATGCTACGCATGCAAAGGTACGCCGCCATTACAACCTGATTGAGTGAGCCTTCCAAACGGGATATAGGAATAACAAAGGTACGGCTCGTTTGCGTTAGCACCTCAGTTGCTTCCTGTAATAAATTTTTACTATCTTCCATGGGTTTCCCTCATTTCTTTCAAGGTCATCAAATTCGAATACTTAGAAGAGCTCAAAATAATTATATTCCTTCTATTATAAAAGAAATTCGTGAATAGAGCCAATAATAAGGCAGAAAAAAGTATATAAAAAAACTGACCAATCTGGTCAGTCCCATTGTAAAACACTAAAAGGTTATTATTGAGAAAGAGTACAAAATAAAAATTGATTATTGGTTAATGAACAAAGTTCCTTTTTAAGTTCGCCTTCGGTTGCTTCATATAATTGACGGCCATCTGGCATTTTAAACAAACCGATATTTAAAAGGATATCAATGAAGTAGTCTTTCCCTCCATGACTATTATACAACATAAATCCTCACCTCTTAATTGAAAGCGTTTACAATATTTATTATAAATCTATATTCATATTTTGTCAATGTTACAATTGCCTTGTTAACCGATTATTGGAGCCATTTTATGCAAATTTGTAAAATAAATATATAAAAAGATTGACTTACCATAAAGGAATTCTTCTTTATATGTCGAATATCTATTGGATGGAAAAGGGAAAAATGGAGGAAAAAGTAGGAATAGATCATGTTTGAATTTATTAAAGATATTGCACCAAATTTGTTTTTTATATTGTTTTTAGTATTTTTTCACCAATATTGGTCTGAAAAGCGGGAATGGTCTAGGCCGATAAAGCAAATTTCCGTTTTTCTATTTGGAGCTTTAAGTATTATCTTATGTATGGGGTTTACAATTCCTACCAATAATGGTATGACTTTCGATTTGCGTTACATTCCATTTATTATTGGTGGTTTATACGGTGGACCATTTGTAACAATTGGATTGTACATCCTTATGTTCGTACTCTGTCTTGCAATAGGTGGAACGGTAGGCTTTATCATAACAACAACTATAGCAACTTTGATCGCTATTCTTATTCTGTCGATACATAAACAATATCAGACATGGGTTGCTAGTGAAAAATTATCATTTACTACTACATTAGGCACCTATTCAGCGTTAACTGTTGCAGTTATGACGGTTTTAATCAGTCCTGAAGCAGGCATGGATCAAAAAAATTGGATCGCTTATATGGCTGCTTACCTTGTAGGAACATGGATTAGTACCAAGGTTATTGAGGATATTCGTCAGTATGAGCTTCTTCAAAGGAAATTGGTAAGAAGTGAAAAATTGGAGGCAGTTAGTCATCTTGCTTCCAGTATTTCACATGAAGTACGAAATCCGTTGACGACAAGCAGAGGTTTTATGCAACTTCTAAGTGAACAGGAAGTGCCAGATCATTGTAAAGAATACATCAAAATCTCAATTGAGGAAATCGACCGGGCGGCCGAAATCATCCAAGATTATTTAACATTTGCCAAGCCGTCCCCGGAAAAAGTTGAAATTCTCCAAACAAAGGACGAACTTAAGCGAGCGATGGATGTTATGCAGCCATTAGCGAATATGAACAATGTCAAGGTTCAATCCGTATTAATGGAAGGTTCCATAAAAGCTGAACGGTCTCGGCTACAACAATGCATAGTAAACTTAATGAAAAATGCAATTGAAGCCATGCCAAATGGTGGGTTATTATCAGTCTATTCAGACGTAGTTAATGACAAAACGGTTGTGATTCGGATAAGGGATACCGGAATTGGGATGGATGCTAATCAGCTTTCACGTTTAGGAGAACCTTATTTTTCAACGAAAGAAATAAAGGGAACAGGTCTTGGAATGATGGTCGTTTACCGCATCATTGAATCGATGAATGGTTTTATAGAGGTGGAAAGTGAAGTAGGAAAAGGGACCTGTTTTACGATTACCCTACCATTGAAAAAGGAAGTAAAAGAAAAAGTAAGTTTGCAAAGTGGAGTAGTATAGAAATTGGAAAAGCCCTGTAATCAATGAGAGATTCCAGGGCCGTACTGATTTATTAGTAACCTTTAGCTGTATCCTTTGTGATTTTATCTTTAAATAAACGATAACTCCATAGTTGATAAAGAATAACAATGGGAACAAAGATTAGTGCAACCACCAGCATAATAGACAAATTTAATTGACTTCCTGCTGCCTCATATAATGTCGTGCCAAATGCCGGATCAATTTTAGAAGGAAGCATATTTGGAAACATACCAACAAATCCTGTTGCCATTAGCATAAAGATGGTAGTACAAACAGCGGTGAATGCATAACCATTCCGTTTTCTAACTGTGAACACTATCGCTAATAGACTGGCTGCTAACGCTAATAATGGCAGTAGCCATAGAATGGGCATTACTGTGTAGTTATCAAAAATGGGTGTCCGATTAGCAGTAGCGACTAAGAAAATAGCTACTATGATAGCTGTCACCATCGATAGGGATTTTGTAAGTTTTGCTGCTCTTTGGGCGACGATACCTACAGTTTTTAGCTGAATCCATATCGAACCAGACAGCAAGAACATGGCTACAAATAATATTCCACCTAATAATCCATATGGATGCAATAAACTTAATAGTGTTCCTTCATAGCCAGCTTCTCCAATAAGTAGACCATCAAAAAGGTTAGCGAATGCTACCCCAAATAGAAGGGCGATCAGGAAACTACTAATAGTGAATGCCCATTTCCATGAGGATTGCCATTTTGGAGAATCATCCTTATGCATAAACTCCAATCCGGTCGCCCTAAAAAACAAGGCGAATAAAATCAACATCAAAGGTGTATAAAGATAACTAAACATATTTGCATAGGTTAACGGAAATGCTGCAAAGGTTGCTCCCCCAGCTGTGATCAGCCAAACCTCATTTCCGCCCCAAAATGGTCCTATCGCTTCTTGAAGTTGATTTCGTTCCTGTTTATTTTTAGTAAGGAACGGGAACAACATGCCTGTACCTAATGTGTAACCATCAAGGATAAAATAAATGGCCCACAGTAACCCCCATAAACCAAACCAAATGATGGCTAACAATTCATGAGACATGCTTTACTCCTCCTTTCGTTTCTACTCCAGCAGTTTCTGGCCCTTTTCTTGAATACTTAATCAGTAAATAAACATCGGCAATAATCAATAGAGTATAGAAGACAACAAGGCCGGTTAATGAGAACGCAATTTGTGAAAATGCTATTGGTGAAACACCATCAGTAGTTTTCATCAATCCGTACACAACCCAAGGCTGACGTCCTACTTCTGCAACCACCCAGCCTAAGTTAATCGCAACATACGGTAATAGAATTGAATACAAAGTAAACTTTAAATATTTCTTTGAATCTAACAATTTGTCTTTGCGGTATAGATAGAAACCATACCAAGACATGCCGATAAAGAGTAACCCTAAAACAACCATAATTCTAAAACTGTAGTAAACTATATTGACATTTGGACGTTCATCAGCTGGAATATCCTTTAGTCCAACAATTTTTCCATCAAAGCTATTCGTATAGAAGAAGCTGCCAAGTTTCGGTATAGAAAGTGCTTCCATAGCGTTACGCTCATTTGCTGGGTCCGGGATCTGAAGGATATGGAATGGAGCACCTTCCTCCGTTTCCCAAACCGCTTCCATTGCTGCCCCTTTGGCAGGTTGGACGCTTGACACATACACGCCGTTTTTATGCCCGATAAATGGAGTTAATGTTGTCGCAATTAGTGCCAAAACTAATCCATATTTAAAGGACTTTTTAAAAAACTCAACATCATTTTTGCGTAATAAATGATAAGCGCTGACGCCCAGTACGAAAAATGCGCCTACGATATAACAGGCAAAGATCGTGTGGAAGAACATATGCCAGGCATATGGATTGGTTACTAAAGCGGTAAAGCTTTCCAGTTCAACACGTCCATTGTTAATGACATAACCAACTGGGTTTTGCATAAAGCCGTTGGCTGTAATAATCCAAATCGCCGAGATGTTGGTTCCAAGTGCAACCATCCAAATAGAGAAAGCGCGCATTTTCGGTGAGAGCTTGTCTTTGCCAAAAAGCCAAATTCCCATAAAAGTTGACTCTAGAAAGAATGCCACCAATGCTTCAATTGCCAGCGGTGATCCAAAGATATCACCCATGTACTTTGAGTATTCCGACCAGTTAGTCCCAAATTGGAACTCCATCGTAATACCCGTCACAATCCCTAAAACAAAGTTAATTGCAAACAACTTCCCCCAAAATCTTCCCATTCGGTCATACAAAGGATTCAATGTCTTTGCATATTTTGTTTCCATAATCGCTACTAGAATAATGAGACCAATGGTTAATGGAACAAATAAAAAATGGTAAATGATCGTAATGGCAAACTGTAGTCGACTCAACAATAGGACTTCTTCCATATGGAAATCCCTCCTTTTTAAATATAGAACAATAATTATGATGATGTTCCACATTCAATATAACTATTGGATATGTTGTAACTATGAGAAAACTGTTAACAATGTCAGTCTTTTTAATTAACTTTTCTTGAATAATTATTATAATGTGATGAAATTGGAAACAAACCATTTTCCTCCATGTAAATGTACTTCAAGTGAAATTATTGACATTTTTACATATACCCCGTATAGTATAAAGTAAATACCATATAGGGTAAAAGTTTAAAATTTGAAGGAGGAATTTATAATGAATTCTGTAACTGTTTATACTACAAATCGTTGTCCGTATTGTGTAATGTTAAAAAACTTTTTAACTCAGCAAAATATTCCGTTTAAAGAAGTGAATGTTGAGGAAAATCCAGAAATTATGCAACAGCTTGTCCGAACTACAGGTCAAATGGGAGTTCCGCAGTCTCAGGTTAATGGAAAATGGGTTGTTGGTTTTGATCCAAATGGAATTATGACAGCATTAAACTAATAGAAGATTTGTATTTGAGTTAAGGTTGTTGTACGTTATAAAAAGTAGAAAGTATTATATTTTCGAAGAAAGATGGGGAAGGTTTATGGTTAAAATAACAGGGGCAGCGATAGCGGAAATAATAAAGGAGTTTAATGAAGAATTTAAGGCGGGAAGGGGTCCATTCGTTCGATTGAAAATGGAGCTGTGTTGAGGGGGACCACGGCTTCAACTGGCTCTGGAAGAGTCAGTTTCAGAAAACGATGAGATCATCGTAGAAGGCGGAATTCGGCTAGTAGTTAGCAAAAGAGATCGAGCCTATCTTAATCATGGGAAAATTGATTATGTCAAAAATATTTTTGGTGAGGGACAGTTTGTTGTCCTTCGAGTATAAATAGGGGTGGCTATATGCTGCTCCTATTTATTTTTATATTGGATGGTATATTTTGTAGAAGTATATGGTAATGTTAAATTGGAATAGTCCTTTAGATTTTAACTATCGGTAATGGACGATAAAATGAACAAGCAGGGAAGGATTGTTTAATATGAATAATTGGTTGTACAGCTTATATTTTGTTGTAATTGGAATTGTTTCATTTTTCACGCAGGAAATCGTAACTTTCCTTATGCTTGGATTTGTAATTATTGCTCTCCATAATATTAACTCTACGTTAAAAGAAATTTCAAAAAAAATTAATGAAAAACAGTAGTAATTGTATACTTTTTCCCAAACTAAGAACTCTAATGTTTATACGGATATAGATGGAGGGTTCGTTTGTGAAAAAGTATTTATTTTATGTTGCGGTTGTTCTTCTGTTTTTGAACATTCTCCTTATACGGGAAGTAGCGGCAGAAAGTGATCCAGTTGAACTAAAAAAGAATCTTGAAAACGCAATTAATAAGGAAGAATGGACTTATGCGGCTACCTATAGTAAAGAATTAGCCGTTTTTCATGATACAAACCAAGACTATGATCAAGCGGTTCAATATTATCGAGCAACTGCGGATTATTGGGCTAAGGCAGGACATGCTGATTGGGGTATTGTAAACTTGATTCGGGCCGATCATATCGATACGGAAATGGACCTTTTAGTTGAAAGAATCTATCTAAGCGAGGAAAAGGTAGCAAAATTTGAACCTCCAAGTGGGACTTATTTAGGCATGTTTGTTGCCGGAAAGCGTGAAAACGGACGAGTTAATAAAGTGAATGACTTATATGGAAAGAAGCATGCGTTGTATTTAACGTATACACCTTGGAGGAAAAAATATCAAGATACAAATTCATATTTCCCATTGTCGTTTGCCGAAAAGGTAAGAGAAAATGGTGGGGCAATGCAAATTGGCTGGGAGCCCTCCAATGGTTTAGATGATGTCGTAGATGATGACTATGTAAGACAATTTGCACGAGAGGCAAAAGCGACGGGAATACCTGTGTTCCTTCGATTTGCAGGAGAAATGAATGGGGAATGGGTTCCGTGGAGCGGCAATTCGGAAAAATACCGAGAGAAATTCAGATTAATTCACGATATTATGGCGGAAGAGGCACCTAATGTGGCAATGGTGTGGTCGCCGAATTTTTTGCCGCGCCACAATATAGAGCCCTATTATCCAGGGGATAATGTTGTCGATTGGGTTGGTTTTTCACTGTACACTATTCCGTTTTCTCATGGGAAAGAGGTGCCTGGCGGGAATCCAATTGATTATTTGCGACCTCTTTATGAAAAATATAGCCATAAGCCGATCATGCTATCTGAAGGAGCAGTTTCCCACTATAGTTATGAATTAGATAAAGATTATTCAGAATGGGCTGCAGGACAAATTGGGAATATGTACGGATTTTTACCTAGACTATTTCCAAAAGTCAAAGCCATTACCTACTTCAACTTGGATAAAAGAACAACAAATTATGATAATCAAAATAATAATTATGATATGGGCGATAACCAGTTGGTGGACATCACCTATAAACGGATTATTGCAAGCAATTGGTTTTTATCTGATGTTAGAGCAAGCAGTGCAGGGCATAAGGCTTCTAAATTTGAACGGATTGAAAATATTTCGAAACCAACAAATAAGCGAAATTGCTTTGTCTATGTAAAATTACCGCTTGGTGAGCAGCCTTATCTTGTCGCAGCCTACCAAGGAAACAACAAATTAGCCGAATCCTATGCGCAACCATGGGAAATGAAAATTGATTTCTCCAAGGTACGTGAGCGTGAGCCGATTACAGTTATTGCCTATGATTGTAACTTAAAAAGTCTTGTCAAGAAGGAGTTTATGGGTAGGAGATGAGAACATCTCCCTTTTTTTGTTTCCCTTACTATTGTTGTATAAATGTTACAGTATTATAAAATAGAGAAAAATAGTTTAACTTCATTCAGAGAGGAAGTCATCAAAAAAATTCAAAGGTGGGGGAGAATTTGAAAAAGAGGATCCTTCGTGGGCATCATTTATTATGTGTTCACGGTTTCAAAGGGATGGGATACAGTCCGGGTTTTGTTGAAAAAATGAGTGAACTAGTGGAAGAAATACGTGATCAAACAATTGATTTTCCAATTCAAGTGGTCGTAGGCTTGGATGAAACCTGTGTTTTTTGTCCGAATAAAAGGGAGGGGTACTGCAACTCACCTAAGTCAGACTCGTTTGTTATTAGTTTAGATGAAAACGTAATTAGTCACTTAGGCATAAAAGCAGGTGAAGAATATAAAAAAAGCGTGCTTGTTTCACTTGTTGCCCAGAAGGTGGAGCCTAGAGATATTGATTATTTGTGTGAAGACTGTTCATGGCTTTCCTATGGAGTTTGCAAGGAAGGAATTGGGAATCTGAAAAAAGGAAATAAAAAATACTGAAATATTCCTTTCAATTTGTTGGAAATTCATGTATACTAAATTCAAATTTAATAGCAATAACTAGGGGAGTCCAATGAGCTTGGGCTGAGAAAGAAACCGCGTTGAAGTTTCTTGACCCTTTGGACCTGATCTGGATCATACCAGCGTAGGGAAGTTAACTCCTTCTTTTTATATGCCTTTAATACATATAAAGCCGGGTCCATCCTTTCATTAGACTGGATCCGGCTTTTTTTGTATTTTCTCCTTGATGTTAACCATCTGCCTGTTTTGCTCTAGATCTCGTCCGCTACTTTTTAAAAAAAGGGAGAGATTTATACTATGTCAACATCCTCATTAAATGAAAACAGTATTTCCATTATGTCAAGCTTTCCAGGAAGTAAAAAGGTTTACGTGACGGGCTCGAGACCTGATCTTAAAGTACCCATGCGTGAAATCGAATTAAGCCCGACAACAGACACATTTGGTAAACAAGAAAATTCACCGGTAAGAGTGTATGATACAAGTGGTCCGTATACTGACCCTGGTTATACTGTTGATTTATCCAAAGGCCTTCTAGCTCTTAGAAGTCCATGGATTCAAGAACGGAGTGATGTCGAGGAATACGAAGGACGAAAAATAAAGCCAGAAGATAATGGTTTTCAAGCTGAACATGACCCACGGGCCAATCAGGCAGTATTCCCTGGCTTAAAACGTCAACCTTTGCGTGCGAAAAAAGGAGAAAATGTTACACAACTTCATTATGCAAGAAAAGGAATAATCACGCCGGAAATGGAATTTATCGCAATCAGAGAAAATATGAAACCTGAATTTATCCGTGATGAGGTCGCAAAAGGTCGGGCCATTATACCGTCTAATATCAACCATCCAGAAATCGAACCAATGATCATCGGGCGAAATTTCCATGTAAAAATTAATGCGAATATGGGAAACTCAGCTGTTACGTCCTCCATTGAAGAAGAGGTTGAAAAAATGACATGGGCAACGCGATGGGGGGCAGACACTATTATGGACCTTTCAACAGGTAAAAATATTCATACAACTAGAGAATGGCTCATTCGCAATGCTGCTGTACCTGTGGGCACTGTACCGATTTATCAGGCACTAGAAAAAGTGAATGGAATTGCAGAAGACCTCTCTTGGGAGATTTACCGCGATACATTAATTGAGCAAGCAGAACAAGGGGTCGATTACTTTACTATCCATGCAGGCGTACTTTTACGTTACATCCCGTTAACAGCGAACCGTGTAACAGGTATTGTTTCCCGTGGCGGTTCTATCATGGCTCAGTGGTGCTTATATCATCACCAAGAAAACTTCTTATACACCCATTTTGAAGAAATCTGTGAAATTATGAAAACGTATGATGTTGCCTTTTCATTAGGTGATGGTCTACGCCCGGGCTCGATTGCTGATGCTAATGATGAGGCCCAATTTGCTGAATTAGAGACATTAGGGGAACTCACCAAAATAGCGTGGAAGCATGATGTTCAAGTAATGGTTGAAGGTCCAGGTCATGTGCCGATGCATTTGATTAAAGAAAATATGGATAAGCAATTAGAAGTGTGCCAAGAAGCTCCCTTCTACACACTAGGCCCACTAACAACAGATATTGCGCCTGGTTATGATCATATTACTTCGGCCATTGGTGCTGCAATGATCGGATGGTATGGTACGGCGATGCTTTGCTATGTTACACCGAAGGAACATCTAGGCCTGCCCAATAAAGAAGATGTACGAACGGGAGTTATCACATATAAAATTGCCGCCCATGCTGCTGATTTGGCAAAAGGACATCCTGGTGCACAAATTCGTGATAATGCCTTATCAAAAGCCCGTTTTGAGTTCCGCTGGCACGATCAATTTAATTTATCACTAGATCCAGAAAGGGCTGTAGAATATCATGATGAAACCTTACCAGCAGAGGGTGCTAAAACAGCCCATTTCTGTTCAATGTGCGGTCCAAAGTTTTGTAGCATGAGAATTTCTCAAGATATCCGAAATTATGCTATAGACCATGATCTTGAAACGAGCGAAGCGATTGAAAAAGGGATGAAGGAAAAAGCTACTCAGTTTAAGCAAACTGGTGGAGGCATCTATCAATTGAAAAATCCTTTTAAAAACAAGTAAATAATTTCAAAAAAGTGGGATTCACAAATGTAGATTGTGGTCCCATTTTTCAATCATGGGTTCGATCAAGCTTTGTGAGTATGTTTCGTGTTATAATGAAAAAAACAGAAAATAACAAGGTAGGGTACAATGCACGAGGAAAATATTACGAGAATTAATTTAGATGGAAGAGAATACATACTTATTGGTACAGCACATGTTTCGAAAAACAGTGCCGAACAGGTAAAAGAAGTGATTGAAGCTGAAAAGCCGGACTCCGTTTGTGTGGAATTGGATCAGCAAAGATATCAATCCATTATTGAAGGTAATAAGTGGAAGGAAATGGACATCATCCAGGTTATTAAAGAAAAGAAGGCCACTTTGCTTTTAATCAATCTAGCCGTTTCTTCCTTTCAAAACCGTATGGCTAAACAATTTGGAATTAAAGCTGGACAAGAAATGATTCAAGGGATTGAATCAGCGAAAGAAATTGGTGCGGAGCTTGTGCTGGCGGACCGAAATATCCAAATTACATTCTCAAGGATTTGGGGAAATCTAGGCTTAAAAGGCAAATCAATTCTACTAAGTCAGATCATTGCTAGTATTTTTAGCACGGACACGATTTCTGAGGAAGAACTGGAAAAAATGAAAAATCAGGATACGATTAATGCGATCCTAAATGAATTTACCGAAACCTTTCCACAGTTAAAAAAGCCATTAGTTGACGAAAGAGATCAGTTTCTAGCCCAGAAAATCAAAGATGCACCTGGTGAAAAAGTCGTCGCTGTCTTAGGAGCTGCCCATGTGCCGGGCATTACAAAGGAAATCCATAAGGAACATGATTTGAAACAATTAAATGTAGTTCCGCCCAAATCGAATTGGCCTAAAATTATCGGCTGGAGCCTTCCAATTCTGATTTTGGCCATTGTTGCTTATACGTTTTTTACTAATCCATCGGCAGGATTTGATCAAACGATCAGCTGGATATTATGGACAGGTTCATTTGCAGCACTTGGGGCCATTGTTGCATTAGGGCATCCGCTCACGATTTTAACATCATTTGTAGTGGCACCCATTACCACCTTACATCCACTCCTTGCAGCAGGATGGTTTGCGGGGTTGGCTCAGGCCTACTTAAGGAGACCAAGTGTAAAGGACTTTGAAAGGTTATCAGAGGATGTTTTTAGCGTCAAAGGATTTTGGAGGAACAAAGTAACGAGAATATTGCTTATCGTTTTAACGGTAAATATTGGGGGATCACTGGGTACCTTTATAGGTGGAATGGATGTTATTAAGACGTTTTTGAAGAACTTTTAAGCTATAAAAAAACACCAAAGGATGAAACGCTTAGGCTTCATCCTTTGGTGTTTTTCTCAGATATTGTTCAACTACACGATTTAAACGTTCAATGTGAAATGAATATTTATAGATGGATAAAGCGATAACAGCTAGATGAATTTTTTGTTCATGATCAAGATTATAGGAAGCAATGACCTTTTCTAAGAAAATTTTGGAGTGTGCGACGAGATCCTCTTCCAGTTCAGGTTCATCTGTTTTTATTTTTCCATCATACTTCAACAAATAAAGTTCATGGTACTTTACTAAATGTTCGATATGGTTGTCAAATAGCATATTTTCATCTGGGTTTGGCTTGCTTTGAAAGTAAAAGTCATTAATATTTTCCAATACAAGAAATCCTTGCTGAAGCGATTTTAGCATTTGTTTAAAAACAACGATTTCGCGTAAATTTATATTATTGATTTTCGCCATTTTTTCACGTTCTTCATCAAAAAGCTTATAAAGTTCCTCTAGTTTTAGAATATCATTCTCCAATTCTTTCATTTGTTCCTGATATGATTTTTCCGTCATTTCGTTGGAAATTGCAGTTCTCATAAGCAGGGCCATGTTCTGGAAAATATCGTGAACTTTGTTTAGATAACTTTTCTTGTACTTTGGTGGATAAATGAAAATATTAACAACTAAGGCCGATATCATACCAATTAAGATGATTCCAAAGCGATGCAAAGCAAAAATCCAATTCTCCTCAATTCCCGGGGCACTCATGATCGCAAGAACGGTAACCAATGTAAGGGAAATGGTTCCCTCCATATTTAACTTTAGACTAATTAAGATTACGATAATCATGACAAGACCAATCGCAGCCGGATCGTTGCCGAGAAAATACAAAGCTAAAAGAGCGATGATCGCCCCTAATGTATTGGTCTGTACTTGATCCCAGACTTGTTTCCATGTTCGGTAAATCGACGGTTGAATTGTGAAAATAGCGGCCACACCGGCAAACACGGCAGATTGAAGATTAAAGTATGAACAAATATATAAAGCGAGTGTAACAGCTATTCCAGTTTTAATGACTCGCGGCCCTAACATCACGATGATCGAATCCTCCATTTCAAGGCCATTTAACTTTGGCGGTGCTGCTTCAGTTTTATAATCCCAATGTTTGGTAGCATGAAATACTTTATCTAATATACGTTGAATTGGGAACTTTTACAACGACTTTGGAAAAATTCAAAAAATCAGAATATTGTTCCGCAACTTGCTAAATTAGGGTTGAAGATAGTAAGTAAATCCATAGTGTACACCCCGCTTTTTAAAAGATGGAATAATAAAGGGATCCATTGTTTTTTAAAATCAATGTATACTTCAGCATATATTCTCAAATGATATTGAAAAAAGGTGGTAATTACATTGTTTGACTTGTCTTTAATTTTATCTAGTTTGGGATTGTTAATATTGTTGGGAGGATTATTTTATACTGTAAGGATTGGGAGATTGGTCAGTGCTAGACAAAGCGAATTAGATACTGAAATCGATGAAAAGATTCGAAGACATCCTATAGTGCTAAATCCAGTTTTTCTTGCTTATGTTATTGGAATTGGGCTTGTCATTTTATATATGCTATATCATGTTTCTCTTTCCTAATGATTACGATTGTGAAAATGGGCATGAACGGGGCATCCCTTGTTAAAGGGATGCTTCTTTTCATATTAAAACAAACAGGTCGCTTTTCTTGAATATGGGATTGTGCCATTCCCCCATTTATTGATAACTTTTTACCCTTCACAATCTATTTTCCGCATCTTCCTCAATAAAACAAGAAATACAATCTCCATTATAAACCCAATAATTAATGAAAAGATCGTGACAACCATGAACTGATTTGTTGAAAAATTAATCGCAAAGGAGTGTCCAGTCATAGTCAGGACCATTACAATGATATAGGTGTAAAATGTCTTCATTGAACGATTTATTAGAGCAAAATCGCCATGTTCTTTAACAATCACCATTATAAGTTGGAATATATAAAAGACAAGTATTAATTTTAATACCCCTAACACAGTTATATAGAGAGACCAACCAGATAAAAATGGTATTTGGCCTAATTGATCTGCTCCCGCATTTTGCTGGATAAAGACCGTCGGAATGGAGATGAAAATGAGAGCCAAGGCCATATTTTTAGCTTTATTGCCAATAGGAAAGTCGTTCAACAACATGCTAATTCCTGAAAAAATAAGATAGTAACCAATTGGTTCCGGGAGAATATCAATTACGAAAATATGAATCTCAAACAAAACCATCAAATAGCCCCAAAAGATTTTGCCGAAAGCTTCACTCGTTACCAACGTTAGCACCTCCAACTTTTTCAGCAATGATTTCTTTCACAGCCTGTTGTGTCAGGTAGGGATGATCGATGATGGGAGCCTTCCCCATGAACCGCTCGCCTTTAGCTGTTGTCCCGTTGATTTCAATACCAAATTCGAAAAAGCTTTTTCTGTTCGGGTTAAATTTCATCGAGAGTTTCAACCAATCATCTTTTTTCAATTCAAAAGGGAAAATATCCTCATCGATTGATACACCACTCACTTTCTCCCAATCTAAATCCCGCTCCTTTTCAAACCAATCTGGAGGGTTTCCGCCATGTCTAACGGCTTCTAATTTCTTTAATTTTTCTTGATCGAGATTTACCTTTACACGTACATCCCGCGAAATTTCTTCTGTAAAAGGGATTGTAATAGCATCGACTGTAACTGGCTGTACTGCAACCATGGTTTTGTCGCTTCGATGCTGATTGCTGCCTGAGCCTACACGCGTTTCAAACACATCCGAATTAGGGAATTTTCCATATACATTCATATTGCCAATGTCTGTAGTAATCATCTCACCATTTGAAAAGGCAAAGGTTATTTCTTCAAACGTCCAAACATCGTCAGAGCCTTCTTCAATCGGTAAATCATATTTAGGTAGTTGTAATCTAACAGATTTTAAATATTGATGGAAAAATTCCTGCTCGAACGTAGGTGTATTGGGTTGCCAATGCCACATACTTTCATTAGAAACGGGATAGGCTTCCAATCCATCAATCAAAGCGTAGCTAACCTGAGAGGGGTCCTGTTTATTGGTCAAATAATAAAAAGTTAAATAATTCTCATCCTGTAAATAAGTTTCATAGTAATGATCTAAAAAAATGGGTCGTTCAAGTTGTTTTGATTGAAAATACAAATAATTACCAACCCAACTAATAACAACAATGATCATGCCAAACCAAAATATTTTCTCCCGCAAAAAACTCCCCCGTTTCTTCTTAATCTAATTCCATATTACCATATGGTTCATGGAAAGTTGTTCCTTTATCTAAGGTTGGGCTGTCTAGTCTAACCAATACATTTTTCATTAATCCGTAAATGCGGTAAGATTAATAAGGAATTAATATTTGAAAGTAGGATCGATAATGACAAAAGAAAGCATTATATTTTTCGATATTGATGGGACATTGCTAAATCATGATAAACAATTGCCGTCTTCAGCAAAACAGGCCATTTTTCAGCTTAAAGAACGTGGACATGTGGTCGCAATTGCGACTGGAAGGGCACCGTTTATGTTTGAAAAACTTCGTAAAGAATTAGATATTGATACTTATGTTAGCTATAATGGTTCATTTGTAGTGTTAAATGGGGAAGTGATCTATACAAATCCATTAAAAATCGGGTCCCTTGAAAAGTTAACGGAAGTAGCTCTTCACAATAATCATCCAGTTGTTTTTCTGAGCGAGAACGATATGAAAATGAATGTTCCTGAACATTCTTATATAAAGGAAAGTATAGATACGTTAAAAATTGATCGTTTTCCAACTTATGATCCTTATTATTATAAAACCTGTGATCTCTATCAGACTCTTCTTTTTTGTTCAGAAGGGGAGGAGGAGCAATATGAAAGGGAGTTTCAAGACTTTGATTTCGTGAGATGGCACCCTGTTTCCCTTGATCTACTTCCCAAAGGAGGCTCAAAGGCCAAAGGAATTGAAAAAATAGCCGAAAATCTTGGGATCCCCGCTGAACGACATTATGCCTTCGGAGATGGGTTGAATGATTTGGAAATGTTGTCGACAGTAGTAAACAGCGTGGCAATGGGGAATGCAAAAGATCAGGTAAAAGAAGTCGCAAAACACGTTACAAAATCAGTAGAAGACGACGGAATTGTTTATGGTCTCAAAATGGTTGGGTTGTTATAAGTGTAATCAATCATTCTGATATCCGTACTGTCCATGTTGAGTGCGTGGTGGGGATATATTTGGATGAATAAAATGCCGATAATTCCCTGTCTATAGACATTTACAAACGGCTAAAGTATAATCTAAATAAATAAAATGACAGGAGTGATAAAAGTGACTCCAACAAATATGATAAAAAATGCACAAGAAAAAATTGAATCTAAAAAGACATTATCTGCTATGGATATTCGCAGAAAATATGGTGTATCACCGATTTCAAAGAAAAAACTTGTTGATTTATATAAAGAAGGTAAATAAATGGGACAGTTTATTATAGACTTTCAGGACATGAAACACATGGACTTTCATCAGGCATCTATTTATTTAGATGCTTGTTTCATTTTTCTTTTGAAGGAGGAGTGAGGAGAATGAAAACATATAACGTTATTTTTCCAATTTGGTTTTTATTATTTTTCCCACCAGTCATTTTAATTACGCTTTTCGGAAATTATGTAATTGATTCAATCGTGCTGATTGTTTGCTTTTATCTTTTTAAGATTTCTAATTTGCAAATAGACCTAAAAACATTTTACAAGAAAAGCATTTTAAAAGTTTGGCTGTACGGTTTTTTAGCTGATTTTCTTGGTGCCTTGATTTTATTCCTATGCACGATGCTGGAGGAAAAGATAGGTTTGTCTTATGAAATAACTTCAGCGATAAGCTATGATCCATTTAGTCATCCGCTGGCAGTAGTTATCATTTTATTTTCAATGGTAGTTGCATCCTATTTCATTTTTCTTTTTAATTATAAAATTACACTTGTACCTGTTATTGCAGAAGCTCGATTACGTTTCAAAGTTGCACTTACGATCGCAATTGTAACGGCACCATGGACGTTCATAGTGCCTACAAAGTGGTTTTACTAAGACTTGGATTAGAGGGGAGACGGCCGTGCCAATGGCGCTGGTGGTCTGAAATATAGGGGCGTTTGGTTGTTTGAACAGTTAGTAGGATAAAAAAACCGCATTGAAATTTGATTTCAGTGCGGTTTCGCTATCTTACTCAATTTACTTTGCAGCCACAACAACCTTTTCATAACACCCGTTTTCTTCATTCCACAAAAAATAACCTTCTTTTAGTTCGATTCTAGATGGGTGCGTGTCATAAAAAGATTGATCGTTTTGGGTAAGGTCCCTAGCTTCATTATTTAAAAGTTCCGTTAGTTCGTCTTTCGTAACCAGTCTGCATACATGCTTAAGACAGATCTGTTCTTCATTCATTAGGTTATTTTCCTTTATAATCGAATTTTTGAGCTGGGGGTTAAACTGGAGCATATATTTAAGATCGTCTAAATATAGAACTCCAAATACCTTCTTCAACCTTAAAGACCCAATTTTAAATTCTCTTTCTGAAACCCAATCTCTAGAGCCGGTTAACGGATTATAGATTAAATATAGTTTTTCAAACATGAAGCATTCTCCATTTCTAATTTATAGGCATAGGTAGGATATCAATTTTGTTTAATTAATTTATTAACTTGTTTATCAATGGTTTCGAAGCTTGTATTTAACGAAAAGGCTAATTCCATAAATAATATATTTTGAATAGAACATAACATTTTTCGATCCGCTTCAGCTAGCTTCTTCCCATTGTTTTCCACTTTCCTTTTCTTTCTCATTAGGGTGTTAACTATTTTTGCGATCATTTCGCGATTACCTGTTTTAAGCATGTCAGCAAAATATCTTTTTCGATCATTTGGCTTTTCAATCCAATTAATACCGGGCTCTTTAAAGGATTCTAGAATTTCTTCCGCTTCACCTTCGTCCATCATTTCCTGCATGACGTTCTGTTTATTATCTGTTGGGCATTGGATGGTTAGGTTATTGTCCTCGATAGGACGTAAGACATAATAATTTCTTGTAATTCCAGAATAAGTTTTCGTACATATGTCGACTATTTTGCATATGCCATGTGTTGAATAGGTAACCAAATCTCCTTCTTTAAACATGATCATTGCTCCCATTCTTAATATTGTCAACTTGTTTGACTATTTCTATTTTAATCCAAAATTAAAATTTTGTCAATTTAGTTGACAATTGGCTAGGAATTTAATATATTATTTTCCGAAATGAAGGATTGGAGTGAAATGTTTGAGTTCTGTTTTGGAAAACTTAGAATTTTTTGACCTATTACGTGAGCGGCATATCCAAGTTCGCAGTATCATTGAGAAACGATGGAACGATAGCAGTAATATTTATATATCGAATTCGGAATGGTTTATTTTATCAAGAATTTATCAACAAGAGCCAACAATTTCGTCTGTTTCAAAGCAAGTAAATATTTCACGTCAGGCAACCCATAAAGTCATCAAAAACCTTGAAGCAAAAGGACTTCTTAAAATAAAGAATCTCGAGAACAATAAAAAAGATAAATGTGTGCATTTAACGGAACTGGGAGAAAAATGTTACCAAGAATATATTGAGTTAAAAGCAAACCTTGAGAAAAAAATTATTGAACAAATTGGGGACGAACAATTTAGATTACTTAAAGCAATCATGGAATCTGATTGGGGGTTACAGTCCCTCATTAAAGAGTCGAATCCTACCTTGCTTGGTTCAGATTCTTAATTTAATAATCGTTTTTACGAAGTGGTTGCCAGAAATGGGGATTTGTGACAGTATATAGATGATAAAATGAATGGAGGATTTGATAATATGGCTTTGCCTAATTGCCCGGAATGTAATTCAGAATATACATATGAGGATGGAAGTCTAATAATTTGCCCAGAGTGTGCCCATGAGTGGTCTTTAGATGCGGAAGCAGATCAAAGTGAAGACGAAAAGGTCATCAAAGATGCAAACGGAAATGTATTGCAGGACGGTGATACAGTAACCGTTATTAAAGATCTAAAAGTTAAGGGTTCGTCATTGGTTGTAAAAATAGGCACAAAGGTGAAAAATATTCGTTTAGTGGATGGGGATCATGACATTGATTGTAAAATTGATGGAATAGGAGCCATGAAACTGAAATCGGAGTTTGTTAAAAAGATCTAATGAAGTGAAGCAAAGAAGTCTGAGCTAGTTCTAGCATAAAGTAGTCAGGGACAGTGGTTACTAAATCTTGGTATTTCCACTGTCCTGTGTTTGAATTTGGGCCGGAGAACCCGACCCCGCGGCTCACTATGCAAATAGCCAAGAGACCCAGTAATATAAAACTACTAACGTAAAAATCACGGCTGGAGGGATTACCACTATCGTGATCTTAATATATCCCCACCACGTAATGACTACCTTTCCGCGTCTAACTATATGCATCCACATTAGTGTAGCTAATGTTCCCATGGGAAGAATCAATGATCCTACATCACTACCTATTACACTTGCAAGGTAAGAAATTTTCAGCGATAGTAAATCAAGATTCAGATTTGTTAATGTAAGTGTTCCAATCATTAATGCAGGGTGATTATTAAATAGGTTCGAGAGTACCGAAAGCAGGACCCCCATCATTACACTTGCATGGAGTAAACTACCCGAAACAAGAGGGTGCATGAACTCTACTAGCCAGTCAGTCAAGCCGATATTATTTAAGCCGTAGATGATGACGTACATGCTAAAAGCGAAAACGATAATGTACCAAGGTGTTTTCTTTAGCATATCGCCTGGTGGTATTTTTAAATACACCCATCTCCAACCTAATAGAACAAGTGACCCTATAACAGCTATAAGGGAGACCGGGATAGATAGAAAAGAAGCCACAAATAGACTGACACGGACAGCAAAAACAAAAAGCAAGATGTTTACCATAAACCTCGTTCGGTCTTTATCTGAAGAGGTTGCCGGATGATGTTTTAATGGGTGGTAAGAGGGAAGAGATAGTCCAGTTATATTTGTAGGAATGGTTTTTGGTAAAGCTTTTTTAAAGCGAAGAAACAATAGACCAACCAATAAAAGTAATCCTAGCGTTGCCGGTACAAACATCATTGCTGTGTGCATATACAAGCTCATGTCAACGATTTTAAGGGCGATGAGGTTGACAATATTACTGACGCCAATCGGCGCACTTGAAGCAGTTGCGATTACTGCACCGGAAAGTAAATAAGGAATTTTTTCATGGTTTTTTAAGCCCATATTGTTTAATAGCATGATTAGTATGGGGGTTGTAATTAGAATACTGCCGTCATTGTTGAAAAAAAGAGTCATTAGAAAACATAAAAGGTTTACGTACCAGAATAACCGAATACCTGATCCTTTTGCTTTTTCCGCCAGTTTCTCAGCGACCCAATTAAAAAATCCAAAACTTTCTAGAACGATGGCCATTACAATCGTTGCCATAATGGTAATGGCTGCTCCGCTGATTGTTTCAGTAATAATCCCAAGATCACTTAGTGGTACGCTTCCACATAATATTACGATGATCGCACCAACAGTTGCAGGTACAGCTTCATTAAGGCCCCTTGGTCTCCAAAGGATGAATATAAGGGTTGCAAAGAATGTTAAAATCGTTATCCAAACCATTAGTTTTATATTTCACTCCTTTCTTTCGTTGCAAATATACATCTCTAGTTTCCGCGTTTGTCTCTCCCTTCTATCTATCACGCTAGGTGATGTTGTATTGTAAGTATATGTACCCTGAATTTCGTCTGCCTTAGGTCTGTACCCGTTTTTAAATAATTCCGCAATAATCTATCTGCAAATACCTACCAAATAAAAGATTTTAGGTATTCTTTTTTTGTCATACTGTTATTGGAAAATGCTAAAATAGTATGAAGTGTTATTCTGAGGTGGTGGCTATAGAATGTTTCTCTCTATGATGGCTGGTGTGACTTTAGGGGTCGCAACTAAAATTTATTACGACACAAACTTTTTTAAGTTGAACAGGGTTGAGTTTCAAAGTAATAAAATACCGGATGGAACTGAATTTACAATTTTACAAATCAGTGACCTTCATAATAAAGTTTTTCGTAGCAATAACGAAGATTTAATTCGAACGGTTAATAAAATAAACGCAAACATTGTTGTAATTACTGGTGATTTAATCGATAGACGGACAAAAAATTTGAAAGACGTTCTTTATTTTATTAAAAACATTACAACTGTCCATAAAAAAGTCTTCTATGTATCTGGGAATCATGAGTGGGCGAATCCACTTTGTGAGAAGCTACTTGATGGACTTGAAGGAAGAAATGTAATGATCCTTGATAACCAAAATACGAAGTTAGTTGATGGAAGGATCGTTATTAATTTAGCTGGTGTAGCAGACGTGACAATGAAACAAGACAACTTGAAAAAAGCATTGCAAGGTCTTAATAAAGAACATTTTACATTGTTATTATCCCATAATCCTTGTGTGATTAAAAAAACAGGAGCCAGCTCCGTTGATTTAATTTTAAGCGGGCATACACATGGTGGACAGGTGAGAATACCCCTGATTGGAGCACTGATCGTTCCCGATCAAAGTTTATTCCCGAAATATGACAAAGGAGCATTTAATTTAGGGGCTAATCGCTATCTCTATATAGACAGTGGGCTTGGTACAAGTAGACTTCCAATCCGTTTTCTCAACCAAAGTCAGTTAAGTTTGATAAAAATCACCAATAATAAAAAAGAAGGAGAATCCAATGAAAACATATACTTCAAGATCTGAAATACCAGTACAGGAAAAGACCTTTAAATGTTGAAGTATTCAATCAGACATATGAAGCTTTATTTAGTGAACTTGTCAAGGAGTTTGCGGAAATATAATCGATCTGAGCCGTGGGGTTGGTGGAGCGCGGGGGCGGAAACTGGGGCATAACAACAATCAAATTAAAAAAGACCGGAAGCTGCCACGCCTCCGGTCTACAAAGGAACAGTGAGTTGTCACTGTTCCTAAACTCTTTCAAACTTTTAAACCTCTTTAGGTGAATACTGTACTCTTCTTACTCTAGTAACTCCCAATCTAGTTGATAGGACGATAGAAATAACCGCTAGAACGACAATCATCGAAATAACGCCAAACCACCCGAAGCTACTGTAGAAAATTCCACTTACCGTACCACCAACACTAGAGCCAAAATAATAGAAAAATAAATATAAACCAGATGCCTGTGCTTTGTTTTGTTTAGCTAATTGACCGACCCAAGTACTGGCGATTGAATGTCCGGCAAAAAAACCGAAGGTGAAAACAGCGATTCCGATAATTTTTATCCATAAAGATGTTTCCAACGTAATACATGCACCCAATAACAAAATAACCAATGAAACCTGAATTAATTTCTTCTTACCATATTGATCGGCTAGCATTCCCATCCAAGTTGAACTGAACGTTCCAACCGTATAAACGATAAAAATAAATCCAACTAAGGTTTGGCTTAAAGAGTAGGGAGGTGCGATTAACTCAAAGCCGATATAGTTATATAATGATACAAAGCTTCCCATTAATAAAAAACCGATCATAAAGATATAAATAAGACCTGGTTGTTTAAATGGTGAGAAAAGGCCAGTCACCAGCGATTTGATGGCAAAAACTTGGGCTTGAAAATGAGTTGACTTTGGTAAGATAAACCAGAAGACCACACTAGCAATTAAGCTAATCACTCCAATCCCTGCAAGAGCAAATCGCCAACCGAAATGATCTGTGAGTATACCGCTAATAATTCTACCGGTCATACCTCCCACAGAGTTGCCGCTTATATATAAGCCCATCGCCATTCCTAAACTTTTCGGATCAATTTCTTCACCTAAATAAGCCATGGCAACAGCAGGCAATCCAGCTAATGTAACTCCTTGTAGTATTCTACATAAAAGCAGTAGACGAAAACTTGGACTAAATGCCGTTAACACAGAAAGAATGGATGAAGCCACCAGTGCAAATGTCATCACTGGTTTGCGCCCAAATACCTCCGATAAAGAGCCGGCAATCAACATGCTGATCGCCAAAGCGATCGTTGTAGAAGATAGACTCAAACTTGATGCTGCTGGTGAAACATGAAATTCTTTACTAATTTCGGGCAGTAGGGGCTGCGTTCCCCACAGTATTGCAAATGTACTAAATCCCCCTGCAAATAAAGCAATGTTTACCATTCTAAATTCGTGCGTCCCTCGCTGTATATACCCCATTTTTAAAACATTCCCCTTTATTTGTTATGAATGAAACCTTGAACATATTGGATAAAGTTTTTTGTGACAGGTGATAGATAACCATCTTTTAAATTGTGTTTTCGCTACGGTTCGAAAATAATTGATCTGACGCCATTCCATAGTATTGACCGCATATATAAGTTTGGAGTTTATTTATAGTCTATCATACTCCTGCATTTGTATAACTTCTAATTGAAAGTCTGCATATGATTCATTATTTTTAGCTATGAATGAGACAGAACTCCACGGTGAGACCGAGAACGCGCCCCCCTTGTCCTAGGGATCTTTGTCCTATCAAAACAAAAAAGCCTGGCGAATGACCAGACTCTTAATTTTTTATTTTTGTAATATCAAATTCGCCTTGGCGTATTTGCGCCCAGATTTTTTCGAGCTTGCTCGAAAAGCTACCTTTTAAAATCTGTGGCATCCGCCGGAGGCTTTAACTTTATTCAGCAGGGGTTTGCACCCCCACTGAATTTAAAATACTAATTTGTATTCATCTCGCCACTTCTGGAAGTGGGAGACTTCTGCTGAATGAAGTTAAATTGACTGACCATTTCTTGTAGTTTGATAGCCGTAAAGCTTAATGATCGAGCGGTGGCTGTTATTTCCTCCATCGCTGCGGTTTGCTCTTCGGCGGCTGCTGACACATGTTGGGCATTCAGTGCTGATGTTGAGGTTGTATCTACTATGGAATTCATCATCTCGACTATTTCAATACCACTTTTATTTACACGTTCAACCGCAACTGTTGTTTCTTTTGAATGTGCAGATAAATCTTGGATAACTTTTGTGATATCTTCAAAAGCATCTCCTGTTTGCTTCCCTAAACTAATTCCACCATATACAGCAGTGGTACCTTCGCTCACAGATTTTATTGCATTGTCTGTTTCTTTTTGAACCTGTTCTATTAGTTGTTGTACTTGACCAGCAGCATTACTTGATTGTTCAGCTAATTTTCTTACTTCTTCAGCAACTACTGAAAAACCTTTTCCATGTTCGCCTGCTCTAGCAGCCTCTATAGCAGCATTTAATGCCAATAAATTAGTTTGATCTGAAATTTGCGTGATTAAAGAAATAATTTGCTCTATTTCTTTTGATTTTTCACCAAGTTTTCCAATTACATCGGAGACAGTGTTTACCTTATTTCTGATTAAATCCATATGTTCTAATGTCTTATGAACGATTTCATTTCCTATACTTGCGCGGTCTTTAGCATTGGATCCTAATTGGGCTACAAACTGAACAGAGGCAGCCACTTGGTTAATACATGACGAAATGTCAGATACAGTTTGGGAGGAGGTTTGACTAGCCGATAACTGTTGCTCCGTCCCGAGAGCCACTTCTTGGATGGAATTTGCTATTTGGTCTGTTGTCTCTGTTGTTGATTCCGCACCTGCTGTAAGTTCCTCCGAAGCAGCAGTTAAATGTTCAGATGTTAGCTTTATTTGCTGTATAAGGTCAACTAACTTTGTTCTCATTGCCTCAAAAGATCTAGCCAATGTACCTAATTCGTCTTTCGAACGAATGGCTATTGACTGACGAAGATCACCTTGCGCGATGGTTTCTGTAGCATCCATTAGTTTTCTCAATGGAACGATAATGGAGCGGCTTAAGAATATGGAAATTATGATGGCAAGTACAAAAATAATTCCGCCAAGAATACCAATAACCATTTTATTTTTGTTCATTAAATCATGAATATCCTGTAATGATTGATTAATGCTTGATAAATACTTCTTTTGGTAATCGTCAACTTTTCTATTAATATCTAATGAATTTTTGTCAAACAGTGGCATGAATTCATTGCCTTTTTCTGTACCGGCTTGAATATATTGAGTAGCCATCTTTTGACCTATTTCATAGTAAGAATCAAATGATACTTTTATAGCATCTAATTCCTTAGCTTCGGTTGGATGGAGTTCTTTTAGCTTTTCAAGATCCCTATAAAATAATTTGCTATGGGCTTCTGCTAGTTTGAAACCATCACCAAAACCATCTTGCGCTCTTGTAGCACTAATATCTGATAAATATTGTTGAACTTGGACAACCGATAATTTTAATTGATCCGCTAATAAAGCGGACTGTAATGTTTTTTCTTTTATTTCTTCAAGTTGTTTAACTTGCGAAGTCAAATTTATAATTTGAACCGTTCCGAAAATAAGAAATAAAAGGAAGATCATTCCGAACGACAAAAAGTTTCTTGATTTAATGCTCATAAAATCCCCCGATTTAGTATATAGTTTAGTTCAAAAGTCATAACTCAAATTATACCAATTGAGGCTGTCCCAATCAATTTAAAACTTTTACAGAACCTTCTAACCTATAACCAATATGACTGAATATGATGTAGTAAAGAAGGTGCCTTATATGTCACTCGCACAATTTGATGATGTTTTTAAAATTTGTTGTGAGTGTATGGTATTGGACGAAATGGAAAGGCTGCTGAAAATAATCGAATCTTTGGCAGCTTTTTCAATTCATTCTTATTTTGTACAAGATATTAATATAAGCCCTTATTCATACTATATTTTGGGGGTGAAATAATGCCAAGGATAAATTACCGAAGTTCGGACATTGACTTAATGGCAAGGATGATGAGAGCGGAAGCTGAGGGTGAAGGAAAACAGGGGATGTTATATGTGGGAAATGTGATTGTGAATCGAGTGGTAGCGGATTGTTCTGACTTTAAAGAGGTAAGAACAGTTCCACAAGCCATATTTCAAGTACAAGGAGGGAATTATTCTTTTGAAGCTGTTCAAAAGGGGAGTATGTTTTATCAAAGAGCGAGAACAGCTGAGAAAAGATTAGCAAAACAGAATTTGGATTATTGGAGGCAACATCCCGCGAAATATGCTCTTTGGTATTTTAATCCATATGCGCCATGCCCACCAACATGGTACGATCAACCTTTTACTGGTCAATATAAAAATCATTGTTATTATGAACCAAAAGCTGGCTCGTGTGACAGTGTTTATATTGGAGGGTAAGCTTACTCATTTGAGTAAGCTTATTTTTTACTTTTTCGTATATCGTTTTCGTTAAAAAAACCTTTTCTTCCAAAAAATAAAGGCGGTAATGCTCGCAAATAAAATAGAAATAAACATTGCAATGAAAAACGCATGCGGATAATCCTGAAATGGGATCGAAACGTTCATCCCGTAAAAGCTCGCTACCATCGTTGGCAGCGCCAAAATAATCGTAAAGGATGTCAAAAACTTCATAACCATGTTTAAGTTATTAGAAATGACCGATGCAAAAGCATCCATCATTCCGCTCAGAATCGAAGAATGTGTTTCTGCCATTTCAATAGCCTGTTGATTTTCAATGATTACATCTTCTAATAACTCTTTATCATCTTCATACATCCTCAAGTAGCTGCTTCTTAACATTTTTTGCATGACAATATTATTTGATTTTAACGATGTCATGAAATAAACTAAGCTTTTTTCCAAATTTAATAGTGAGAAAAGCTCTTTATTTTTCATTGATTGGTGTAGTTCACTTTCAATTTCATCAGTCTGTTTATTGATTTGTTTAAGGAATCTAAGATACGAAGTAGCTGTTAAGTATAACATTTGCAAGGCAAATCTTGTTTTTTTGAATGTGAAAAATTGTTTTACTTTATTTTGGGAAAAAAGGTGAAAGATCGGATTATCTTTTAAACAAATAGTAACAAAACAGTCTTTCGTAATGATCATACCTAAAGGGATCGTATCATAAATTGGTCTGTCAAATTCATCCCTCGTAACTAAAGGCATATTGATGATAATTAAAATATTATCGTCTTCTTTTTCAATCCTGGAGCGCTCTTCTTCGTCTAACGGATCTTTTAAAAAATCCATAGGAATCTGCAGTTGATTGGCAGTATAATTAATTTCTTCCTCTGTTGGAGATATTAAATTAACCCAGCAACCTTTGACGATATCCGTTGTTTCTTGAATGTCTCCAAGTTCATTCGTAATAAAAGTTTTTAACATAGAAAAATTCCTCCTCGTCTTAAAGAGGAAGCCATTAAAACCTATCTAAATAAAGGAAGTTGATATTTTATGAGTATCAAGCTTCTTGATGTCTGGTAATGAATGATTTCCTCGTTGATCGAACTGGGTTCGGGATCGTTACATGGTAGGTTACCCAAAAAATATCAACTCCTTTGCAAAAGTCATAAATTTAAATATCTTTATCAACCTTCATTATCATACCTTCTCCCAATTCTCTTGTAAACTACTAAAAGATTATTGTGGGATTTGTCAGAATAGTGGGACGTCTGACGTGATTCTACGTTCGTGATTTGACCGGAGAACCCGACCTTCTGTCATGTTAGTAAAAGCCGGGACCGCCGAAGAAAGGATAACCAGGTCGACCAAATCCAGGGTAACCGAAGCCACCATATCCTCCTCCAAATCCTCCACCAAATCCTGATCCGAATGGCGGGTAACAGCAAGGACGTGGTGTAGCTAACCCTCCAAAATAACCAACTCCTAACCCAATTAGACCTGTAGCGATCGGGGCGGCAAGGAACCATCTTTGATCTTCGTAGCCCTGTCTATAGTTCGGTGTCATGTATCCATAATAATTAGGGTACATTTTTTCTCCTCCTTTTCATAAAAATAGGGAAATATGTCTACTTGCATCATATGGTTAAATGGAGGATAAGAGTGGACGATAGCCTGTTTTAGAAAAATTAATGAATCCGTCTATACTTAATCAAAAGTTGTATCATAGAAAGGAAGAACGGAATAGCTAGTTACTATGACTAAGGGAAAAGTCAGTCAGCACTTGGAATGGTTGCCATGGCTATTACCGAAGAAGAATACGAAAAAGAGAAGGCCGAACTATTAAATGCTAAGTGGTAGGGAAGTACACAGATAAACTAGGGACAGCAATTGTTCCTAGTTATTCTTTTCCTTCAAAACCAATACTTTCTTCAAAACTGGAAAGACCAAATAACCAATGAACACCCCTAATAAGTTCAAAATTAAATCATCAATATCTAGGCTTCCTCTTTTCGTGACAAATTGGGCACCTTCAATCATTGCAATAGAGAAGATACTAATTATTAGTAACTGTCCGATCCTTGGTTTGTCTTTTACAAAACAATAATAAACACCAAATGGTACAAATAATCCGATATTTGCCCCAAGGTTATAAATGGCGATCAGCAAATCCACGCGACCTTCCAAATAAAACGTAATCGTTTTAAATGGCACAAGATTAATCGACCCATAATACTGATTTTCCGGTCTGAAAAATAATAAGATTAACAGACCTATAGAATAGCAAATTGTCACAAGGTTAAGAATTCCTTTGGAAATTGCAATTTTTTCCTTCGTCATCCAAAGACCGAACAACAATATAAAAAAAGTCCAGCAAAACCATACAACCCCAATAACCAGTGGGTGTAAATATTGAGTTAGCTTCATCCAAATGGGCATGAGAGTCAAATATAAAATTTGGGAAAAGAAAATAGTGAGTTTGATGCTTGTTTTCATGATTGCCTCCAAGTGAATTTGGACGGTAAACCGCTTATACCTCATTTTACAGTATAAAAAATAAAATGGTGAATTAGTAGTAAAATATACCTTTATTAGTATAGCCCTTTGGTTAAAATATCCATATAGGTTAAATAATTCAATGTACAATAATTGGACAATGGGTAGAGTTAATTGATTATGGTACCCTTTTATTTCATGGAGCTATCTTTTTAGCGGCTGCAATATGGTTGCCATATACGATTGTTAAACGGGTTAAGAAGAAAAGAAAAGAAAGAAAAAAGCAGAAATTCCAGGTGATCGATGGAGGAAAAATGAAGCGGGTCATTTAAGGAGGAGTTTTACTTTTTTGTGATCACCCGCCATTTTGCTAGACTAGAAAATTACTCTAGATAGTGTAGCACTTTTTCTAATGGATTTTTTATTAATTTTTTTCGGTAGTCATCAACAAACTTACAAAAAACAACTTCAAGGATATTTTCAAGCTTCAAGCTATGGTCGTACGTTTCCGACAAATCTTCTAGTAAATATTCACCTTCTAATGCATCATTATGTTTGATCGAGACATTAATGGCCTCGTAGCCACGGATTTCTTCAGCAATTACACCGTCATAGGCTTCATCAGATTGGTAAACATTTTTTGGTGCCAACTCTCTTGAATTCAATAAATGATAGATAGTATGAATATCATTATGATCGGCGTATTTGAGAAAATCAGTATACAGGATTTCGGATAATTTCTCGGGAGTAAAAGGTTTGTTAATTTCATTTTCAATTTTACGACAGATTAATTCGGCTCTGGAATAAAGCTTTTGAGGTACATAATAAGTGAAAATATGGCGACGATTCAAAAAGGAATAGGCAGCGTTATAGAAAAACTTCTTACTTCTATTAAATTCTCTAAGACTTTCGTTCTTCTCTAGTTCCCGAGAAATCAAATCCAACTGACTATACATTGATTCTTGCCTCCGTCCATTTTGATTCTATTACTACTAAATATATTTCTCTTATTATAAAAAATAACTGATTTCAACATAACTTTTTATTTTGTACATTATTACAAGTATTGGAGGGGATTTGATTTTTTATACTTTGAAAGGGTGGCGAAAGTGAAAAGAGCCGGAGAACCCGACAGCGCGGATTCCGATTCTTAAGCAAGCTGCAATGCAATCTCCATCATATTGGTAAATGCTGTTTGTCTTTCTTCTGGTGTAGTTTCTTCTTTTGTGTAGATATGGTCACTAACCGTCATAATGGTAAGTGCATTCACGCCCGCACGTGCAGCGTTCAAATAAAGGCCAGAAGTCTCCATTTCTACGGCTAAGATCCCCATTTTCCTCCACCTATCCATGGCGGTTTGATCGTCATTATAAAAAATATCACTTGATAGTACATTTCCAACATGTACTGGTAAGCCTTTTTCGTCTGCTGCTTTCTTTGCTTTTTCTAATAAAGAATAGGAAGCTATACACGAAAATTGGCCTGGAAGGTTAAATTGATCGACAAAGTTGGAATTCGTGGAAGCGCCCATAGCCAAAACGACGTCGTATAGTTTCATATTGTTCTGAATCGCACCACATGTACCAACTCTTATTAAATTTTTAACCCCAAAAACATGAATGAGTTCCCATGAATAGATCCCTATACTTGGTATACCCATGCCTGTCCCCATAACGGATACCTTTTTACCATTATATGTACCGGTAAAACCGAGCATATTTCGAACAGAATTAAACTGCACGACATCATCTAAATAGGTATCAGCGATAAATTTTGCCCGTAACGGATCCCCTGGTAAAAGGATGGTCTCCGCGATTTCTACACCATTAGGTTTTATATGAGGTGTTTCTTTATTCATATGTATCCATCTCCTTGAGTTTTGTAGTTATTTCCAAAACTATATCATTAATCAAGCTTTTGCAAGCTGTTTTGGGTTTATTTTTAGGATAGGTTATGAATGACGAAGCTAGCCTGTCTGCAGGTAAAACATCATTTGTGATTGCTCATCGATTATCCACAATCAAAAATGCTGATGTAATACTTGTGATGAAGGATGGAGACATCATTGAAATTGGAAATCATGGAGAACTTTTATTAAAAAATGGCTCCTATGCAGAGTTATACAATAGTCAATTTGAAGAAGTTTCATAAAGATACGGGAAACGACGATCAAACAGGTGGGGGAATCGTAGATCACAGTTCCCGACCCCGCATCCCAATTCCGTGGAATTAGAATTTATATAAAAGGGCACTATATCTATGAAGATGCCTTTTTTGAAAAATAAAAATGGATATGTAAAGGTTTTGGTTAGTATGAGACTTTATAAAATACTATTTTTTTTAGTTCTTGTAGTTGGTATTAGTTTTCCTCAACAAGCAATTTCTGCCGAAGAAGGTTTAATGATTAAGGTTGATTTATGGGAAAACACGTTGACCGTAAAAGAAGGGGACAAAATTATTAAAAGCTATTCCATTGCGACTGGCAAGGATGATACCCCAACTCCAGTAGGTTATTTTACAGTTATTGAAAAATCTAAAGATTGGGGGGGAGGCTTTGGGTCAAGATGGTTAGGCTTGAACGTCCCATGGGGTATATATGGTATTCACGGCACTAATAAACCAAATTTAATTGGTAAAAATGTAAGCAGTGGTTGTGTACGTATGAAAAATAAAGATGCTGAAGATTTGTATGAACAGATTCCTGTCGGGACACCTGTTTTGATAGAAGGACCCATTCACGGGCTTGATAATCATATCGATGTATTAGTAGTTGGCTCAAAAGGAACACTCGTCTACCTCATACAACAAAGGCTAAGCTTAGCTGGCTATTACAAGGGAAAAATTGATGGCATATTCGATAATAAAACTCAACAAGCAATAGAAAAATATCAAGATGACCATAACTTAATTGTAACTGGAAATGGAAATGAACGGTTGTATCTGAAACTGGGGCTTTTGGAATGAGGATTCTGGTAAATAAAAAAAAACCACCTAGAGTATTTTTTTTAATCTCGTATTTCTAGTCAAACAATTTTATTATTTACAAAAACATTTTGGGTATTCCAAAATGGACAGAGTTCCCCAAGCGGACCACAGCTCCCGACCCTGTGGCCTATTTTTTCAAAATTTGACCTCGGTCAATGTTTGGATCCTCGTTATGGATTAGTATAAAGGCATAGGAAGAGAAACAATGTCGACTAAATATCTTTCACAAATGACGAGGAGGATTTTCTAATGAATCAAATTATCGCTATTAACAATCAAACTAGTCTTGGAGAACTTGTAACATATTTTCCGACCATTACTACGCGCCTGAATGAACTGCATATTGACTACTGTTGTCAAGGGGATCGAACACTTGAAGCTGTTATCGAAGAAACGGGTCTAACTGCAAATTTCATTACTGAGTTACAGGACGCATACAACGAGTATTTAGCTGCACCTGACAAGGAAGTGCCAGTATCTGAGTTATCAGACGAGGACCTTATCGACCTTATTCTTGAAGTCCATCATCAACCAGAACGAGCTCTGTTAAAAGAATTAGATCTAATGCTGAATAAAATTTTGCTTGCTCACTATGATCATGATAAAGAACTGGTTTTGATGCTGCATAAGAAATTCAGTAAGTTAAAGATGGAGTTGGAAGAGCATTTCGCCAAGGAGGAAAAGGAACTTTTTCCTGCGATGCGGAAGGCTGATAAAACGCCTAAGGAAAGGGAAGCGATTCGCTTAAACATTGTTGAATTGGAAGGCGATCATGATGGCGCTGGAGATATTATTAAGTACTTAATCAAAGAAACCAACGATTTTACGCCACCGGAGTTTGCGTGCCCTACGATGAACGCTGCCTATGCGAAACTCCACGAGTTAGCGGATAATGTTTTCCTACATGTTGCTAAGGAAAATAGCGTATTATTCAAACGTTACTTATAAAAAGACAAAACCTGAGAAATCGGGTTTTATTTTTTTGTTATCATTGGACCACAGTACTCGACTCTGTGGTCCATTTAGAGATCCATTCCACTGTTACTGTCATGATTATTTGTTTTTTTCTTTTTTCTCATAAGTTTTGAAAGCAATTTGTTAAAAAGGTTCCTTTTAGGTGGCTCAGCTGGATCCATATTATGCGGATTGATCATTGGTGGTACAGGTACATTGATTGGTGGTTGAATAGGTATGTCTGGTATGTCAACCGGTGATTTGTCTGGTGGGTAGAGTTGGAATTTCACTGGTGCCGGGATTGTTTTTTGGGCTAGGGTCTCGCTTCGTGTTTCTTCCGTGTGCTCTTGGTGTTGATATTTACTTAAAAAATCCCATAGTATTGCTGTTGCATCTGGACCCATCGGGTCTGTGTAAGAACCATTGAGGTTGCCACCAGACCAGGTATGCCCCATATCACCAATCATCCAAAGCTCCATTAGCGGTTTGCCGTTTCCATCATGATAGACATGTTGGGTATAGCTTTTCCCATTGATGATGTCTGATTTGACCAAGGCAGGGGATACAGGAGTGCGACCTACACCGCCTTCAACGAGAAAATTGGTTTGTGCCCACTGAGTAATCACTTGATGGCCGTTAATTGGGTTGACCGTTGTATCGCAGGTCCCATGGAAAACAATCACCCGCATTTTTTTCTTATACTTACCCATCTCCTGAAACGCATTGTGTCCACATTGGTAGGGGTCAACCACGCCCTTTTCCATCCTTAATTTTGCTTCCCTAGCCATGGGGTCGGTTAGTAAAAATACATTGGAGGCGTCATAGGCAAGTCCCGCATAAATTCCGATACTATTAAAGACATCTGGGTAAGTTGCCCCAAGAATACAGGCTAATGAGCCGCCTGCCGAAAAACCCGCAGCATACACTTTATTGGAATCAACCCTGTATTTGCTTTTGACTTCATTAATTATCCCAAAAATAAGTTTCGGATGGCCCCCGTTGCGGTGTTGATTTTTATCCAAAAACCAGTTCCAGCATCCAAGAGGATTATATCCGGATGGATCTAAAGGATTAAACGGATGGTTCATGTCGGGATAAAGGACAAGGAAATTTTCCTTTTCAGCCATCGTGTTCATATTTGTGCCAGCGGCAAAATCATCCGGATTCTGTCCACATCCATGAAGGATCACCAATAACGGACACTCTTTATCTGAGTGATGTTCACTTGGGACATAAAGCTTATATTTAAAATCTTGATAGATAAACCCGAGAAATTCTCCCAAATCTTATAACCCCCATTTTCATACTCCGCATTTTCATCATATTCTATTATTGACCCAAAATAACAAATATAACGAAAAACATTATGAGTCACAATTCCCGACCCCATGGCTCTTATTATAAGAATGTTCATATATTTTCCCTTGCTTTTTAGATCTTAAATTGTTATCTTTGGGATGAATAATGTTATGGATGACCTCTATTTTTGGTCACGAAGGAACATAATATATTAAAAGGGGATAGGAAAATGGACATTTTTACAATGATTAAATTAGATAAAGATGAAGTAGAAAACTTAATGAACATTGAGATTTTGGAATCAACTGAAAAAATCTCTGATGACTTTGAAGAAGTATGTATCGAAGGATTTTTAGATAAAAGTTCAAACAGCCAAATTTCAGTTGAAGATGCAATGAAGCAATTATTTGAAACTTTGAAAACAAAAGGCATTATTAACGAATCCGTTAAAACGTATTCTTACGAATTACCTGTATGTGGTTTGTTAAAAAATGCAAAGCGGGATGAAGAGGCTTTAAATAAGGATTACATTGTTATATCTTATCACGCATAAATATTTAACTTTATTCAGCAGAAGTCTCCCACTTTCATAAGTGGTGGGATGAATGCAAGTTAGTATTTTAAATTCAGTGGGGGTACAAACCCCTGCTGAATAAAGTTAAAGCCTCCGGCGGATGCCTCAGATTTTAAAAGGTAGCTTTTCGAGCAAGCTCGAAAAAATCTGGGC
>DULJ01000028.1 GCA_012840465.1 Caryophanales bacterium
TGCATAGTGTTCAACAAGTTATCTAAATAATACTCCAGTCCTCAGCCTTGAAGAAGGTGGGGACTATTTGTCTTAATAATAACTTAATCCCCATCTACGGGGTAGGTGGGGATAGTTTGACGCTTACCCTTATAAAGAAGGTTACTATGCTGATTTAGTTCGTAAGGCATCTAGTTCGTTCAAAAAGGGAGATTTATTTGAAGTAGTGCCTACTCAATTGATATCTCAGACTTGTACGTCATCCCCTTCAGAAGTTTTTTGTAACTTACAAAAAATTAATCCTAGTCCCTATGGGTTTCTAATAAATATAGGAAGTGAATTCTTAGTAGGATGTTCTCCCGAGATGTACGTAAGAGTAGAGAATGGAACCGTTGAAACATGCCCTATTTCAGGAACTATTAAACGTGGTAATAATGCCATTGAAGATGCTGAACAAATAAAAAAACTTCTTAATTCACCAAAAGAAGAATCTGAACTTACAATGTGTACAGATGTTGATAGAAATGATAAATCTCGAGTTTGCATTCCAGGAACAGTTGAAGTAGTTGGACGTCGTCAAATTGAAACTTATTCCCATCTACTTCACACTGTAGACCATGTAAAAGGTGAGCTACAGAATGAATTTGATGAGTTTGATGCCTTTATGACTCATATGTGGGCTGTTACAGTAACTGGGGCCCCTAAGTTGGAAGCTTTAAGATGGATTGAAAAACACGAGGAAACCCCACGAGGATGGTATGGGGGAGCTATTGGATGGTTCTCTTTTAACGGTAACTTGAATACAGGCTTAACATTAAGAACAATAAATATGAAAGATGGTATAGCTAATATTCGAGTAGGTGCCACCCTTTTATATGATTCAATTCCAGAAGAAGAGGAGCAAGAGACACTTGTTAAAGCTCAAGCTTTAATTGAAGCGTTAAATAAGAAAGAGCAGAACCCAGAAGAATTTTCGTTAAGTTCTCATATACCAACTAAAAATGTTTTATTAATTGATCATGAGGATTCGTTTGTGCATACATTATCTAGTTATATGCGTAAGTTAAATGCAAATGTTACAGTATGTCGTAGCTCATATGCTCGGCAATTATTAAGGGAAGACAATCACTTTGATTTGGTTATACTTTCACCTGGGCCGGGAAAACCTAGCCGATTTAATCTTAAGGAAACGATTGGACTATGTATAGAAAAGAAAACACCAATTTTCGGGGTATGTTTAGGTTTACAAGGTATTGTTGAATATTTTGGAGGGAAATTAGGTTTCTTGTCAAGTCCATGTCACGGTAAGAAGTCAGTAGTATACCATGATAAGCAATCTGCAGTTTTAAAGAGTATATCCTCTCCTTTTACTGTTGGTAGATACCATTCAATTTATGCTAAAGAGATACCAAATAGTTTAGACATCATATGTTTATCGGAGGACAAAATTGTAATGGGAGTGCAGCATAAATTACTGCCTATTGCGGCAGTGCAATTTCACCCTGAATCTATAATGACTTTAGAGGGGGAAAATGGGATGAGGATTTTAAAAAACACCTTAGAGAACTTAAATGTATTTAAGTAACTTAACTTTCGCACCCATAAAGTAAGTGCCAATCGTTGAATTTATTGTTCTATATAAAGTAAGATTCTCTTTTTAAAGTCTATATTTAGTGTTTTAAAAACTATGCCATAGAGGAGAATTTTTTATGGAACAAAATTTACAAGAATCTCAATTAAACTGGTACGCAGTCAAAATTTTGTTCGAATCAATACACTCAGGGAATCCACTTCTAGATAAATTAGATGAACATTATTACGATAATAATGAGAAACTTTTTGAGGAAAGTATTATCATTGTTAAAGCAATGACGACTAAACAGGCATATAAGATTGCACAAGATCAAGCTAAACAATCAGAACATGAATACTTGAATACTTACGGTCAGTTGGTAAAATGGCAATTTGTAAATATACTACACGTTTTTGAACTTAATGATAATGAACTTAAAAGTGGGGTAGAAGTTTATTCGAGGTTTATACATGCAAAAAAAGAAGATTCCATCAAGGACATTATTATGCAATATTATCCTGAATCCATAGATACGGAAGACTAATAGAAATAACAGATTACCACTAATTTACTAAAACCTTTAAATGAAAATTAATCTATAACATAAGCCAAATACCTTAATGTACGGGCATTTGGCTTTTTTCGTGTCGAATATTACTTAGCGTACAAAAAATTGAAATGTGGGCGGTACCCAAAGATGTATCTGGTGGATCATTAACTTTAAATTCGAATATGTTATAAAAGAGCAGAGTATGCAGATGTTCCTGTAGTTCAACATAAGAATTCTTCTGATAGTGTGGAAATTCCTCCAATATTGGTTTTAATTGCGTTACAGTAAATTATCAGAAGGTGCTTTCCGGGTTATTTAATGAAATAAAGTTGAAAGTGATATCTAGAGTTAATACTAAAAACGTGTTGTTAAAGGTGCAATCTGGATATAATATATGGTAAAGTGGACTTGCATAAGCAATGTTTCCAATAGAAAATGTTGTGAAAAAACACATAGGAAGGTGGCTTTTCGTTAATATGAATCAGCAACAAAATGATACAAATGCTTTACCACCAAAAACATGTACAATTGAAAGACTGGTAACAGTACCAAAGGATGTTGAAAAAGTATTAAACGGACTAAAAACGGCTACACGTCGAAATGGCAGATATGCTGATATTGGCGAAGTGATGACTCTAGAAGGGCAAGATTTCGTTGTTGAAAAAGTTTATTCGCAGTCACTTGGGGAACTGACTGATGAACATGCACGCCAAGAAGGATTCGCTAATGTAGAGGAATACAAACAATCTATTTTATCAATGCATTCGGGGATGCCTTGGCTTCCGCAAATGCGTGTATGGGTTCACGAGTTCCGGCGAGCATAAAGCCTTGCCGGGCTTTGAAAATCCATTCTGGTTAACCAATCGGTAAACTAGATTGGGACCGAATTTATATGAACTATCACTTATACACGACGATACTTTATATCCATGTTTTTAGTGTAATCCTTTCTATCGGTCCCTTTTTCATTTTGCTTCCGTTCATTAAAAAGCTTCGTGGGGCAAATGAAGATGTTGAACAATCGTATTTAAGCTTATTTAGGTTTACTGTTCAAGTTTCAAAACATGCCGGGCATGTGCTCGTTGTTACAGGTATATTGCTCGTGTGGGCCACCTCATGGACATGGAAAACGTCATGGATTGTCATAACGGTTCTAGTCATGCTCTGCTCTGGCTATTTTTTGGCACGCGCCTTTTCGCCAACTGTGCGTAAATTTAATGATCCAACAAAAGATAAGGAAAAGTCCATCCAAACACTGTACCGTTCAACATGGGTCTACGTGATCTTGTTGATGATCATGCTGTATTTTATGGTTGCCAAGCCAGTGTGGTGGTAAAACAATAGGGGCAGTTCATGATCGGAACAGCCCCTTCATTTTAAGTAACGGTTATTCGATTAAACTTACATACAACCCTTTTTGGCTCCATCTCCGGCACCATCCTCAAAATTAAAACCCCAATAAAAAACAATATAGTAATTAAAGAATACACTTCCCAACTACAACCAGGCTTATTTTTCACGCCGTGAAAATGGATGATTGATACTTTAAAGGTGGAATTGTCGCTAAATTGAGGTATATTTTAGTTAGAATGTTGGAAATCATCCAATTTTTTAAGGTGGGCCTATTATGAATTTTTTAAAAAAGTATGCAAAAAAGTATTGGTTTCCATTTTCGGTTGCTATTATTTTTCTAACAATTGAAGCAACAGCGGATTTGCTTTTGCCAACGATTATGGCAACGATTATCGATGTTGGCGTTGCGAACAGGGATATGGATTACGTTTTGAAAATGGGTGGGATCATGCTGTTGATTACTGGTTTTGGTGCTGTGACAGCGACCGCTAGAAACTTCATCTCAAGCTATGTATCGCAAAACTTTGGAGCGGATTTAAGGGCTGATCTTTTTCGGAAGATCCAGTCGCTTTCTTTCCAAAATATCGATAAATTTGACCGGGCTTCCTTGATTACCAGGTTAACGAATGATGTAACGCAAATTCAGACGTTTACAAATGGACTGATGCGAATTTTCGTGAGAGCCCCGTTGCTTTGTATTGGTTCCCTTATTATGGCGGTGCGATTGAATCTTGATTTATCAATTGTGCTCGCGATAGTTGTACCAATTATTGCAATTTTAATTATGTTAAATATGCGCCTTGGCTTTCCGCGGTTTATTAGAGTTCAAAAAGCGATGGACTGGGTCAACCGTATCATGCGTGAATATCTATCAGGGGTCAGGGTTGTTAAAGCGTTTAATCAATTTAATTTTGAGATTACTAAATTCGGGCAGGCTAATTCAGAGCTGCAGCGGACGGGAACATCGGTTTCAAGGCTGATGTCCATTTTTGGACCGATGATGGCGACTGTCATGAATATTGGGATCGTCGCCGTGCTTTGGTTTGGTGGCTATGGTGTTCAAAACGGCAATATTCAGGTTGGGGAAATCATTGCTTTTACAAACTATATGATACAAATTCTTTTTTCACTCAGAATGATTTCGATGGTTTTTATCATGTTCGTGCGTGCTAAAGCTTCGGCGGGCCGAATTAGTGAAGTGTTCTCTGAAGAAAATCGGATGGCAGACATAGCTAGCTCTTTGGATAAAAAAGAAAAAAATCAGCTGTCTGCGAGTACAAAAGGACAAATTGACTTTCACAATGTATCTTTTTCCTATGAAGGGGCATCAGGTGAACCTGTTTTAAAAAACATCACATTCACGTGTCTACCGGGTGAGACAGTTGGAATCATTGGTTCCACAGGCTCTGGGAAAAGCAGTTTAATCAATTTAATTCCTCGTTTTTACGATGTAAGTGAAGGCTTCGTTGAAGTTGATGGCAAAGATGTTCGAGATTACAATTTAAAGGAATTGCGTGACAAAATTGCTGTTGTGCCGCAACAGACGATGCTATTTACGGGGACCATCGCAGAAAATATTCGCTGGGGCAAGGAGAACGCAACCCAAGCTGAAATAAAGCAAGCAGCTTCAATAGCGGAAGTAGAATCGTATGTTAATGCTGCGCCTGAAGGCTATGAGACGATGCTTGGTCAAGGTGGCATTAATTTATCTGGAGGCCAAAAGCAGCGGCTGTCCATTGCCAGGGCATTGGTGAAACAGCCGGACATTCTCATTTTGGATGATAGTACAAGTGCCGTGGACTTAACGACAGAGGCCAAAATTAAGAAAGGTCTAAAAGAGTATGCGGCTGGGTTAACATGCATCATCATTACCCAACGAATTTCATCGATAAAGGATGCCGATAAAATTCTTGTTTTGGATGATGGAAAGCTAGTTGGCACTGGAACCCACGAAAAATTAATGGCGGGCTGCCAAGTTTATCAAGAAATTCATCACTCTCAAATGGGCAAGGAGGTGCTGTGACGTGTCTTCGGAAGTAAAAAGTCAATCACAAAAGAAAGGCACTCAGTCACAAGGTCCTGATCTCCGCCCAAGTGGAGGGGGCTTTGGAAAGCATCATCGAAAACCAGTGGAAAAACCAAAAAACGTAAGTGCCACATTGAAACGCCTTTGGTTTTTTGTCGGTCAAGAAAAAAGGCTACTAACGACCGTGTTTTTATTTATTTTAATAGATGCGGCTCTTTCACTTGTTTCACCATATTTAATTGGCCAATCGATAGATGCAATGGCAACAGAAAACGGCGTTGTTAATTTTGGATTTTTAAAAATTACGGTGATCGTATTGCTCGTGGCTTATGTAGTGAGCGGGGCCTTAACGTTTTTAGAAGGCTGGGTCATGGCCGGTGTTTCCCAACGAATTGTCGGGAGTTTAAGGGAGGCCTTATTTGCGAAGCTGCAAAAGCTGCCGGTTGCCTTTTTTGACAGCCATACACACGGGGAATTAATGAGCCGGTTGGTCAATGATATTGATAATGTCTCGAATAGTATTTCCCAGTCAATAACACAGCTGATGAGCGGCATTATTATTTTGATTGGATCGTTTGTGATGATGCTATATTTAAGCCCAATTCTAACGCTAGCAAGTTTAATCACAGTTCCGCTCATCTTTTTATTAACACGAACGATTACGAAACGAACAAAAATTTTATTCAAGGACCAGCAAAAACAGCTCGGAATGCTGAACGGTCATATTGAAGAAACGATTTCCGGCCTTCATGTAATCAAAGCTTTTAACCATGAAGACAAGGTGATTGAGCAATTTGAAGAAGTGAATGCTGAGCTGCGAAAGGTTGGCATTAAAGCTCAAATTTGGTCCGGGTTCTTAATGCCAATTATGAATATTATCGGCAACATTGGTTTTGTCGCCGTTGCGATTGTCGGCAGTATCCTTGCTGTAAAAAGCATGATTACAGTTGGAGTGATCGCAAGTTTTATTACTTATTCACGCCAATTTGTAAGACCGTTGAATGAACTTGCTAATATTTATAATGTTATATTATCTGGAGTTGCCGGGGCAGAGCGTGTGTTTGAAATCTTGGATGAACATGATGAGCCAGAGGATTCAGCTAGTGCGATCCCTTTGAAAAATCCAAACGGACAGGTTACCTTTGAAAATGTCAGCTTTGGCTATCGGTCAGATGTATCGATTATTAAAAATATAAGTTTTGAAGCTGCAGCCGGAAGCCGAACAGCATTAATCGGTCCAACGGGGGCAGGAAAAACAACAATTGTGAACTTATTGACTCGCTTTTACGACGTAACAAGCGGCAGAATTTTAATAGATGGAAGAGATATTAGGACATATACAAGAGATAGTTTACGCAGCAGCTTTGGGATTGTGCTGCAGGATACGTATTTATTTTCTGGAACGATTAAAGAAAATATTAAGTATGGAACGCCGGATGCAACCGATGAAGAGGTTGCGAATGCTGCGAAAATGGCCAATGCTGATGCGTTTATTAATCGCCTTCCTAATAAATATGACACCGTTTTAACAGAGAACGGCGGCAATTTAAGCCAAGGGCAAAAACAGTTGCTAGCGATTGCAAGGGTGATCTTAGCAAAACCAGCCTTTTTAATCTTAGACGAGGCAACGAGCAGCATCGATACGCGCACGGAACATCAAATTCAGGCGGCATTAGCGAATGTCATGGAAGGTCGCACGAGCTTCATCATCGCTCACAGGCTGAACACGATTCAAAGCGCTGATACGATTATGGTTATTGATGCGGGAGAAATTATTGAAAGTGGCAGTCATGATGAGTTACTTGAAAGAAAAGGGGCTTACTATGATTTGTATAGGAGCGGTGCGGTACAGGATGTTGGTTCGTGAAGAAATGTTCTCAAGGGTGCGTTCCAGTGAGTGTAATGATGAATCTGTGTATGTAGTTTCATGAAGTTTTGGATGGTATAATAAAATAAAATATTCATGGAAGAGGGTGAATTTCAACATGAATACAGCTAAAGAACGATTGCTTAAAATTATTAATGAAATACCTGAACAAGAAATTGATAAAATTTTGGACTTTGCAGAGTTTTTAAAAGCAAAAAAGGAACAAAGTTTGTCTAAGGATTTAATGAAGGCTAGCGAAAGTAGTCTTCATTTTTGGGATAATGATATTGATGACGAGGTTTGGAATAATGTATAAACAGGGAGATATCGTTTTAGTCCCTGTTCCTTACAGCGATTTAACAAATAGAAAGCAACGACCTGTGCTAGTTATTTCGAATGATAATTACAACAAAATGACTGAAGACATTGTTGTTGTTGCTATTACTTCACAATTAAAAGATCTTGATTATTCAGTAGTAATTGAATCAAAGGATTTAAATGAGGGTGAACTTAAAGTTACCTCAGCAGTTCGAGCAGATAAGGTTTATACACTTTCAAAAGATATTGTCAGAAAAAAAATTTGACAAGTAAACTCTGAGATTATGGAAGGCGTTCGGACAAAAGTAAATAATTTAATAAAATAACTTATTTCAACAACGGGGCATTCCAAAAATGGCAATGCTCTTTTTTAGCGACAAGTGCCTGCCGTTTCGACATTAACATAAGACTTTCGAATCATAATGTTAATCAGCATTTTAATAATAAGTTATTACTATTGGTTTCCGAATTGATTACTGGAATAGTAGTAATGCCTTTTTCTTCATGTTAAGGGCAGCTTCGTGTAACAAAGTTGTGGTATACTTTGGTTTAAGTATTAAATACATTTAAGCCTTTTTGGCAGTAATCTAGTGGTCACACTAATAAATTGAATTGTATAATATCGCTAATTGATCTACCTTCTCCTATTTATCCAGTTATTCTTTCATTTTAAGTTTGAATTGTTTAATACCAATAAGTAAACAATTCAAACTTATTATCCATGCAACCCCTGCAATATTAAAACGTATTTTCACTTCATCATATATCACCGATTGTGGAATTTCTGAATATAATACTGGATTTAACGCATCAAAAAATAAATATCCTGATAATGAAAGAAATATAAAGTGGAAGATTAACCATACAAATGGTTTTTTATTGCCTTTTAACATCATAAAAACAAGTAATAAAATCATTATTGCAATTCCTACATAAAAGCCAACTCTTATTGGCTCGAATAATTCTTCAAATAAACCTTGAGGTAAAACGTACATATGTAATTCTCCAATATAAGGATGCCCCTGCTAGTGCAAATCCTATTTATAGCATATTCATAAACGATAGTACATGTTCTTTCACTTTTTCTTGATCTTCCTTTGACATATTATCTAATTTAAACTGTTCTATATTTTCATCAGGAATTAGGATTGTTGACGGTTCCTGAAGTTCTTCCTTACGATCTTCACCATCTTCTGCTTGAGTAACATTGGATTTATTAAAGCTTGAATGTGTTATTTCTGTTTTTATATAATTTCCTTCTGTATCATAAAAGTCCTCAATGGCTTTAATATCAGTTTTTATATGATTTTTACCTTCTTCAATACTCGTTATTGAATTTACTTTTTTGTAACCCATTGTTTCAAAAAAAAACCATTATCGTTTTGTTCTGATGTTTCTATAACAAATACTTCAATATGTTGAATCTTTTCCACATTACTGCACGCACTTAAAAGAAAAATGCTTACCATCAATAAAATCATTGTTAAATAATTCCCCTTCAAATCTACTTCCCCCTTATTAAGAAATTTTACCACGCCAAATAGTCAAATTATATTGAAGGATTTGAATTATTGGTGTACTGTTATGGTAACAAGCCTGTTAATAAATGTTAAAATCGAAAGGAGATATTTGCTATGGTAAATTTAACGGTGAACGATGAAAACTAAAAAGCTATTATTTATATCGATTGCTTGCTTAATAATAATTGGGACTATTATGTTTTTTAAAAATAACATTTTTTTTGACGATACTGAGGCTTTTCTATTAAATTCTACCTCCAAGATATCTTATGAAAATGGTTATATTGAGGTAACTGATTTTAAACTTGAAGATGATATTGTAAAAATAAGTTTACATAGTCCCTTGGGTAATCCTTCTGATTGGAAGGAAACGTATTTAGTTGCTAACGCAACAGAATACCCATTAAAAACCAATGTTTTTACATCAGTGGATGGAGGGAATTCCCTAAATAGTATTACGTGTATTGGATCAGTGGATATAGAAGACTTCTCGAAACAGTCTAATTCTATACACTTAATGACGCCATATGGAGAAATAGAAATTGATTATGTAAAGAAGCATAAATTATACTATTAGAAAGTATCAAAGAAGGAGCTAACTGAGTTCCTTCTTTGATATTGAATCTCAATACTATTTAACCCAAGATGCTGGAACTTGAAAAAAAGTGTTAGAAAAAGATTTGGACAAGTAAACTCTGAAATTATGGAAGGCGTTCGGACAAAAGTAAATAATTAAAGCAATTATCGTACTAACCTGTACGTTGAATAGAGGGAATCTTTCTACTTTCTTATCAAAAAGACCATCCATGACAGTCTTTTTGAATTAGAGCACCCGCTTAAGAAGTCGGTTTACTTTTATTTATTCAAATCCCCATTATCTTGACTATTCTTATACTTCTTTTCAATAAACTCGCCAACAACAGACTTATTAATACCATCCTTAATTGCCTTTGAAATTACTAAATACATAATAAGCAGACCAACAATCAAAAGAATGATATTTAAAAACAGAGCTAAACCCCCAGCACCAATATTTGAGATCATATTTTCACCCCCATTGGAATATTCTATCTTTAATTCATATTACCATAAATCCCCTGAAGTTTACTTAGCTAACCTACAACTTAACTAAAAAGGGGCTTACTGTTGTTCCCGTAAAGCCCCTGTTAACTTAATAATTACTTTCTTATATCTGGACCAATAATTTCTTTGCTTGAACGATCAATATATAATCCAATCGGACCCAATAGGCTATCTTGTTCTGTATGGAATACAACTTTGACTACTTTTTGATTTTTTTCCGGTTTAATATGTTGTGGTACATCAGCAGGGCTTACCTCAATGACTTCTGCGTTTTGCCAATCGCCAATCACAGTGTCCTTTTCATTTTCAGATAAACTCTGCCAAGCTACTTGTTGGAATTCCATGTACTCTTTTTCGTTGTTTTGGTCCTTATTGTCAATTCCATTACTTTCGATTAATTTATCCTCAA
>DULJ01000029.1 GCA_012840465.1 Caryophanales bacterium
CTATCGGCTGTTAACCGATCGGTCGCAGGTTCGAATCCTGCCTGTGGAGCCATGCTTCCATAGCTCAGCAGGTAGAGTGCTTCCATGGTAAGGAAGAGGTCACCGGTTCGAGCCCGGTTGGAAGCTTATTTAAATAATACTGATATATCAAGGTTTTCTCACTAAATGAGGAAATCTTTTTTAATTGCCAAAATTGGATAACTGACCAAACAACTGACCAATTTAATTTTCACCTAAATTTTTGCCTCGTTTCTGACTTTTAAAAACGCATTTCCGGCATCTGAATCTAATTTTTTAGTTTTTGATGTATAGCAACATAGTTTTATACGTTTGCCGGCTGAGTCATAACCGAGCTCCACTCTAAATTCATAAGTACCTGGTCGGACTTGTTTAAAGCTACTCATTAATATTTCCTCCCTTTATAAGGAAATACGTTTCATTTTGTATTTAAAAGAAAAACCAAGCAATTGTTGGTTAACTAGTATGAAGATAATGGATACGCGCTAAAAACAGTCAGCATTTTTTCAAAATATGACAACAAAAAGTACACATATTTCATTGATTGTTGTATAATAATATTGACAAAGATAACTTGTGAAGGATAAGGCTGGGTTCCCGAATGGGAGTAGACGTTTTAAACGTTTAGAATTCCTTTGCTCCTGGGGTTATCTTTCTTTTTTTATGCGCCCTTTGAGATGTTCGATAATATTATGAGGATCCTTTTTTATTTCCCTCATAATGAAATCAATCGTTTGTTGAGAGTATGAGTATAGTGTCGTTCCGCCTGGCGTATACGAATAGCAGTATCGTTCATTTGATTTTAAATTATAGTAATCTACAAATAGTAGAAATATGTACATATTAAATTCAAAATCCATCTTTTCCTTTTTTAACATTCTTTTAACTGCTTGAATACATCTTTTAGCATTATACGGATGTGTTTGGTTAGGGTCTTTTATATCTTTGATTATTTTTACTCCAGTCTCTGCATTCTTATCAATCATAACAAACGATGTTGCTTTTGATTTATCTTTAACAAGATAATGATAGTGCCCAATTTTTAACGCAAATTTTTGATTTTGTATGGTACTTAGTTGTTCTATTTCTTCATTTACTTCCATTAATTTATTAGCAATTTCTTCAGGATACTTTGCAATAATGGTTGTATTATCAATTGCTTGCATCGAAATATTTAAAGTCAGGAAGTTTTGCGGGATATCATTAGTTATGTCATACTGATGAAAGTCCATTAGTTTTTCTGAAAAATTCAAGACACATGATTGAAATAAAGGAATATAAACCATTTCATATTCTTCGGTAATAAAATGAGTGCTTGTATTCCTTAGTTCAATGATTTTTTCAAGGTTCAATCGTAATGGATCTTTATCGTTCGTAAAGATCTTTTTTACGCAGTTTTCTAGAGTTAGTGTTCGACCTGGATTGTCTTTATAATAAATACTCTTATCACCAAATGTTTTTATCATATATGCCTTCAGCATTAATTCCCATGCATTGCAAATAAAGAAACTAAAGCCTTCTACCCGATATTTAATAGTAGGTTTATTATATACCTCTACACCTAAAATAAAGGCTTCTACACTTGTATTTAGCAACTTTTTGCTTATTTGCTCATTTTCGTTTTTCACTTACATCCTCTAATAATGAAATATATGTTCCATTTAATTTTGAAAAGAAAAGCCCAAAAGAGGGCCTTAATTAATTAGCAAATGTTGTATGTTTTGTTTTCCATTTTTCTAAAGAGATAAACAGCCAGAAACTATATATTCCAATGGTAATAATAGTAAGTATCCACCATTTTATCCAATGGCCAAATAACCCCATTGCAGTACCGTTAAATTTTAGCCGTCTACCATTAATGACAGTGTGTTCAATTTTCCATTTGTAAGTTATATTGATTGCCCACGGATAGCAAATACCTAGAGTACAAACTGTAACGATGATCCCAATAATTGACACGCCAATGTATTGAAGCAACCCACCATCAAAATAAGAATTCCCAACCCCAGTACTTTCTGGAATAACATTTACTACAAAGTTCGAATCAGACATTTCCGCAACTCCTTATTATGAATTTACTTTTTTTATACATTATTGGTTTAAATTTTGTTTTACCACCTTTGTTTTTTGCAGAGGCAAAGTTAGCAACGCCGCCTGGATAATCTTTATTTAAATTTAGTTAATGTTATCTAACTTAACTATTGGCTGCATTCCTTTGGTTTTAAGAAACTTCATATTATGTTGAAAGTTTTGCATAGCATCTGAACAGTCAATCGTATCTAAATTTAATCTGTTAAGCGTACGACGTTCGATTTTAACTGATAAAATGGTTTTTTTGTTTGAATGTCCAGTTGATGAGTCAAAAATATCGTCGTTTGTGTGAATGATCACATAATCAATAGAAAACATATCACTTGCTATTCTTAGGACACAACTACATATATATTCTTGCTGTAAATCAAAATATTGAGTTTTAGGCATTTGATTAACAGAAAGTTTACCTGTTTTGGTTAAACCCTTAATATCTTTTGGAACCACAGTATCTGAATGTACATCAAATTCAATCTCCACATTACTTTTTTCCTCAATAAAAAATTCAAACCCACTCCCAAATTCGGATAAATCATCCAAAGGTGCAAATTCCTCTATAACTTTAAAATAAGTGTCAATGTCGCCATCTAGAATTAAAGAGGAAATTTTATGTAGTTCTTCCCATTCTGTATATTCATTGATATCCTGTTCTCTAGCTTGTTCAACTTTTTGTGAATGGATTTAATCATTTCCAAACGATTTTCAAAAATACTGACCTCAAGTTTGTTGCGACTGAGCTCTTCCGTTCTTTTCATTTCGGCATATTGTTTCTTTAGCTCTGAATTTTTGTTATAAGCTTTTGTTTTATAGTGTTTGGATATAGTAAATACCGGTTCCAGGAATTCCTGCAGTAGCTCTTCTTTGCCCATTTGTGTTAACTGAATACCTTAAGCCTTTACCACCAACACTTAATCCCATGCTTTTCTTACCTACGTTCAGCCTAACTCCTGGAGCTATTTTAATGCTTTTCCTAAAACGCAACCCCATTTATTTCGTACCCCCAAACATTTAATCCTTCTGCTCTGCTCTTAAAGGTCTTTCTCCAGTCTTGATTCTATTCATTACGCCAGGGTTAAGACCAGCGCGGTGGGCTAATTCTTTCTGGCTCCAGTTTTTCTTTTCACGTAATTTTATTATTTTTTCTCCGATATTCATAAAATCACCGACTTTCTATAATAGCAATTACATTCTACCATGTTTCCATAATGGAAAAAATAAATTTTAACTTCCTATATAAATAGGAGTAAAGGCAGCCGTTTTGGGCCACTTTAAAATCACCTCATAAAAATTATTATTTTTGTTGTTGACATTAATATTAGCATGTTTTAGAATAACATTTGTGACTGACTGACCAAACTGACCGGAAAAGCTTTTAAAATGGCATAAAGTTGCATAACGTCACCGGTTCGAGCCCGGTTGGAAGCTCTTTAATGAAATCAAATGGCCCGTTGGTCAAGCGGTTAAGACACCGCCCTTTCACGGCGGTAACACGGGTTCGAATCCCGTACGGGTCACCATTTATCTGCCGGCTTAGCTCAATTGGTAGAGCAACTGACTTGTAATCAGTAGGTTGAGGGTTCAAGTCCTTTAGCCGGCATCATTTATCTGGAGGGGTAGCGAAGTGGCTAAACGCGGCGGACTGTAAATCCGCTCCCTGTGGGTTCGGCGGTTCGAATCCGTCCCCCTCCACCATTTTAACTTCATTCAGCAGAAGTCTCCCGCTTCTATAAGTGGTGTGATGAATGCAAATTAGCATTTTAAATTCAGTGTGGTACAACCCCCTGCTGAATAAAATTAAAGCCTCCGGCGGATGCCACAGATTTTTAGCGGAAGTTTTTCGAGCAGATCAAAGACTAAGAACGCCACATCCTGTGGCAACGTCTTTGTGACCCACATCCTGTGGGCCCAAAAATCTGGGCGCAAATACGCCAAGGCAAATTTCATATAATGAAACAAATGCGGAAGTAGTTCAGTGGTAGAACACCACCTTGCCAAGGTGGGGGTCGCGGGTTCGAATCCCGTCTTCCGCTCCAATTATGTTGGGGGCTTAGCTCAGCTGGGAGAGCGCCTGCCTTGCACGCAGGAGGTCAGCGGTTCGATCCCGCTAGCCTCCACCAACCTACATACAGTCACGCTTAGAACAATAAGTTCTAAGCGATTTTTGCATATATATTCAAAATCATGTCGAGTTGAGTCATCCCATAGTAATTAGTTAATATAATAATAAATACTAATATGGGAGGAGTAGTAATGAACAAAAACATTTCAATCATCGGTGTACCGGTTGACCTTGGACAAACAAGGCGTGGCGTTGACATGGGACCAAGCGCCATTCGTTATGCGGGTGTGGTGGAGCGCCTAGAAGCATTACAATATGATATTGAAGATCTTGGTGATATACAGATTAAGCGACCGCCACGTAGGGAGACAGCCGCAGATACGAATTTAAAGAATTTAAAGGAAGTGGCTGATGCAAGTGAAAGGCTGGCTGCCAAAGTGGATGAAACGATCAAGGCCAACCGTTTCCCACTTGTATTAGGCGGTGACCATAGTATTGCAATCGGTTCCATTGCCGGAATCTCTAAGCATTATGAAAGCTTAGGTGTGATTTGGTATGATGCCCATGGAGATTTAAATACAGCTGATACGTCTCCATCCGGGAACATTCATGGAATGCCGTTAGCGGTATGTCTTGGAATGGGCCATCCGGATTTAATTAATATTGCCGGTTACACACCGAAGGTAAAGCCTGAAAATATTGTTATCATCGGTGCCCGTTCACTTGATGACGGCGAGAAGAAGCTTATTCGCGAAAAGGGTATTCGTGTATATACGATGCATGAGGTTGACCGAATGGGCATGACAGCTGTAATAGAAGAAACAATCAGCTATTTATCTGCTAAAACTGATGGTGTTCATTTAAGTCTCGACCTTGATGGGTTAGATCCAAGTGATGCGCCGGGTGTTGGTACTCCTGTGATTGGTGGATTAAGCTATAGAGAAAGTCATTTAGCTATGGAAATGCTTGCTGAGGCGAATATTATTACTTCAGCTGAATTTGTTGAAGTGATTCCAATATTAGATGAGAAAAATAAGACTGCATCATTGGCAGTAGCATTAATGGGTTCTTTATTTGGAGAAAAGTTGAAGTAAATCGCAATAAACAAACATCAAACTAAAATTTTTGTTTTTCGATCTTTCCATATAATGATTCCCATTCATTAAGAAGGTTGTCCAATTCTACGCTGATCGTTACCACTTCATAAGAATGGAGTGGATAAAGGGTACTAGTCTTAAGCATTTTCTGCCTAGTATCCTCGATTTTCTTTAATAATAATTCCTCCTTACTTTTATAGTTCTTCATGCTCCCACCCCCTTTCCGAAAATAGGTATTATTACATATATGAATATCCGTTTTTATCATTTTTCAAACATATGAAAAGATATTTTGTTATACTGGTAAGGGGAATTTTTAGCAAATAAAGGAAATGGAAAATGTTATTATATAAATGAAACTTATCTACCTGGTTAACCGTATGTATAATAACCGCTAGTTGCGGAGGGAAAAGGTAAATGGATACTATAATTAAAAAAAGAATAAAACAAGTCAAAAAGGGCGACCAAAATGCCTTTGCTGAGATCGTTGAACTATTCAAGGATAAAGTTTATCAACTTTGCTATCGAATGGTCGGAAATGCTCACGATGCTGAGGATATTGCACAGGAAGCTTTTATAAGGGCCTTTGTTAATATTAACAGCTATGATACCAATAGGAAATTTTCTGCTTGGCTATATCGGATTGCGACGAATCTTTCCATTGACCGGTTACGGAAGAAAAAACCGGACTACTTCTTAGATGCGGAAATTGAAGGGACAGAGGGATTAACGATGTATTCCCAAATTCCAACCGGTGAGCTTCAACCGGATGAGATGGTGGAAAACCTTGAATTTCAGGAATGGATTCAACAGGGGATCAATGAGCTTCCAGTAATGTACCGTTCTGTTATTGTTTTAAAATATATTGAGGAACTATCCTTAAAAGAAATTGGGGATATTCTTGACTTACCAATAGGGACTGTAAAAACTCGTATACATAGGGGAAGGGAAGCATTAAGGAAAAGGTTGCGGAATGTGTAAAGGGGTGAAAAAAATGAAATGTTCACAAACCTATGTTGAGTTAATGCATAAATTCTTAGATGAAGAGATTGAAGCAGAAGAGGAAAAACAATTAAAAAAGCATATACAAGAATGCACAAGCTGCTACAGCCATTTTCAGGAACTTAAAAAAGCCCTTGCATTAGTTCAAAGTACAACGTATATTCAGGCTCCTATAAATTTTTCCGCCAATGTAATGGCAATACTACCAAAAGAAAAAACAACTGTAACCTATGGAAGATGGTTTAAAGACCATCCAATGCTTGTAGCAGCGGCTGTTTTTGTTATATTAATGACCGGAAGTATATTTTCAACCTGGAATAGTGATACACAACTATCTGTTTCCAAGCAATCCAACCTCCAAGTTCAAGGCCACACTGTAATTGTTCCGGAAGGGGAGGTTGTCGAAGGAGATGTATTTGTAAGAAATGGTGATTTAAAAATTGAAGGCGAGGTCCGAGGTGATGTCGTTGTTATAAATGGTGATAAATATCTAGCCTCTGCCGGCAAAGTAACGGGCAATATTGAAGAGATCGACCGGTTCTTTGGTTGGATGTGGTACAATATTAAAGACTTTTTCAGCCACCTTTTTTAAAAAACAAAAATTACGCTATCTTTTAAATAAGATAGCTTTTTTGCACTATCAGAATCTATATATTTACTTGATGATAGTATAAGAAAGGACATCGACTTCCGCCATCATGGGCGAAAAGTCGTGTCTTTCTAAATTGAAAAAGGTAACCATATACAAAATATGTTATAATAAGTTCGTTATTGGCATTACTAAACTTAATTCAGCTATGCTGAATTAAGTAAGCCTCCGGCAGATGCCTCAGATTTTCAAAGGTAGTTTTTCGAGCTAAGATCAAAGACTAAGAACGCCACGTCCTGTGGCTTACAAAATCTGGGCGCAAATACGCCAAAGCGCATTTGATTTTATAAAAGAGGAAGTGTGAAAATGCCTATTGGAAAGTTTCCAATTCTAAATTACATCGGAGACGCCATCGATGTTTTTCTTGTTGCCTTTGTTATCTATAAATTAATCATGCTAATCCGTGGGACAAAGGCAGTCCAATTACTAAAAGGCATTTTAGTAATTCTTGCAATTTGGTTTTTAAGTAGTTTTTTTGGATTGACTACGATGCAATGGTTAATGGATAAAGCGATAACGTGGGGGTTCTTGGCAATTATTATTATCTTTCAACCAGAACTGAGAAGAGCACTGGAACAGTTAGGGCGTGGCCGGCTATTCTCAAGAAGTGCCATTCCCGAGGAAGAAATGATTGCTAAAACTATAGAAGAGATGGTCAAGTCGATTACATATATGGCAAAACGCCGAATTGGGGCGTTATTGTCAATTGAGCGTGAAACCGGTATGGGTGACTATATTGAAACGGGGATCCCATTAAATGCTAAAGTAACATCAGAGCTGTTAATCAATATTTTTATTCCGAATACACCATTACATGATGGTGCTGTAATTGTTAAGGAAAATGAAATTAAAGCAGCAGCGTGCTATTTGCCTCTTTCGGAAAGTCCATTTATTTCTAAAGAGTTGGGAACACGTCACCGTGCCGCTTTAGGGATAAGTGAAGTAACAGATAGTATTACAATTATCGTTTCAGAGGAGACTGGTAATATATCTTTAACGAAAAATGGAGAGTTGTATCGTAATTTGAGTGCGGACACTTTAAAAGAGATGTTAACAGAAGAATTAACGATGAAGACTACGAAAGCAACTTCCTCATCACTTTGGAATTGGAGGGGGAAGAAGGATGAAAATTGATCAATGGTTAAACAGTCCATGGTTTATTCGAATTCTGGCGCTGTTTTTAGCGTTAATGTTATGGGCCAATGTGAATATGGAGTCTGGAAATACCCCTATGCCTATTGGAAGCTTGCCCCAAGTGAGCAGATCAAATGAAGTGCTTTCCAACGTTCCGCTGAAAGTTTATTATAATCAGGAAAAATACGTCGTTTCGGGACTCCCGCAAACTGTAAATGTACAACTAGAAGGCAGCAGTAGTATCGTGAAAGCGATAGAAGCACAAGGGGAGTACGAGGTTTTTGTAGACCTAAAAAATTTGCCTGCCGGACCACATAAAGTGCGGATTAACCATCGTGGTTTTTCTGATAATTTAACTGTAAAGATAGAACCTTCTATCGTCGATGTGACGATTCAAGAAAAGGTTGAACAAATCATGTCGGTAAAGGTTCAAATTATCAATGAAGACAAATTACCGGAAGGATATACGGCGGAGCAACCAATTTCTGTACCAAATAGTGTTGCAATTAGAGGATCATTAGATCAAGTCCAAAAGATTGGCTTTGTGGAAGGATACGTTGATGTTGCGGGAGCAACTGACACAGTAAAGATGGATGTACCGCTTAAGGTATTTGACCATAATGGAGAAGAGCTGAAATTAGAAATTGTTCCTGCGGTTGTAGAGGCAAGGGTACCAATAAGCCCACCAGGCAAAAAGGTCCCATTTAAAATCAACCGTAAAGGCAATTTGCCAAAAGGTCTAAGCATCCAATCATTTGAAGTAACGCCAACAGAAGTAACTGTATATGGAAAAAAGGAAAACCTTGATAAGATAAAAATGATTGAAAATATAGAGATCAACTTATCTGATATCGAGAGTGACCAAACCCTTGAGGTAAAAGTACCTGTTCCTGAAGGTGCGATCAAAGTTAGTCCTGAGGTCTTGTTGATAAAAATTGACGTTGAGAATCAAGAAAGCAAGACGTTAACAAATGTCCCAATTAAAGTAAATGGAGTTCCGAATACGCAGGGTATTTCTTTTGTTGCCCCAGAGGATGGGCTTGTAAACTTAACAGTTTATGGTGCAAAAAAAGTACTTGATAGTATCGGACCTGAAGATTTTGATGTCAGATTAAACGCAGGCGGCTATTCAAAAGGCGAATATGAAATCAATATAGAGGTCGTATCAGGTCCGCAAGACATTCGCTGGGAGCTAAACCCTTCAAAAGCAGTTGTAGATATTGTAAATGACTAACTAATAAAGTTGAAGCCATGGCATCGCCCAGGGTATTTGATGGAAAAGGGAGCGAAAATATAATGGGAAAATATTTCGGAACCGATGGTGTTCGCGGTGTTGCCAATAGTGAATTAACACCTGAACTTGCTTTTAGAATCGGTCGTTTTGGCGGATATATTTTAACGAAGAATACGCCAACACCTAAGGTGATTATTGGGCGTGATACAAGAGTTTCCGGCCATATGTTGGAAGGAGCCCTAGTAGCAGGCTTGCTGTCGATCGGGGCAGAGGTGATGAGATTAGGTGTGATCTCAACACCGGGCGTGGCTTTCCTTACAAAAGCGTTAGGAGCTCAAGCGGGAGTTATGATATCAGCATCACATAATCCCGTTCAAGATAATGGGATCAAGTTCTTTGGACCAGATGGTTTTAAATTATCAGATGAACAGGAAAATGAAATCGAACAACTGTTAGATATGGAAGAAGATCAACTTCCTAGACCGACAGGGGCAAATTTAGGACAAGTGAATGATTATTTCGAAGGTGGACAAAAATACCTTCAATTTTTAAAGCAGACGGTTGATGAAGATTTCTCAGGCATTCATGTTGCTTTAGACTGTGCCAACGGAGCTACATCATCATTGGCGCCGCATCTTTTTGCCGATTTAGAAGCCGATATTTCAACAATGGGCGTCAATCCGGATGGTTTAAATATTAATGACGGAGTAGGGTCAACCCATCCGGAAAGCTTAGCACAGTTTGTTTTAGAAAGAAAAGCTGATATTGGACTTGCCTTTGATGGTGATGGAGATCGTTTGATTGCCATTGATGAACATGGAAACATTATTGATGGCGACCAAATTATGTATATATGTGCGAAGTACCTCAATGAAAGAGGAAGCTTAAACAAGCAAACTATTGTCTCAACAGTGATGAGTAATCTTGGTTTTTACAAAGCGATTGAAGCTAACGGCATTAAAAGTGTTCAAACCGCTGTCGGTGATCGTTATGTAATGGAAGAAATGAGAAAAAATACTTATAATTTAGGCGGAGAGCAATCAGGTCATATCATTTTCCTTGATTACATCACAACCGGAGATGGAATGCTATCAGCGATCCAGCTTGTTAATATCATGAAGGTTACCCGTAAAAAACTATCTGAATTAGCTAGCGAAATGGATAAGTTCCCACAGCTTTTAATTAATGTAAAGGTAACAGACCGTTCCTTAATTGATTCAAATCAAAAAGTTCAAGATATTATTAAAGAAGTTGAAGCGGAAATGGGTGAGAACGGACGATTACTAGTACGTCCATCCGGTACCGAGCCTCTTATTCGCGTAATGGCGGAAGCTGAAACAGAAGAGCTTTGTGAATACTATGTAAACAAAGTAGTGGCAGTGGTTAAAGAAGAACTGGGAGCTGAATAAGAATATAAAATATGCATAAAAGGTACCCCAATACCTATTTATGCATATTTTATATTATAAGTGTAAACTTTATGTCTTTCTAATTAGTATGATTGTAAAAATAAATAAATTGACGATTGTGTGGGTCTATTGTAACATTGAAATGATTTTCCTTATTCAAAAGGAGAAAGGAAGGATAGTCTTTTAATGTAAGTTTAAGCGCCAGAACTATTCTGAACGAAATAGAGTAGTTGACGAGGTGGAGGTTCATCGAATGTTGTCGGCGGATGCCTCCCGGTTGAATCACAGCCGTAAGCTTTTCCGAAAACAAAGAGGCAACTTTTTGCACAAACGGTTAAGTATGACTTTAGAATAAACACAAGCAATTAATGAATATAGAGCGGGGCAAGAAAGCCCCTCTTTCTTGCCCCGGCAAGGAGGAAGTTATATGTGCGGTATCGTAGGTTATATTGGTCAAGAAGACACGAAGGAAATTTTATTAAAAGGATTGGAAAAGTTAGAATACCGTGGCTATGATTCAGCAGGTGTTGCTGTATTAAATGAAAATGGCGTTCAGTTTTTTAAGGAAAAAGGTCGGATTGCACAGCTTCGTGAAGCGGTTGATGTAACGATTGAAGCGAAGGCTGGCATTGGACACACACGGTGGGCTACTCATGGTGTTCCAAATAGAATAAATGCACATCCACACCAAAGTGCATCCGGGCGTTTCACGCTTGTTCATAATGGGGTAATTGAAAATTATGAGCTATTAAAACGCGAATACCTTAGTGGAATTGAGTTAAAAAGTGATACAGATACAGAAGTAATTGTTCAAATGATTGAAGTTTTTGTAAATACAGGAATTACTGTTGAAGAGGCTTTCCGTCAAACTTTAACAAAGCTTAAAGGATCTTACGCAATTGCGCTCTTAGATAATCAAGACAGTGAACGAATTTATGTTGCGAAGAATAAAAGCCCATTACTAGTAGGCGTTGGTAAGGATTTCAACGTTGTGGCAAGTGATGCGATGGCTATGCTTCAAGTTACGGATCAGTACATCGAGTTAATGGATAAAGAAATGGTTGTTTTAACTAAGGAATCCATTACTATTAAAAATCTTGATGGTGAGGTTATTCATCGTAACCCATTCACATGCGAATTCGATGCAAGTGATATTGAAAAAGGAACCTATCCACACTTCATGCTAAAAGAAATTGATGAACAGCCATTTGTGATTCGTAAAATAATCCAAAGATACCAAGATGAAAACAATGCCCTAAAACTTGATGATAAAATCCGAAAGGCAATGCAGGAAGCAGATCGCATCTATATTGTTGCTTGTGGCACAAGTTATCATGCTGGTCTAGTTGGAAAACAGTTCATTGAAACATTAGCGAAGATTCCTGTAGAAGTGCATGTAGCAAGTGAATTCTCATATAACATGCCGATTCTATCAGAAAAGCCATTGTTCATTTTTATCTCGCAAAGCGGGGAAACAGCAGATAGCCGTGCAGTATTAGTTAAAGTTAAGGCTTTAGGCCATCGTGCACTGACGATTACGAATGTACCTGGTTCAACCCTTTCACGTGAGGCGGATTTCACGCTTCACCTCCATGCAGGACCAGAAATTGCTGTTGCCTCAACAAAAGCCTATACAGCGCAAATGGCTGTATTAGCAATCTTAGCGGTTGATACAGCTCGTACAAAAGGAATCGAGTTAGACTTTGACCCAATCCAAGAATTAAGCATCGTTGCGAATGCAATCGAAATTCTTTGTGATCAAAAAGACGAAATGGACAAAATTGCACGTGAATATTTATCTACAGCACGAAATTGCTTCTTTATCGGACGTGGCATCGACTTCTATGTCGGTCTAGAGGGGGCCCTAAAATTAAAAGAGATTTCTTACATCCAAGCAGAAGGATTTGCAGGTGGTGAATTAAAGCACGGAACCATCGCTTTAATTGAACAAGGAACACCAGTCATCGCCATTGCAACTCAAGAAGCAGTAAACCTTGGAATCCGCGGCAATGTCAAAGAAGTAGACGCACGCGGCGCCAACTCATGCATCATTAGCATGAAAGGACTACAACAGGAAGGCGATCGCTTCGTCATCCCAGCTGTCCATGAATTAATGACACCATTAGTTTCAGTTATACCTTTACAACTAATCGCATACTATGCATCATTACAGCGTGGCTGTGACGTCGATAAGCCACGTAATTTGGCTAAGAGCGTGACGGTTGAATAATCTAATATAAGTATTTTTTACATAATGGGTATGGCACTGTTTCTTGGATACGAGGTCGGGAACTGTGTCCCATTATGTTTAGGGGAAATCAAAACGGAGGATGAATTTAAATGAAACTTATTAAAGTAAAGGATTATGAAGAGTTAAGTAAACAGGCTGCGGACTATTTTATCAAGAAAATCCAAAGTTCACCTGCTATGATAATTGGTCTTGCAACGGGGTCAACTCCAGAAGGAATGTATCGGTACCTTGTACAGGATTATCAAGAAAATCGCATATCTTTTCGTAACATTACAACTTTTAACCTAGATGAGTATATTGGGCTAGATGGTAGTAATGAAAATAGTTACCGGTTTTTTATGAATAATCATCTCTTTGATCATATTGATATTGAAAAATCAAATGTACATATTCCCTGCGGAACTTCGAAGGATAGTTCAGCAGAATGTGCTACATATGAGCAATTGATTAAAGCACATGGGGGGATTGACCTGCAATTGCTTGGTATTGGCGGAAACGGCCATATCGGCTTTAATGAACCGGGCTCGTCCTTCCAATCAAGAACAAGTATTGTGGAGCTGACGGACAAAACGCGAAGAGACAATGCCCGATTCTTCAACACTTTTGAAGAAGTACCAACAGAAGCGATTACAATGGGAATTGCGACTATTATGGAAAGCAAGGAAATTGTGTTGCTTGCTTCAGGAGAAGGAAAGAGAGAAGCAATGCGATTATTACTTGAAGGTAGGGTTAGTGAAGACTTCCCAGCTTCATACTTACACAATCATTCTAACGTAACAGTTATTGCCGATGAAGCAGCGTTGGCAGGCTTAAACTACTCACTGTAGTTATCGGAAATTAGAACTGTTCCGTAGCAAGATAATACGTATTGTAAGCTAAATTAATTGTTCCCTAACACGAGTGAAAGTTGGAGAAACCCTCCAGTTTCCCTCGTGTTTTTTGTTTCTAAAAGGCAATGTAAAAGGCATAAAAAGGTCTGGTATTACCCTGTTTTTATCTTCTTCTCTCTGTTATAGTTGGAACCTGCTGATATAGCTTTGTAAAAAGGATTGATGATTTATAACAAAGTTTGTTCATTTAAAATAAAGATTGATAATTATTAATTAAATTTGATAATTTGCTAAAATGGTATAAAGAAAAGAGGTAATTAAAATGAGCAAACCAGAATTATATGTTACTTTAGCCGTAGGTCCAAATTGTGACGGGGCAGCATTTGCCTTGCGATCAGCACTTGAGTACTTTGGAGTAAGAGTTAATATTCATTGGATGGGAGGACGGCCAAATGACTTGGTTAGTGTTCTTTCTGGAGAAGACCGGGAAGAGAAAATGGATTATTTGATTTTATATTTCCATGGTGATGAAGGGAGATTTTGTATACCTGAACTGGACGATGGTGATTATGAAGCCAACGAGCCAAAAGGGGAGTTTTTTGGTGCAGAAGAAGTTATACGGTATTCAAAATTGAATGATGTAAAGGTTATCGCAGCAGGCTGTACATTAGGTGTAGAACAATTAGCCTCTGCATTTTTAAAAAGTGGTTGCCACTCATATTTAGGTCCAGATGATTATATAGATGGTAATGCAAATTTATTGTTTTTAATACGGTTCATGTATGAAATAATTAATAATAACAAAAACCAACAAGAAGCATTTGAAATTGCAAAATCTTTGGATAATGAAACTTTAATGTATCAGCTTTATTTATCATAAATTAGAATAGATAAAATAGAGGTAGTATGAAAATAATAAACTGTCCTAATTGTGTTAAAGGGGAATTTCGGTGAAGAAGGCTAATAAATATAATCAAACTTTTTTATAAATATTTTATGTTTAATTTAATAGGGAACTCCATTTTGATCAATCGCTTTTTCAAAATGGGGTTTTTATTTTTGCTATTAAATAAGAGTTTCAGTGAGATTTTAATCAAACTTTATTATGAAGCTACACCAGTTTCCCTCGTGTTTTTTGTTTCTAAAAGGCAATGTAAAAGGCATGAGGAAGGCATAAAAAAGCCTGAAAAAAGAGGGGATATGTACTATTGGTACGTCAGAAGAAGTTAATCAAACAATTGATACAAGCTCGATAATCCTTGTCAAATCAAGGGCTTTAATTTCCAAATGCGTGGTCTAACTCCACCGTCTTTAGACGGTATCAGCTTTTAGCCTTATTCTTTGCGGTCCATACTGTGGGGTGAGGTGAAAGTATGGGCGGCTATCGAAAAAACAGCCATGCAGTACATGACATAAAGTACCATGTAATATGGGTAACAAAATATAGGTATAAGATATTGTGAGGTCCAATTGCGATTCGAGCAAGGGAATTAATTAGGCAGGGTTGTGAAGCAAGAGGAATCATCATTCTGCAGGGAAGTGTAGGGAAAGACCACATTCATTTGTTACTATCATGTCCACCAAGTCTAGCACCCAGCAAAATACTACAATATCTAAAAGGAGCATTCCTGTAATGAAGTAATTTGAGGTTTGAACAAAAAGAGCCCTCTTGGTATGATACGAGGTGTCCAAAGCTTCGAAGCAAAAAATGGACCCTTAATTGATACCCAAGGAGGACTCA
>DULJ01000030.1 GCA_012840465.1 Caryophanales bacterium
CATAGCATGAAGACAGAAACTCAGGATCGGAGCGAAAGAAACAGTATTCATAAGGTTGATGCAAACCAAATTTCGGTGAACTTCGGACTCTAATCGTTTAAATCTTGGGTTACTGTCCGAACTTCGCCAAACTTCGGACTCAAATTGCTCATATCTTGGATTATTGTCCGAACCTGGACCAACTTCGGACTCTAATCGTTTAAATCTTGGATTACTGTCCGAACTTCGCCAAACTTCGGACTCAAATTGTTCATATCTTGGATTATTGTCCGAACATGGGGCCAACTTCAGACTCTAATCGTTTAAATCTTGGGTTACTGTCCGAACTTCGCCAAACTTCGGACTCTAATCGTTTAAATCTTGGATTACTGTCCGAACTTCGCTTAACTTCGGACTCAACTCTCGTAAATCCCAGATTACTGTCCGAACTTTACTACGCAATAGCCCCTTAATGTGACATAAAAGAACGATCTACCCTGGGCGCACCATAGAAAGTGGTCCCAACTAACAACTTGGGACCACTTTATCAATTATTCGTTACTCCCTCGGATGAATCATATCCTTCGGATTAATATACTCGTCAAACTGCTCCTCCGTCAAATACCCTAATTCGACTGCGGTCTTTTTCAATGTTGAATTATCCTTAAAGGCCTTTTTCGCAATCTCGGCCGCTTTTTCATAGCCGATATGCGGATTTAATGCCGTCACGAGCATCAAGGAATCATTTAAATAATGTTCGATAACCTCTTGGTTTGCTTCAATGCCAACAACGCAACGGTCATGGAAAGACATTATTCCATCTGCCAACAGCCGAACAGATTGTAAGAAATTATAGATGATCACCGGCTTAAACACATTTAACTCAAAATTCCCCTGACTCGCAGCAAATCCAATTGTAGCATCATTGCCCATCACTTGGCAGGCAATCATCGTCATCGCTTCACATTGCGTTGGGTTGACTTTACCCGGCATAATCGAGCTCCCCGGTTCATTGGCTGGAATCGTTAACTCCCCGATACCACATCTTGGACCGCTTGCAAGCCACCTCACATCATTGGCAATTTTCATTAAATCAGCGGCCAATGCTTTTAATGCACCGTGAACGTAAACTAATTCATCGTGACTCGTTAATGCATGGAATTTATTGGGGGCAGATATAAATTTGCTGCCAGTAAATTTCGAAATCTCTTCAGCAACTTTTTCGCCAAATTTAGGATGGGCATTAATTCCAGTCCCAACAGCAGTCCCACCTATGGCCAACTCTCTTACATAATTCAAACTGTTTTCAAGCATACTTTCATTTTTCTCTAACATGCGCCACCAGCCGGAAACCTCCTGACCTAATGTTAACGGTGTGGCATCCTGGAGGTGTGTCCGTCCAATTTTAATAATTTCAACAAATTGTTTACTTTTATCTCCAAGTGTTTCTTTTAACTTTTTTATAGCAGGTAAAAGCTGTTTTTCAATCATTAAAACGGCGGATACATGCATCGCCGTTGGAAATGTATCATTAGAGCTTTGTGATTTATTTACATCATCATTTGGATGAAGCTTCAAAGCAGAACCCTTTTCCCCAAGCTTTTGAGTCCCGACATGGGCAATAACTTCATTCACATTCATATTAGATTGTGTACCACTACCGGTCTGCCAGACAACAAGCGGAAAATGTTCATTAAGTTTCCCGGCAAGAATATCATCCGCCGCCCCAACAATCGCCTTCACCTTCTCTTTGTCCAGCTTTCCTAATTCACCATTCACAATGGACGCGCTTCTTTTCAATATTGCAAAGGCTTGAATAACCTCTACTGGCATTCTTTCTTGACCTATTGGAAAGTTCTGTTTACTCCTCTCCGTTTGTGCCCCCCACAGCTTATCTGCTTCAACCTGTATTTCGCCTAAAGTATCCCTTTCAATCCGATATTGCATATTCATAACCTCCTCATTTGTTATATAAATCCAAAAGTAAAAGAGTGTACTATACTTATTTCATTTCCTATTTTCTTAAATCTAAACTTAATAAAGCACAAAAAGACTGACCTGAGTCAGCCTGCTATCTCAATATCATTTTTTACGTCTTTTTCCCCCTTTTCCCAAAACACCTTAAGACTAGAGGCGATAAACGCAATGAAAAATGTGCACAGCCCCATTAATAAAAGGATTAAGCAATCCTTCCAAATTAATTCAAAGCCAACACCTTTAATAAAAATATTTCGTACTCCATCAACAAAATAGGTTAATGGCAATAAATGACCAATCACACTTATTAATTTAGGCATCGCTTCAAATGGCCATGTAAAACCGGACAGTAAAAAGGATGGGACTGCAATTAACATCGTAATTTGTGTTGCCCCGACTTGGTTGGCAGAAAATAAACTTGAAAGATAACCAATACCTAATAACGCAAACGTAAAGGAAACCGCTAATCCCATGGCAGAAAAGAGACTTCCATTTGACGGTAAGCCAAAGCCGTAAATGGCAACTAAAAACGTTGTTATAAAATTAAAGATTCCAATTAAAAAGTATGGCGCAGATTTAGCATAAGCAATCCGCCAAGGACATTCACGCCACTCTTTAAATCTGTTCCAGTTTCCTTTTTCTTTATCACGTGTAACCGTTAATGATAAGCCCAATAGTAATACTTGCTGCAAGGCTACCCCCATTAAGCCGTAGACTAGAAATGTGCTGTAATTAAATGTTCCATTATACAAGACCCTTGTGCGAAAAGGGATAGATTGAAATGTTAATTGGATTTGTTCGGAATTAAATTCGTTTTGCGCCAATTTTTTCGCTGCTGTACCAAAATTGAAATTAGCAATAACCTCATTTGCTGCTTTTGTGGCTGCGTTTGAAATAAGCATATTACTTCCGTCAATCATCGTTAAAATAGGCGCTTCTTCCCCACGCAAAACTTTGTTAAACATATTGTTCGGAATAACAATAGCAACTTTTGCTTTTCCGGCTTCAAGCAATGGCTGGATCTCTGCTTCCGAATTCAGAAGTTGGATAACATTGAAGCTTTCTGTTTCATCAAAAGCCTGAACTATTTTTTGACTTAATTGACTATGGTCCTGATCAACAATAACGGTATCCATTTCAGCTACACGATGATCGGAGTAGAGATAACCAAACATGGCTGTATATAATATTGGAATTAGGAAAAGCACAGCAAATAAACGCTTGTCACTAAAGATATTTCTCCACTCTTCATTAATAATATGACCAATGCTTAATTTCATTTTAGCTCACCAGCTCCAACCCATTTTACTGTCATCCCTGTTGGGATTTCAGCAGCTAGGTCAGCGAATTCAACCTTAACGGAAAATGAACGGATATCTGTTTCACCAATGCTTTGCGTTGCCTTTTTTATCGCGAAATCACCGGCAGGAGAAATCGTTTTAATTTTCCCTGCCAATTTTTGATGGGATACAACTAATTCAGCAGTGACTGGATCTCCTGTTTTTAAGTTCACAATTTCTGATTCATCAAAATAAAACTCGGCATACCTCGTATCCTTCGTTTCGATTGTAAAAATAGGAAAACCAGTATTTACGAGCTCCCCTATTTGTGCTGATTTGGTTACAATCACACCATCAGCTGGGGCAACCAATTCCGTATAGGAAAGGTATGTTTTCGCCTCATCTAAAGTTGCTTGTGCCTGACCTTTTCCGCCTTGGGCAGAAAGAATTGCACCTTCTGCTTGACCGATTGAGGCACTTGCCAATTCCACATCTTTTTTACTCACATCTACTTTGCCACGGTTCGCAATCGCATTTTTTAAAGTTGCCTGTGCTTGATCAATTTGTGCGGTAGCAGCCTTTTTCTGCTCTTGGGAAGCGTAGTATTCAGCCTTTGCTTGCTCCATTTTTGCTTTTGCTTCATCTACTTGAATTTGTGCTACTGCACCAGCTTTTTGTAGCTCCTTCATCCGCTCAAGGTTAGTTGCTGCAATTTCGTAAAGCTCTTTAGCAGAATTAATTTTAGCATCAAGTGCTTGGACATTGGCCTCAGCAGCCTTTACAGCTGCTTCCGCCTGTTGAATTTGACTTTCAATTGACTGTTCAGTAACCGTAACGGCGTCATTCCCCTGTGCTTCTTTTACAGTGGCCGCCTTTTTTGCGCTGCTTGCTTCCGTTATTTTTCCTTCCGCTAGTTGAACAGCCGCTTCTGCCTGTGCTACTTTATTTTCTAATTCTTTGCTTTCCAAGCGTGCGATCACTTGACCTTTTTTGACAACATCCCCTTCTTCAACTAAAACTTCCGTTATTCTTCCCCCAATTTTGAAGCTGGCATTAATCGTTGTCCCTTCAATATAGGCAGTCGGATTAGTAGCAATCAGGCCCCCACCTGAAGCTTGACCAGTTAGTAGCACTCCAAAACCACCAGCAATTAAAATAAACATCCCAATAAATATAATCCACCGTAAATTCTTCATCTCACCTTTTCCCTCTTTCTGTCAAATCATTAGCCCATCCATTAAATACAGCTTAAACAATTCAAATACTTCTTCGTTTGTAAGCATGTCATGCTTTCCATTCCATTCAACAACGAGTGAAACATATATTTTATAGATGACAAATGCAGTTATTTCTGGATTGCACTTTTTTAACTTTTGATTCAAGATTGCTTTTTCTATAAAACCTTGAATATAGGAAAGTAATTCCTGTTCTATTTGAATAAAGGCCTGTTTCGCCGCTTCTGTCCCAAAATCTTTAACCTCTTGAGATAGCTTAATCATTAATACATGTTCTTTCCGGTAAAGTAAAACGCTGTAAAGCACTTCATGTAAATTTTCAAATGCAGTTTGGTCTATTCTTATCGCATTTTCGGCATTTTCCTTCATTTCACGAATAAGCGCTTGAATAATTTCCTGAAGGATGACCTCTTTATTTTCAAAATATGTATAAATTGTACCTTTACCTACACCCGCAATCTTAGCAATATGATCAACTGAAGTCCCTTTAAAACCAAACATAGAAAAAGATTGAGTTGCCGCTTGCATGATTTTTTCTCTTTTACCCACAATCTCACCACCCTTTGACCATTTTCGTTTTTTAGTCATTCCTTCAAATAGTAATTTACCATATTTAAGGCATGTCGACAAGTTTTAACTTCCTTTGGTCTAACGCTCGAGTTTACCAAAAATATCTGTTTAAATACGAAGTTATGAATATTTTTCAGAAAATTGTTAAGATATTGTGAAATTATCGTCAAAACAGTTGAAAATGTGATAAATATCATATATTGTCGAATTGAGCCGACAATATAATAAAGGCAGTAACAAAATATAAAGAAAATATTATAATTTACTATGGAGGATTATGAGACATGAAAAAAAGAATTCCGTCTTTCGAGGAGCTAGTAAGGGAGAACAAATTAGAATTAATGCGCGATGAAAAAGAAATAGATCGCATTGAATTGAAATTAGAAAAGAAACACGAAAAACAACTAGTTGCAGCTACTTCAAGAAGATAATAAAGTAAGGGTCAGGCACCTTACTATGAATCAAAATATTAGAGTATTCCTAATGTTTTGATTCATAGGAGCTAGACCCTCTTTTTTTACAGTACATATTGGTAGCAAATCCACCTACAATGATAAAAAGTGTTGCTAGCAATCCACCTTCTGGACCAAAATCCCCTCCTGTAAAGAGCTTCGCACTGTTTTCTGTAGTTATTTGATATAGCCCGTGCGGGTCTGTACCGCTGACCGGAAACCCAAACACGTTTCCTTGAAAGTAATTCCAGGTAATATGATACCCAATTGGCATCCAAAGACTTTTTGTTGCATCATACATATAGGAAAATAACAGCCCTACAAGACCAATATTAATCAATCCAAAAACCGAGACATTTGGATTCATACCATGAAACAACGAGAAGATAAGAGCAGACATGACATACAGGAGCCATTTCGAATTATGACGATCTTCCATCGTTTTCATAATATAGCCGCGAAAGAATATTTCCTCGGAAAAGCCAACAGCTATAAATAAAAGTAAGAAAGTGAATGAATAAATAGAAAGGTCCGGTGCAAATAGACTCCCTTTTAACGATAGTTGTCCTGTGACCAACAATACAAAAAAAATAAGGGTCATCATTGCACCGCCCAAAAATAACCCGAACCCAAAATCCTTCATACTTAAGCTATTAAGCTCTAATCCAAGTGTTACAATTTTCTTCTTATTGATATATTTCCAAACTAGTAAACTACTCATGATAGCACCAATTACTCCACCGCCATTCATGAACAGCTCTATCCACGGATAATATCCAGGATCGAAAATCTTCCTATGCAAAAATACCCCCGGCAAAGAGAAAAGCACTTGAAAAACAATTAGCATAATACTAGCTAGAAATATAAGCCACCCCGACCGTACTAATCCGAATTGATTTTTAAAAATAATCATCATCCCCTTCTCATCAAATACGCCTTGGCGTATTTGCATCCTACAATTTATATGATGGTGCTACTGCTGATTAAACGCTTGTATTATGTTTACGCAGTTTTGGTTGAAATATTCTAATTCGTTTCGCATTAGATAAAGAATAAATAACAAGTGCAAGCCAAATAAAGGCAAAAGCAATAAAGTCAATTTTCGTAAATTGTTCATGGTAAACAAATATACCTAAACACAATGTTATCGTTGGAGAAATGTATTGAATAAAACCAATCATAGATAAAGGCACCCTTTTGGCAGCTTCCGCAAATAACAATAGCGGGATCGCAGTCACAATTCCTGTGCCGATCAATAATAAATTAGTAGAATTAAAAGAAAGTAATGCAAATTCCCCTTTTCCATCCATATATAAACTAATTAAATAGATAATCGCAATTGGAGCTACGACCATTGTTTCAACCGTTAACCCTGTAGTCGAGCTTAAATTTGCTTTCTTTTTAACTAATCCATATAAACCAAAGCTTAATGCCAATAGTAACGCAGCCCATGGAATCTTTCCGTATTGGAACGTTAAAACAAAGACACCAATAGCAGCCATGATAAAAGAAAGCACTTGGATGAAACTGAACCTTTCTTTAAGAACGATAACTCCTAATAACACACTAATTAATGGATTAATATAATATCCAAGACTTGTTTCAAGGACATGATTGTTATTTACCGCCCAAATATAAAGGAGCCAGTTTCCACTTATAAGTATTCCGGATATAACAACAGATAGTGCCAAAATCGGTTTTGTTATAATTACTTTTAATTCTGTTAGAAACTGTTCCCCCTTTTTGAAACAAAACAATGCTAAGACCATAAGAGCAAACGACCAAAAAATACGGTGAGCTAAAATTTCTTCGGCGCCGATCGTATCTAATGCTTTCCAATATATCGGAAGGACTCCCCAAATCATATAGGCAAATATCCCATTTAACACACCTACCGTCTGTTGTTTTTGTTCCTCTTCCATGTAAAATCCCCCGATTCCGAAAAAAAGAATAAAGTAATTATATGATTGCTGTTTAGTTATTGCCAGTTTTAAAAATGAACAATTTATGAAAAAAGCGAAATAGCCACTGCTCTATTTCACCTTTTTACCTTTTTAGCCAATATTTATTTAGCAATATAAGCTATAATAATGATGAAACTTGACATAAAGGGTGGGTGAATTTTGTGAAAAAAAGAAGATTTATGGTAAATATTGTAATCTTGGCTTCTCTTTTATTAGCACTACTTGGTTGTACTTCTGAGCAAACAAACACGGAAGATGAAAAAAACAACCCAGATTTAACGACAATTCACATCATTGCCGAATCTCCTGAAGCAATCACTTTATTTCGAATGGAAGAACAAGAGCTCCTAGATAGATACGGCATTAAGCTCGTTTATAATTATCCACAAAGAATTACAGATCGTTTGGAAGACTATCTTTTCTCGACAGACGATACGTATGATATATTTGTTGTTTTCCCAGCAAAAATACCATTATACATTGAAAGAAATATGCTACTCCCACTAGACTCCTATATGGCTAAAAACAAAGATTTCGATAATGATATTATCCCTGTGTATCGAAAGCTTTATATGAATTATGACAATCATGATTATGGTGTGGTATATGACGGTGATACCCGCTTACTGTTTTATCGAAAGGACTTATTTGAGAAATACAATGATGAATACAAGCACCAATTCGGAGTTGACCTTACTCCTCCAAAGACGTGGAAGGAATATGAACAGGTTGCAAAATTTCTAACACGTGACATTGATGGGGATGGGAAAATTGATATCTATGGTACGGCAACACTGAATGCCGATTCGAAGCGATACATTTGGTTTGCTGAACGTTTTATTTCAATGGGCGGCGAATATTTCGATAAAGACATGCATCCGCTTATTACATCAAAAGAAGGGATTCGTTCCATCAAGGAGCAGATGGCATTAGAAAACAGTGGAGCAACACCACCGCAATCGATGTTTGACTGGGTCGATCTGAATAACGCTTTCCTTCAAGGCAATATCGCTATGGTTGTTCAGTTCAGTGATACGGCAAGGTTTTCATTTGATGAACATAAAGAAACTTGGAATTCAAAAATCCCTGGTAAGGTAGGATGGTCATTAGTACCGGGCGAAACCCCTGAATCATCTAGAGGTGGTACATGGATCGGACGTGTTCTTTCCGTATCAAAAGACTCAAAACACCCGGATCAAGCTTGGCAGGTTATTGAACACATAACATCATTTGAAGCTAGTAAGGATGCCATTGGATCGTTTGAAACGATTAATGACCCTTATCTCAATAGTCATTTAATAGCAAATGGGAAAGGTCCTTTCCCAAGTGAAAAAGTGAATCAAGACTTCCTAGATACGGTAAAAGAAAGCCTTAAAAATCCGAATGTTGATTTAATGATTCCAGGTGGTTGGGAGTATATGCAAGTGTTAGACCACTACTTAAATCTTGCAATGATTGGCAAAATTTCACCGGAACAAGCACTGCAAAGCTCAGCTGGTGAGTGGGAGAAAATTACCGACAGGTTAGGGCGAGAGGAACAAAAACAATTCTATAAAGAGTGGCTACAAAAACTGGAGGAAATCAAAGATGTTAGCGAGGAGAAATAGCATTACATTTCGAATATGGCTAACGATGAATACCCTTATTCTAATTTGTATTGTTTCACTAGGCTCAATGTATCTCTATCATGAAGCCGATAATTTAGAAGATGGGTTAAGGAGTGAAGGACGTACAGCGGCAACTACTTTACGTTCAGCCATTGCTCTTTCAATGCTTAATGAAGATTATAGCAGCATCTCTCCCCTTGCATACTCACTACTGGATCAACCAAACATTCAGTATGTTATTGTAAGAGATGAAGTCGGGACAGTTGTCAATCAAAAAGGAGAAACATTTACAAATAAGGAGTTATTTATTGAAAAAGTGCCCTTAGTTTATTTCAATTCGAATTTGGGTGAGATTGAAATCGCCCTTAAAAAAGATAATTTATTATCAAAGCAAAGGAATTTATACACAGATACAATCTTGATCATGTTAATTGTTTCCGCTTTTTCCATGTTCATTTCTATTATTATAAGCAGAAAGTTAACACTCCCATTAAAAGAACTCATGGCTGCTGCACGAGCTATGAGCGAAGGAAAACGCCATATCCAGGTAAAAGAAGAAGGTACAAATGAGGTCCAATCCTTATCGGTCGTCTTTAATCAAATGGCAACAACAATTGAACAAAATGAGGAGCATTTGAAAAAGGAAGTTTTAAGGGCCACTTCTAAACTATCTGAAAAAGTAAAGCAACTAAAAACGCTCGGTAATATCGCGCAAGCTGTTTTGAAACCAAATTTAAATCACCATGATGTTGTAAGTATTATTTTAAAAGAAATAAAAGCGTTTATTAATCCTGACAGACTTTCAGTCTCCTTATTCGAGGACAATAAAGACACTATTAGCCTTTATTATATTACAAACAATGACAGTGTTATGATAAATGAAGTCCCATATATGGACACCCCTTTTGAAATCGTAGCAAAAACAAAAAGATCACTCATTCGAAATGACCTTTCAATAGAAAAGATCTTTGATTGTGAACAGGTTCCCCTAAAACAGGGGATACATTCAACAATTTCATTGCCCATGATTATTAACGGAAGTGTTATCGGGACATTAAATATTGGAAGCCTGCAAAAAAACTTTTTTAATGAAAACGGTAAGGAAGATAGTACACTTACCGTTTTTGCAAACCAAATTGCCATTGCGATAGACCGCGTTTCAGCTTATGAATCATTGCGTATTTCTGCTTATCACGATTATTTAACAGATTTGCCAAACTACCGCTATTTTAAAGCTAGTTTGAACAGGGCCTTAACCTCAATAAAAAATCTAAAAAATAATTCCTATCTGCTTGGAGTTATGTTTCTAGACCTAGATCGTTTTAAAATTATTAATGACTCACTTGGACATGATTTTGGTGACCTTTTATTAAAACATGTTGCCAATCTTATCGATACATGTGTTGAACCTGATCATACTGTCGGTAGAATTGGCGGGGATGAATTTATTATCCTTCTTCCCAAAATTAAAGATGGCAATGAAGCGATACAGCTTGCCGAAACAATTACAAATGCGATCAATCATCCGATCACCATATCAGGGTATGAAGTACACATTACATGCAGTATCGGTATTGCTTTATATCCAACTGATGGTGAGGATGCAGATACACTTATCAAGCATGCGGATATCGCGATGTACAGGGTGAAGGAGCTCGGTCGAAATAATTATAGTATTTATTCACCACTGGAAGAGGATTCCACTTATGAGCAGCTTATTTTCGAAAATGATTTAAGAAAAGCATTGGAGCGAAATGAATTCACAGTCTATTATCAACCAAAGGTGAATATTCAAACCGGAAAAATCAGCGGATTAGAAGCACTTGTTAGATGGATTCACCCGGAAAAAGGGATTATCCCGCCAGGCAAATTCATCTCCATCGCTGAAGAAACTGGGCTAATTATTCAAATCGGAGAATTTGTTCTAAAAACTGCCTGCAGACAGGTGGTAGAGTGGCAGAAGAATGGAATTGAGCCGATCATTGTCTCAGTCAATTTATCAACCAAACAATTTTTACAAACCAATCTGGTTAAAATGGTTGAGGAAGTTTTACATGATACGGGACTTGCTCCTAATCTGCTTGAGCTTGAAATAACGGAAAGCATGACAGTGGACTTTAATCAAGCGATTATTACCCTTAATCTTTTAAAACAATTAGGTATCCAAATTAGTGTTGATGATTTCGGTACAGGCTATAGTTCGCTCAATTACTTAAGAATGCTGCCAATCGATCGCCTAAAAATTGATCGATCTTTCATTAGCGATATTACAACAAATGCTGAAAATGCAGCCATTGTCTCTACGATCTTAAATATGGCTTATAACTTAAAATTGGATGTTATTGCTGAAGGTGTAGAGGAAGAAAATCAAGTAGACTTCCTTCAAAAGATTAATTGTGATGAAGTCCAAGGATATTATTTCGGTCATCCACTTCCAGCCACTGAGCTGGAGCAAAAATTTCCTGAAATATACGATAAAGCCAAGCTTTGGACTAAGGTTATTGACTAGAATCAAATTCGCCTTGGCGTGTTTGCGCCCAGATTTTTTAGGCCCACAGGACGTGGGTCACAAAGACGTTGCCACAGGATGTGGCGTTCTTAGTCTTTGATCTGCTCGAAAAATTACCTTTTAAAATCTGTGGCATCCGCCGGAGGCTTTAACTTTATTCAGCAGGGGGTTGTACCCCCACTGAATTTAAAATACTAACTCGCATTCATCTCACCACTTATGGAAGTGGGAGACTTCTACTGAATGAAGTTAAATATTTTCGGGGGGCTGTTCAATAAGGACAGTCTCTTTTTTCGTCTATAACAGAATGGCATACCCATTATTCGAAATATATATTTTCAAAATAGACTAAAAACTTTTATAATGAAAATAATAAACAAACAAAATAAAGAGAAAAAATACATTTATGTTCAGGAGAGAACTATCTTTAAAAGAAACGATTTATTTTAGGAGGAAATAGAAAATGACTAAATATGTGAAAATCGGTAATTTACAGGTAGCTTCGATCCTTCAGGATTTTATTAATCATGAGGCTCTTCCCGGAACACGGGTTACCACTGATCAATTTTGGAATGGTCTTGAAACACTAATAAACGATTTATCACCCGAAAACAAAGCATTGTTAGCACGTCGTGACGAGCTGCAAAGAAGAATTAATGAATGGCATTTAAAGAATAAGGATTCATTCGAATTTGAAGGTTATAAAGCCTTTTTACAACAAATTAATTATCTCGAAAAAGATGTAGAAGATTTCGAGATTGCTACCCAAAATGTAGATGATGAGATTGCTATTCAAGGTGGACCGCAGCTTGTAGTACCAGTTGATAATGCCCGCTATGCCATCAATGCTGCTAATGCACGTTGGGGAAGTCTTTATGATGCACTTTATGGAACAGATGCCATCAGTGAAGAAAACGGCGCCAACAGAAGGGGGGCTTATAACCCGGTACGTGGTGAGCTTGTTATTAATTTCGCCAAAGATTTCCTTGATCAAACCATTCCTTTAAACAACGGATCCCATAAAGAAGCGGCTGCATACCAGATTGTAGATAATCAATTATATGTGCTTCTTACTAATGGTGAAACTACAAATCTTAAAGACGATGAAAAAGTGATCGGATATCAAGGTGAGGCTCAAAACCCTACTGCCATTTTATTTAAAAATAACCGTCTTCATTTTGAAATCCAAATTGATAAGGAACATCCTATCGGTAAAAACGATAAAGCTGGCGTAAAAGATGTGCTTATGGAAGCTGCAACAACAACGATTATGGACTTTGAAGATTCAATTGCTGCTGTTGATGCTGAGGATAAGGTAGGCGTGTACCGTAATTGGTTGGGACTTATCAAAGGGGACCTTTCAGCAACCTTCCAGAAGGGCAATCAAACAATGACACGTGTCATGAATGCTGACCGCACCTATACCTCTCTAACTGGTGATACTATTACACTTTCTGGAAGATCATTAATGTTTTGCCGAAATGTAGGACATTTGATGACGAGTAATGCTGTTTTAGATCAAAATGGTGAAGAAGTTCCAGAAGGAATTTTGGATGCAGCGATTAGCAGTTTAATTTCAACACATGAGTTGATTGGAAATTCTAAACATATAAATTCACAAAAAGGCTCCATCTATATCGTTAAGCCAAAAATGCACGGTTCTGAGGAAGTTGCCTTTGCTAACAAGTTATTTGAACGTGTTGAAGACATCCTACAATTAGAACGCAATACAATAAAAATTGGTGTTATGGATGAAGAGCGCCGTACTTCATTGAACTTAAAAAATTGCATTTATGAAGTTAAAGACCGGATCGTATTCATAAATACAGGATTCCTTGATCGTACCGGTGATGAAATGCATACATCAATGGAAGCTGGTCCAATGATTCGTAAAGGTGATATGAAAGCTGCTACATGGCTTGGCTCTTATGAGAAATCCAATGTAAATGTAGGCTTAACCTGCGGCCTTCAAGGCCACGCTCAAATCGGTAAAGGGATGTGGGCAATGCCTGATTTAATGGCTGAAATGTTAAAGCAAAAAATCGGTCATCTAAAAGCAGGTGGCAATACGGCATGGGTACCATCACCAACGGCTGCCACATTGCATGCTTTACATTATCATCAGGTCAATGTAATTGACATTCAAAATGAAATAGCTAAAAACATTTCCGACCTACGTGATGATATTCTACAATTACCTATCGCTGGAAATCCAAACTGGTCACCGGAGGAAATCCAACAAGAGCTTGATAACAACTGCCAAGGTATTCTCGGCTACGTTATTCGTTGGGTAGAACAAGGTGTTGGTTGTTCTAAAGTACCGGATATCAACAATATTGGATTGATGGAAGACAGAGCAACACTTCGTATTTCCAGCCAGCATGTTGCAAACTGGTTACATCATGGCATTTGTACGACAGAACAAGTGGAAGAAACATTGAAACGGATGGCAAAGGTCGTTGACGAGCAAAATGCAGGTGATTCTGCCTATCATCCAATGGCACCGAATTATGAAAGCTCTGTAGGCTTTCAAGCTGCTTGTGACCTTATCTTTAAAGGCTATGAACAACCAAGCGGCTATACTGAGCCAATCCTGCATCAGAGACGTGCTGAGGCAAAAGCTAAATTTGCCGTTCAACATTAAGAAAAGCGGAAGCACCCGCTGGGGGCTCGCGCTAGACAAGCAAAAAGGACATGAAGGCATTTAAGTGCCTTCCTGTCCAATATTAATTACCCGTAAATTTTTTTGCCATATCAATAAATTCTTGAACAGCAAAGGACTGATACTTATTTTTCTTCCAAATCATCCCTAGCTCTAAATTAATTTCTGGATGTTCAAAAGGGATGGCAACAATATCATTTTTTAATTCATGACAAATCTTGCTTGGCAACAATGCAATTCCGAGTTTAGCTCCTACCATCTCAACAATAAAATCCTTCTGCGAAGTTTCACAGACAACATTAGGTGTAAATTCATTTTTCAAACAAACATCCAGTATTCGATCGTGAAGTGAAAAATCTTTTCGATATAGGATAAACGGTTCGTTTTCTAACTGAGCGAAATTGATAACTTGACTGGCTGTTAATGGATTTTCTTTATGAACGATTACCATTAACGGATCTTTTAAAAGTTTAATAACTTCAAAGCTTTCAGTTTTAATCGGGATATTACAAATTAAGCCAATATCTAAATTTCCATCCTCTACTCCCTCTTTTATTACCTTCGAACCTACTTCAGTAAGGTGGATTTCAACTAAAGGGTAATTTTCTTTATATTGACTGATTAAGGTGGAGAAAAATGCAGCCCCCATGATCGGTGGGATCCCGATTTTGACTTCGCCTTTTTTTAATTCAGCAAGATTATTCAATTCCGATGTCAAATTATGAAAGGCGTCTAATACATTTTTCGTATTAATTAAGACGGCTTTCCCTGCATCTGTCAGCTCTAGTTGCTTTGGAGAACGATAAAATAAAGGGACCCCTAACTCACCTTCTAAATTTTGAATTGCCTTACTTAAAGATGGTTGAGATACATGCAGCGTTGATGCTGCCTTTGTAAAGCTTAAGTGTTTGGCTACCTCAGCAAAGTATTCTAAATGCCGAATATCCAATTATTTCACCCCGTTTTAAGTTCTATCAAACCTGTAATCATCTTTTATATACTTATCTATAAAGTGGATAATTCGGTCCTCATACGCTTTCTTTTGATGTTTATAATTTCGAATATGTCCACCTTTTTTGGTAATCCATAGTTCCGCATTAGGAGCATTTTGATAGATTTGCTCACTTTCTTTGTATGAAATAGCCCCGTCCTTTTTGCTATGAATGAGCATTAATCCCTTGTCCTTATAGGCTTTAGCCGCAACGTACGGTTTAACCTCTTTTAAATCTAAATCAATAAAAACATTTTCCGCAATGTCGATCATGTACTTGCCAATCGGGTTGGGAAGACCTGTCCAGTACGTAAAGTTTTTCTTCGTGTATTCCTCTAAGTCTGCGAATGGACTGTCAGCAATAACAGCCTTCACATCATCGGACTCGCTTCCGACTATGATCGAAGTGGCTGCCCCCATTGACCAACCAATAAGGGCGATATTATGAATACCTTTTGTTTCTTTTACATATTGAATTGCTGACAGTAAATCTGTTCTTTCTTTTGCCCCGATCGTTGTATAGCTTTTTTCCGACTCACCACTATTGCGGAAATCATACATAAACACATGAAAGCCTTCGGTTGAAAACCTTTTTGCAAGTTTAAGCGTATCTATCGGCATATTTTCTCTGTTATCACCATAGCTATGCGAAAAAATCACAGCCTTCTGACTAATAAAGTCATGATTTGTACTTGGTATCCACCAACCTTTTAACCGAACATCATCATAAATGTTTGGAAAGGTTACATTTTCATACTCCAAATCATATTTTGAAGGCAGTTGTAAGATTGCAAGTTTCATTGGGTTCATAACCTTATAACCTGCATATACCGATACCCCAGTTACTACGATAATTAATACTAAAAAAACGATTAACACGTCTAATAATAGGGCTCTTCTTTGATCTTTTGTTAAAATAAAGATTGATCTCATGATGGCACACCATTTCTGTATTCATCTTTTATATTTATTATTATAATATATTTTCATAAAAACAAGCAAAAAAGCGTCTCCAATTTAGAAAATTGAAGACGCCATTATTCCCATATTATATAAATCAATCATCATTTATTAAATATCTTTTTGTTATATTAATATCATTATGTCCAGCAAGTTGGGCCACTACTGCGATATCCAACCCTTTTTCAATTAGATCCCTACAAAATGTATGGCGCAATTTATGGGGATTAATATCATACTTTTCTAACATATATTGAATAGATCTTGTCGTTAATCGGTTATTCTGTTTTGAAATAAATAACGGTCCTGCATAATCCTGCGATAGCGTTTCCAAATAACTCTTCAAAAACTTCAACGCATCCTTTGGAATTGGGACTATTCGTTTCTTATCCCCTTTAGGATTCGTAATCGTTACGGTTCCTATTTGTCCATTTATATTAATGTCACTGCGATCTAAATTACATAATTCAGATAATCGTACCCCCGTATACAAAAGCATGTGCACGATTGCAGTATTTCGAATATCTTTATCTTTTTCCACATCTTTTAATAGCTGTGTCCGTTCGTCTGCCCTCAAAAACTCAGGGGCAGTTTGATAAATATTTTTTTCTTTTTCCTTACGCTTAATATTATCCGCGATTGCCGGATGATCAAGGAACTGAGTAAATACACGAATAGTTGCATATATTTTGTCAATTGTTGATGCACTTTTTCCTTCTTGCTCAAGCTCATTCATATAGTCTTGAATACTGCTATGACTAAGCTTCCTTAAACTTAAATTTCTTTCTTCCAACCAATAACTCAATTTTTGAATAGCACTTTTATAAGTATGAATTGTATTAGGAGATTTCTCTTGATGTAGTAGCCATTCTTCAAAACTATCTATTAGACTAGCATCTGAATCCAAATTGATCCCCCCATTACCAGGCTATTACCATTATACTCTTATTGTTCGTAGAAGTAAAATAATAAAATAGAATTATCAAAATTCTTTGCTGAATGAAGTTAAACTTTTTCAACCTTAACTGTGCGGTTTCTTCCTAAATTCTTCGCACAATAAAGGGCATCATCAGCTTTTACAATCAGTAATTTAGGCTCCGGGCTTACCGTTTCACTGGAAACAACCCCAACACTAATGGTTACATACTTGTTGACCTTTGATTGGTTATGCGGGATTTTAATATCCTCAACGGCCTTTCTAACCTTCTCCGCGACTTTTGCAGCACCTTTCAGGTCGGTTCCAGGAAGAACAATGGCGAATTCCTCGCCCCCATATCTTGCAAATAAATCACTTGAGCGGTTAATTTTCGAGCTTATCGTGCTGGCAATAAGCTTTAAACAATCATCGCCTGCCTGATGACCATACGTATCATTATATAATTTGAAGAAATCAATATCGAATAAAATAAGTGAGATTGGTAAACCGCTATCTTTAGAACGAGCGCATTCTACCTCCATGAACTCATCGAATCTTCGTCGGTTGGCAATCCCCGTCAACCCATCCATTGTAGACAACTGTTTCAAAAATTCATTGGTTTGTTGAAGCTTTTCTTCAAATAATTTTCGTTCTGTAATATCCCGAGAAACAGCTATAAACCCAGCAATTTTATTTTCTTCTTGGTCATAAAAGGCTTTGATTGTGCTTTCTAAGAAAATAAAGTTTCCATCTTTCTTTTGCATTTCATAGCTAAAGGTATATATTTCGCCTTTTTTCAAATTTAACGCCCGATGATCAACTAGATTAATAATGCTCCTTGTTTTCGGTGGATTCTCAACGAAAGTTTCTATTAATTCTTTCGGCGTATAGCCAAGAATGTTTTCAACTATGGGTGAAATATACACAATAGAACCGTCTGCGTTATGACGTGAAATGATATCTGTTGAGTTTTCTGTGATAAATCGATAACGTTTTTCACTTTCAATCAAATCCAGCTCAACCTGTTTTTGTTTTGTAATATTGATTGCATAGCCAATAATTCCAACTACAACATGATCAACAATGATCGGAACAGCTGTCACATTCATATCAAGTAAATGACCGTCTTTGTGTATAATCTTCGTGTAAAAACTAACTGAATCCCCCTGTAATACTTTTGAAAATTGCTCATTTACAATGGGATACTGACTTTTATCAATAACACTATACACAGGTTTGCCAATTAGTTCCTCTACCTTATAACCAGAAACAGTTTCCGTAACTTTATTTAGCTTATGAAAGTTCCAAAATAGATCTAATGAAAAGCAAATTTCTGGATTATTCTCAAATAAGGATTGATAGCGCAGTTTGCTTTCTTTTAGTTCAGTATTTAGCTTGATTAATTGATCTTTAAAATTTATTTCATTCGTTTTGTCGGTTATATCAAATAAGGTTGCAAAACCTATATATTCGTCGTTCTGACATACTGTTGTCGTTCCAATTTTCAGCCAGCGGACCCCATTACCTTTTGTATAAAATTTATAGGTATACTCCTTATTGGGCATTTTATTGATCACTCTATTTTGAATGCCGGTTATAAATAGCTCTTTGGCATCCTCTTCAAAGAAATCCCAAACGTATTTATTTTTAAGATCTTCCTCGTTATATCCACTCATTAGAAAGAACGCTTTATTTGCATAGATAATTCTTTCCTTATATATAACCATTGGAACTGGAGATGCATTTAAAAAGTTAAATTCCATGTGTCTCGCTCCTTTTTGGGATTTCCACTTCTAAAAAAATATCCTTCTTTTCATTTTAATATAAGATTTGCCTCTATATAATACTTTTATTCTTTGTTACTGAATTTGTAACACACTGTCTGGTTAAAGAGCCCTTCTAAATTTTATAATGATAATGATGTATTTCCATAATAATGTAACAGGATAGGTGATAAGGATGGAAAAAAGAGGACATCCACATGGAAAGGGACATGGAGCAATGATCGATTATAATCTAAATCCATTTATAGTAATTTGGGAGGTTACTAGAGCCTGCCAATTAAAATGTGTTCATTGCAGGGCCGATGCCCAAATCACACCAGACCCGAATGAATTAAGCCATGATGAAGGAATTAAACTGATTGATCAAATTTATGAAATGGATAATCCAATGCTTGTATTTACAGGTGGGGACTGCCTGATGCGGGAGGACCTATTCGAGCTTGCTGATTATGCAGTCAAAAAAGGAATGCGTGTTTCAATGGTACCTAGTGCCACTGCCAATGTAACAAAAGAAAAAATGGAAAAAGCGAAATCAGTTGGTCTTTCCCGCTGGGGCTTCAGCCTTGATGGACCAACCCCTGAAATTCATGACCAATTCCGCGGAACACCCGGTTCATTTAAGCTTACTTTAGAAAAAATAAAATACTTACATGATCTTGAAATGCCGTTACAAATAAATACAGTCATTTCCCGCTATAATTATCATCATCTTGAACAAATGGCTGAGCTTGTCAAAGATTTAAAAGCTGTGATGTGGTATATATTCCTGCTTGTTCCAACCGGTCGCGGGCAACTAGACGACTGCCTAACACCTGCCGAACATGAAAAGGTCTTTTTATGGTTATACGAATTAAGTAAAACAGTCCCATATGATATAAAAACTACAGCTGCTCAACATTACCGTCGAGTCGTTATTCAACAAAAGGCAAAAGAACATCTCATTGCCAAAGGTGAAATTCACTATGAAGATAGCATTACAACCGATGTGGCTTCTTTAGGAGATGGCCTAAAACGTGCACCAAAAGGTGTAAATGACGGCAACGGCTTCATCTTCGTTTCCCATACCGGTGATGTTATGCCAAGTGGTTTGCTGCCATTAGTTGTAGGGAATGTGCGTGAGACATCTTTAAAGGAAATTTATCGTGAGGCACCCATATTAAAGGAATTACGGAAGCCTGACCTTTATAAAGGTAAATGTGGCGTATGCGAGTTTCGTAATGTATGTGGTGGCTCCCGTTCCAGAACATATGCGATCACCGGTGATTACCTCGAAAGTGAACCTTTCTGTGTTTATATTCCGGAAGCCTTACGGAAAAAGACCCAACCATCGGTGTAAAGAGTTAGTTATCAAATAGCTGTCAAATCGTTGACAGCTATTTTATTTTTGCGATACGGGGACAGGCACCACCCAGCAGTCCATACTTCACCTTAAAGCGCTCAAGAATGCTTTTCCACCTTACGCCAAAGACGTAAAGGAAAAATAAATTGGACAAGGCATGAGCTAAATCAAAATTAAAGCTTGATGCCATTCCTGCCAACACTATTCCGATCGTAATATTCTCCCCAAACCCAACAAGATACCATAAATTCATAATCCAGCCGAACAAAAAACCCCAGATAAAACCAAATGGAAGTAATAATAACCTGCGCCGAGCCCAAAGCCAATCCTTTAATAAACCAGCCGAAAGCCCCATCATCCCCCATGAAAACATTTGCCAAGGCGTCCACGGCCCTTGCCCGAGAAATAAATTAGATACTAACGCGGCAATTGCTCCAACTAAGAAACCCGTTTCTGCACCAAATACAATAGCCGCCATAATAATTACAAACGAAGTGGGCTGAACACTAGGTATGGCGGCAAAGGGGACACGGCTGACAGCAGCAATTGCAGCTAAAATGGCAATTAACACAATTCCTCTTGCATCAAGCTCCTTCCTTTCAAACCGAGCAAAAAAAGGAAACATGATAACAAACAAGGTCAAAAAACTAAGCAACATGTAATGTTCTCCTTCTAGGAGCACCATTACAAACAACAAAAGAACGACTAATAATGTAGAAATAATTAATAATAGCCTGCTGCGTCCCATGCCTTTAACACATCCTCATGATTTAGTGCTTGGGGAAGATCGCCTCGCACCAGCCGATTAATAGCTGTTGTATAGAAGTAATTGTCGCTAAACATCTCTTTCGCCGTACCTTCGGCCACAATCGAACCTGCAAACAAAAGGGAACAATGATCCGCGTATTTTGCGGTAAATTCAATATCATGTGTAACCATTAATATGGAGAGTCCCTTTCGTTGCAGCTCCTTTAATAAATTGCCGACGTCCAACTTCAATCTTGGGTCAAGCCCCTTTGTCGGCTCATCAATTAATAAAATCTCTGGATTCTTCAATAAAACACTAGCCAGCGCCAGCTTTTGTCTTTCTCCCCCACTCAAATCATATGGGTGTTTATGCAACGCCCCCTCTAACCCAAAAAATTCAATCACTTCGGTCAGAGCGTTATTGGAACGTTCCCCATCAACTAACTGTTCAGCAACGGTTAACTCTTCTTTTACTGTGTCTTGCGTAAAAAGGGCTAGCGGGTTTTGTGACAGATACCCAATTTTCTTATAACGCTCCCGTGCTTTCATTTTATGCAGGGGTTGACCCTCCATCAAAACCTTTCCACGTCTTGGATCCTCTATACCGGCCAAAACTTTAAGTAATGTAGACTTTCCAGCACCATTTCCACCGATAATCGCTGAAAACAGCCCCTTCGTCATTCCATACTGAACTCCTTCCAGCACCATCTTGCCACTTCGATCATACTGAAAAAAAACATCCTTGCATTCAAGAATCGAAGCCCCTGTTACTTCTTTTTTATTAATTAATAAATCCCCTTGCACCTCTTTTGGAAAATGCCGATCATTTTGCTTTGAAAGCCATTTTCTCCCCTCCCTAACAGTAATCGGAACTTGATCCTGTAACGGCCGATCTTCATTACTTATTAGAAATAGTTTCGTAATTTCGGGCAAATATTGAAAGTAAACATCATGTTTGTCAAATTGCTTAATCACATGCTGTGGGTTGTCCTGTAGCTTTATTTTTCCAGCCTCCAAAATGACAACACGGTCAACAATCGGAAAAACTTCCTCTAATCGATGTTCAATAATGATAATGGTCGTATTAAACTCCCGATTGATGCGATGGATCATTTGCAAAAATTCCCGTGCAGCAATTGGATCAAGCTGAGCTGTTGGTTCATCTAAAAGCAAAACCCGCGGCTGTAAAAGCAAGATTGAAGCTAAATTTACAAGCTGCTTCTGACCGCCAGAGAGCTTATGAATGGATAGGTTCAACCAAGCTTCGATACCAAAAAACGAAGCCATTTCTGCCACTTTTTTTCGAATATCAAAGGTTGAATAACCAAAGTTTTCTAATGAAAAAGCAAGTTCATGCCAAACTGTACTAGTCACGATTTGATTTTCTGGATCTTGAAAAACAATCCCGATTTCTTTCGCTGTAACAAGTGATGAAACGGATTCCATTTCATTTTGATCAAAATAAATATGACCAACCTTCGTCCCAATTGGTGCAATCTCTTTTTTCATTTGTCTAAGAAGGGTCGTCTTTCCGCAGCCCGTTGGACCGCAAAGTAACACCATTTCGCCTTCTTCAACTAGTAGGGATATATCTGTTAATAATTGCTGATCCTCACCTGCATATGTAAAGGAAAAGTTTCTTATTTCGATAAGTGCCATTTATAGTACTCTCTCCCTTCAATAAAATGAGGTGTGAATAAAAACAATAGAACCAAAACAAATAAATTATTTTCACGATTTGAAAGGGGGAGTGCTTCTAGCTGTGGATAAATTTCCAGTTTCCCATAGCCTGCTATTCCCAGGGTAATGAAAATAACCATAAGCAGGCTGAACCAAATAAGAAAAAAAACATCCTGCTTATAGAAACGATATTGATTAAATGAACTTCGTTTTCCTACCCCATATCCACGCGCCTTCATTGAATCAGCTGTTTGCAAAGCTTCCTCCATTGACCACGTCATTAAGATAAATAAGATGCTCATTCCGGCTTTCGCCCTTTGTTTAATTGTGCCTGACTTTATACTAATTCCTCTAGTTTTTTGGACATTGGCAATTTCTATTAATCTTCGTTTTAATAAAGGCACAAACCGAAATGCCATCATAATTAAAAGCGCCGTTTTCGGTGCAAAGGATGAAAATAAATAAATAAATTTATCCTCTGTGATGATGAAATTAAAAGACAAAAAAGTAATTAAAATCGTGACGATCGATAACATCATTAAAAAGCCAAACATCATACTTTCTAAAGTGATAGGCTGGTCAAATAAATAAAATAATATAGTAGCCCCGCGGTGTGAAAACAAAGGATTGATGATTAAAATTACCACACCAATAAAAATATAAAATTTAGCACCTTTTCGTATTTCTATTCCACGATTATGGAAAAAATTTAATAGGATTACAGATACTAAGGCTGCAAGTAAAAAATAAGGGTGTATAAACAGCATGCTGATTAAAAATAATCCAATGTAATATAAAAAACATACAGCTGGGTGTAGACTATTAAACCCAGAGGAATTATTCATTCACAGTAGCCCCTAAATCTTTTCCAAGGTCTAGCGTATAAGCCCATTCAATTTTATCTCCAGGCTTAACTTCAGTAGTCCCTGCTCCTTTTTTCATAAAAGTGCCATTAACACTGTACATCCAGCCACTTTTCGGCCCTTTATCAAATTCATATAAATTCTGAATTCCTTCGATGTAGGCAGTGGCACCGGTGCCTCTATATTCCATTTGGATTCGATTTTGTTTTGTCACTTTTTTCAGTACGTCAAGGACTGTATCCCCCTCATTAATCGAAACCTTCGTTGCTTTCAAAATGACCCCTGTTTCGGCATCAGCTCTAATTGCAATAGTCACCTCAGTGATTGGCGTATTTGGTTTTGATTCCTGTTCAACCTTTTGACTAGTGGTTGGCATATTGCTTGGATTGTTCGTTGCTACTTGTTTTGTCTGTTCTTTTTCTTGTGGTTTATCAGCCGTTTCGTTTGCTTGTTTTGGTGTATCATGTTTAAGATTAGTCACAGCTTCCTGTTTGTTTATTACTACAGCTTCTTTAGGATCTGTTGGTTTTTGCGGTTCTTCCTTACCTACAACTTCGTCCATTGGTGAAGCTGCTTTTTCAGTTGTTGCATTCTGACTATTACCTGTTTTACCCTCTACCTGGGGAAGATCCTCCTTAGATAGTTCCTGCTTGGTATTTTCATTATTGCTATTAGACTGACTTGGGCTTGCGTTGTTTGATCCACAACCAACAAGAAAAACCACCATTATTAACATCGCTGCTAGTAATCTATTAATTTGCTTCATCTAAAAAACCTCTCCCTTTTAAATAGCTAAAGGAGAACGAAAAATACCGTTCTCCATTGCCTATTTTATGACTGCTTGATTCTGCCGTTAATTAGCTTTTTCACCTAAACGGTCTGCAATCACTGCACCCATTTCTCGCGTTACATAATTTTTCGGTTTAAATTGACCACCTTCATAACCCTTCATAAGATTATGATCGTAAAGGGCTTGAATTGCAGCCTGATTATATGGACTCAAACTTGCAATATCGTTGTAGACCGCCGTCTTCGGTTCATTCTCTTTTGCCATTAAATCAAACGCTCTAGCAAGAATGATCGCAACCTGCTCTCTTGTAATTGGATCGTTCGGACTAAAGGTCGTATCGGACGTACCTCTAACGATTCCAAGCTCATTAGCCTTCATTACAACGTTGTAATACCATTGTCCAGGCAGAACATCCTTAAATACAGTTTTACTCTGTTCGGAAACTTCCCCTTCCAATAAATTAACTAAGATCGCTGTAAATTGTGCTCTTGTTAAATTTTGTTTTGGTGCAAAACGAAGTGGATTCTTCTCTACACCAACCATAACCCCTTTATCAAATACATCGTAGATAGATTGAAGGGCATAATCAGAGATTTGGTCAACGTCAGCAAAAGTAGGAATAAAAGTTGCGACTTCCTTCTCAACCTTTTCATCTGCAAATTGATAAATAGACGGTACGTTTTTACTATAATGATCTAGTGCCACCAAAGCTAACAATGCCTGCTCTGATGCGATTTGATTTGATTTTTCATTTTTCAGATTTGCGAAACCGCCATCTTTTGATTGATATGAAAGTAAATTTTCGACTACATTCCCATTAGCTTTTGTAAATGATGGGCCTTGTGGATCAATACCAGCAGAAGCTAAGGCAATCATGACTTGTGAGGCACTTTCACTATTTTCTTTTCCATCTGCAATAAAGCCCCCACTAGCCTGTTGAACACTGCTTAACCAATTGACAGCTTGGTCAATGGCAGTTTTTACTTCTGGCTTATCTTTGTAGTTTACTAAACTGCTAATAGCCATCGCTGTAATGTCAACATCTGAAGCCTCACCATTTACTAATGAAAATCCGCCATCTTTGTTTTGATTTGTTAAAATATCAGCTAAGATTTTTTTTCGATTCCATTTCGCAGTGCTTGGAACTTGATAATTTCCACTATCCAAGGCAATCAATGCGAAAATCAATCCATTCGTTCCTTGCATTGTCATTCGTTCATTGTTGTAGATTTTTTCAATTAAATCATAACCGCCGATATTCTTGGGATCGCCGCCAAGCGCTTTAACCGTTAACAGATAACGTTCGTAATCAGTGATTTTACGGAAATATCCGTTTGCTTCTTTTATCACCTTACTAATCTCATTTAACACAGCTTGGTTATCAGCTTGTCCAAGACGCGCCATACCAAAGTCTTCCCATTCAGACTGGGTTTTGTCGGTTTGAAGATGTTGAACTAGTTTTTCCAACTCAGCCGTCCTATCTAACTTATTTTGCTGTTTATTATCAATTACTGCAAATTTCGTAAAATGTTCCACTTGACCAGTAATCGTTCCAGTCTTTGCATCAATCACAGTCGGAATTGGAATCCATTGATTTTTCTCTTCGTCAAACCATGCCATTACAAGATTGTCTAAATCCTCATCTTCAATTGGTATATTGATAGAAATATAGACTGGCTTCTCAAATTTCGTACCCTTTGGCAAAAATTGATAAACAGAAGACTTCAGATTTCCTTCTATATTTGTAGTAGAAGGCGCTAATTCTTCTATTTTGATTGTTTTTTGCTCTTTTAGTGCCTGTTTGGGAATGACGATTTTTGCTTCATCAATATTTGGGCTAGCAATTACTGTTTCCTCCGTTGGTACGACTGTTTTTTCAACTTTAACAGTATTTGCATTTAGCGCTTCTTTTAACTTTTGCGCTTCCACAGATGACATTTTTTGGTCTTTATTTAAAACAGCATTTTGTTTTTGTGAATCTGATTTTATTTTTTCAAAAGATTCAAAGACTGCAACAGTAACTCCATCTGGCTTAGCAGTTGCTGCACTGCCTCCCATTGACGCTTTTTCATTCGCTGCATCCTTATCCTCTGTTACATAAACCCATTCTAATTGGTCTCCGTTATTTAAGCGATATGTTCCAGCACCACCACTTGGAAAATAACCATTAACCGAATACTTCCAACCACTTGTTGGACCATGGTCAAATTCGGCTAATCCGTCAATTGCTATTACATACCCTGATGATCCTGAGCCACTTGTTTCAACTCTGCCTCCCAGTTCATCTACCAAAACACTTAATGCCGTTGCATCTTCATTTACTTCCAAAGTTCTTGAAGATAAAATAGTTGATTTATGGGTTCTAACTGAAATAGTAATCGTTTGTTTCTTATTTTCTCCGGGAGTATTTGGCAAAGTACCACCTGGGGTGCCTCCACTCGAACAGTTTATCTCTCCAATTACTAGCAAAGGTAATTTAGATAAATCGTAGACAGAACCATTTCCTTGTAAAAATCTTTCATAAGACACAAGTGCTAATAAGCCCTGTGGAGTGGCAAAAACTTCATCTGTTTCTCCACCTATAGTAGATGAAAAACTACCATCTTCTAAAATATAGGTAGAAATATTATCAACTAAGCTGCCATTTTGCTTTGTAAATTTATCACCTTTTGGGTCTACTTCCAATGCAGTTAAGGCAGTTAACACATAAGCTGCTGTTGAAGCATTCTCCCCAAAACCACCATTAAACCCTCCATTATATAATTGAATACTAGATAACCAATTTACCGCTTTTTCAATAACATCCTTCACTTCACTCTTGTTTTTGTATGGCGCAAGAGCTGTTAGGACCATTGCAGTGGTATCTATATCAGCAGGATCTTTTTTTGACCAAGACCATAAACCTTCAGCATTTCTATTATCTATAATGGCAGAGATTATTTTCTCTCTATTCCATAATGCATCTTCTGGAATTAGAAAATCCTTACTGTCAATAGCGATTAATGCATTAATTAAACTATATATGTCAGTTCCTGTTTCCGGGTTATTATAGATTTTTTCAACTAGATTATAGTTGTTACCTTCTATATTTAAATTGCTAGGATCTTGATTATTCAAAATTAAACTTAAAATGTAATTATGATAATTAGCTACTTTTTTCTTTTCATTATTAATTAAGCTTGTTTCTATTTCATTATTAATTTTATCAAAAAAAGATTGTGGGATCGCTTTTTCTAAATGTCTTAAAGCTAAAGCCTCAATAGTTTGGTCCACACCTGTTTCTGATATTTGAACCCATTTAGCTACTCTGTCTACCTTCGAATCATTTAAAGGATTCTCACAATTCTCTATTGGTTTCTCTTCCTCTGGAGGATTATTATTCTCATCTTGTAGAGCTGCAATCGTATATTTTATATTTGGAAGTGTTTCATTGGAACCTTGATCTGATAATGTATATTTAAACGAGAGAACATCCCCATGTTTTGGTCGGTAATCCCCTGCTCCTACGGGTGTCGGAGTACCATTTATAGAGAAAGACCACCGATATTTATCATTGGCTTCTTTGCCATTAATTGATGTTATCATTGGTCCCCAGCTATATTCTTCCAGCTCTACATTTTGTAGCAACGACAATGCTGTGGAATCACTCTCTAATCCTACAATTTTAATGGTTTCCTCCGTTGTTGTTTCAGTCGGAACAGCCGGATAAGTTTCATATTTAAAAATAAGAACATCTCCTACCTTCGGCTTATAAGTTCCTGCTCCTTCTTGAGCATAATCACCATTTACATAAAATCCCCAATAATCGGTTCCTTTAATTTCCGTTCCATTGATGGATTTAATACTTGTCCCCCTTGCTGTTTCCTCAGTTACAACTGTCTCGGCAGCTTTCAGCAAAGATAATGCCGTTAGAGCTTCTACTACTTCTATTTCCGACACCTTATCCGATGCCCCTACACTAACCCCAGCCAACAACTGCGCCATCAGCACAACCGTTAAAACTGTCATTCTCAAAAACTTCTTCATTCCTCTCCTCCTCGTCTTTTTACCCTAAAACGATTATTAAGCACGAAGCATAGGTGAATTTTAGACCAACAAAAAACCACCTCGCCCTAATTGGGAAGGTGGTTGCCGGTAACAAAAATATAATCAAAGCCACATTTTTATTCACTCTACACCTCCCTATTCCTCGTAGGGGTAACTGGGTGTTCTTGATTAGGTAGGTCTCCTGACTCATGCCTCAAACGAATCTCCTAGCCTTCCCATTTCACAACAGTGGCTTTACTAGAATGTGAGATTCTAAGCATTTACAGTGGCGGGACCGTGTCGGAATTTCACCGAACTTCCCTATTAAGCAACTAATCTGCGCCTAATCAAAATTTTATTAATTATTAAGAATCATGTTACACCTATTTATGCAAATTGTCTATTATTCAATCGACAACTGTTGTCTTAATTTTAAATTTGGCTAGACCATTACCATCAAAAAATGTACTATTATTAATGAATGCATACTGGAGGGGTCATTATGGATCAACTGAGGCAACAAAGATATGATGACTTAAAATTAGGAGAACGCGGCGCATATATTAGTATTTTTGCTTATATTATTTTAGCTGCATTGAAGTTGTCCATAGGATTTATGACAAACTCTGAAGCCTTACGAGCAGATGGATTTAATAATAGTACCGATATTATTTCCTCCATTGCTGTTTTAATCGGATTAAAAGTTTCTCAAAAACCAGCTGATAACGATCATCTTTACGGTCATTGGAAATCCGAGACAGTCGCTTCAATGGTTGCTTCCTTTATTATGATGGCAGTCGGCCTTCAAGTATTATTTGCAGCGATTTCATCTTTTTTTGAGGGGAAGGAAGAATCACCGGATATACTATCCGCTTGGACTGGTATTTTCTGTGCTGCTGTTATGTTTATCGTTTATTTTTATAATAAAAGGCTGGCACAGCGAATTAAGAGTCAAGCAGTTATGGCTGCAGCAAAGGATAATTTATCAGACGCATGGGTAAGTATTGGGGCAGCTGTTGGTATTATCGGCTCTCAATTTAACCTTCCTTGGTTGGACTCAGTTGCAGCTATCGTTGTCGGTTTTCTTATTTGCAAAACGGCTTGGGATATTTTCCGCATGGCATCCTATAGCTTAACAGATGGGTTTGACGAAAAGCTGATTGAAGACTATAAGGACACGATTGTACATGTTTCAGGCGTAAAGGATGTAAAGGAGATTAGAGCAAGGAATTACGGTAATAATACCGTTGTTGATATTGTCATCCTAGTAGACTCTAATCTGCCACTAAAAAAAGCCCATGATATTTCGACAGCAGTAGAAGACATATTAATGAAAGAACATGATGTACTTAATGCCAATGTTCATGTGGAGCCAATTTGATTAGCTTATTTCAAGAATAAATTGCTGGTCTTTACTATCCGCTCCGTTATAAACACGTTCGTTCAAAATGATTTCATCATCATTCATGAATAAAACTGTTGAACTTCTTGTGCCATAGCCTTCGCTTTTAATAAAAGTGGATGATAGCAACCGCTCCAACTCTAAAGTTACACCTGTGTTAGGAAGGCTTTCGTCTGGAGCAACATGATTATTTTGAAGAATTTTGAAAAGTGACTCCGTCATTGTGTCATCTTTTTGAGTCAAAATGTTGGATAAGTTTTCTGTACCCTGTACAACCTTGGGCCATTCAGTATTAAGCAGATGATTGCTGACACCATGAATGCCTGGCTCTATTTTCATAGATTTTTTTGTAATGTTTGAAAAATAGTAAAGCTCATCAGGGCTGCCAACTAACAGATTATAGCCAGGATACAATTCGGAGTTTTCCTCCATTACCTTCATATAACTTTCTGGCATCTTGCTACTTTTTAAATAGTTTACTATAAGCTCCCCACGTGAAAGTTTTCCGTTAGTAACCTCTTTAGGATCGCGATAATTCGTAACGGCTGCAAATCGGCCGTTTTTTGTTACCCCCATCCATGTTCCCATTTTTTCTAAATCCCGGCCTGCCAATATTTCAGGATGGTCCTCCCAAAAATGAGCAGGTGCTGTCTTTCTTCCGTAAAATTCATCGCGATTAGCTGCAACGATCAACTTGTATGTTGGATGGACGTTATAAGCGAATAAAATTAAACACATGACTTAACACAACCTTCATATTTGCTTTTTCCAATTTTATCATTTTGAACGATGAATCACTAATTAATTGTTATTCTTAAGTTCTTTATAATTCGCTCGTGTAATGTCGTAAATAGCAAGTGTATTGAACTAATGAGCTGAAAAATAGACTAGGTGAAGTTGATATCGATATACTTAAAAAAAGAAAAGGGGGTTTTCATGAATGTTAATTGAAATGTGGACCGATTTTGCCTGACCATTTTGCTACATTGGCAAAAAGCGTCTGGAGGACGCTCTTCAGAAGATTGACCATCCTGTTAAGGTAGTGTACCGTTGTTTTGAATTAGACCCAACAATGAAACGTGATGTTGGCAAGAATATGTATGAAAAACTGGCTGAAAAATATGGCATGAGCTTGGAACAAGCAAAATCAAATTGCCATAATATCGAACAAATGGCGGCAGAAGTTGGTTTGAACTATCAATTTGATACAATGATAGTAACGAATACATTTGATGCGCACCGGCTCACAATGCTCGCAAAGTCGCATGGATTAATGCAAGAAATGACAGAACGAATTTTGCATGCTTATTTTTCAGAATCAAAACATATTGGTGATCATGCTACTTTAACTGAGTTAGCGGAGGCAGTTGGATTAAATCGTAATGAAGTTACTGCAATGCTTGCTAGTGATGGTAGGAGCGATGAAGTTCGGGCTGATCAACAAGAAGCTGCAACGCTTGGAATTAGAAGCGTTCCGTTTTTCCTAATCAATAGAAAGTATTCATTATCAGGTGCCCAACCAACAGATGTATTCGTGCAGGCCCTTCAGCAGGTCTATTCGCAGGATGGACCCTATGAGATAAATATGAATGAAGATTCGAATATTAACACGGATAAAGTTGCAACTACCGGTGCGGATGAAAGCTTGGTATGCGACGAAAACGGTTGTGAAATACCGAAGAAATAGCTTATCGATTTTCCGGGCTTCAACCTGTTGTTGAAGCCCACTTCCGAATTATCATACAAACTAATCCTCTTTTACATCGGCACTTTTCCTCCGCTTAATTGCCATAAATACCTGAAATCATCAGTAAAATTAAGATACGACTGTGCGACTGCTTCGAATAGTAGCAATGTAATCCGCGTCTTCATATGTGTTTGAACTAGACCATACTTTCCTAAAAGTACATCATTACATAATGGAATATCTTCTTTTGAGACAATGACCAGATTTCCTTCCGTATGGATAATCCCAATCGGCAATGTTCGATATGGAATCTCTTCATACACGCTTTCTTCATCCATAGCAATAGGAGTATTAAGAATGATAACCAGTGATGATTCATCTTTTTCAATCCGTGGTCGCTCATTAATGTCTTGGCAATCACGGAAGAAATCTTTAGGTATATTAAGCTTCTCAGAAACTTGAAAAATTCCCTTTCAATGTCTAGCACCCAAGACAATTTCCGCATCACAACAAGCCCTACTTTAAGCGCTTTTGTGAAATAAACAAGGCTCTTGTTTATATGGATTAAAGTATATACTTCACTGTTCTTAATCGACTTTTGTATTTCTTTTTCCGCAGCAATGATTTTTTGATTAATATCATTAAGATAATGTAAATAATATCGTGCAGAGACAAGCAATAACTGCAAAGAAAGGCGTGTTTTCATATTCGTAAAATAGTATGATTAACACGGCAAACTGATAGAATAACATCGCTTGTTTGAATGATACCAATGGGAACCGTACGGTATGGTACAACTTCACCCTTAGCCATTTTTAACGGTACATTGATATTGCTTTTATTGGAAATAAAAAGCCCTTTAGGAGACCTAGAGGGCTTGAATGAACGCACAAAAAAACATGTCACACTTCCCCCTAGTCGAGCTTTGGCACTATACAACGTAAAGAACGAATGTTCTTAGCCACCTTATGAAAAACCTTAATCAGGCAATCCCTGTTCTACCCATGGGCATCTTTCGATATTTCTGGGCAGTGGCCTATGTTTCCATAGGAGCCTCACCTAACGAGGAATTATTTAATTTCCTTGCAATCATAAATCCGCTTTTTTTATTTGCCAAGATTAAAAATTAATTTCATCTAAAAAGTTTTTCATTTCTTAAAGGTTAAGCTGCAGACAATGCATCGAATGTTTGTCCAATGCCAAAAAGTTGCCTTCAAGAAAAAATGTTTGCAAAAGGAATAAATATTGTTAAAATAATGTTATATAAATTTATTAAAGTATTTTTTTACTTTAAAAGTTGCACTAAGGAAAGTTATTTAACTTAATGCATATTTCGGGAGGGATAATTGATGAATACTCAACCAGAGCATGTGGAAAAAGAGCATGGCTGGCTAAAACAAAGCTCGAATGTGAGTTTAGAAGAGATAAATAATACAATAAGTATACCTAATAAAGGCGGATTTTGGCGTAAGCTGTTTGCGTTTGTCGGACCTGGCTCTTTAGTAGCAGTGGGCTACGTTGACCCTGGAAACTGGGCAACATCCATTGCCGGCGGCGCGCGTTTTGGTTACAGTCTGTTAATTGTCATTTTACTTTCTAATTTAATTGCTATGCTTCTTCAGGCTTTATCATCTAAGCTTGGAATTGTCACCGGGAGAGATCTTGCCCAGGCTACAAGGGATGCAACGGGTAAGAAAACCTCCTTTTTTCTTTGGATATTATCTGAACTCGCCATTATTGCTACAGATTTAGCTGAGGTGATCGGTTCAGCCATTGCCTTAAATTTATTATTCGGCATTCCATTATTACTCGGTATTGCCATTACTACGTTAGATGTATTGCTCTTGCTTTATTTGCAAAAGAAGAGCTTTAGAATTATTGAATCTGTTGTCATCGTTTTAATGGTTACTATATTTATCGTATTTGCATTTGAAGTGATTGTATCAAAGCCTGAAATTACCGCATTATTTGGTGGGTTTGTTCCTAAACCTGAAATTGTCACAAATCCACATATGCTCTTTATTTCTCTCGGTATTTTAGGTGCAACAGTAATGCCGCATAATTTATATTTGCATTCTTCGATCGTGCAAACAAGACAATATAAAAGGACAATAGAGGGAAAGAGAGAAGCCATTAAATTTTCCCTCATTGATTCCACCTTTTCGTTATCAGTAGCATTTGTGATAAACTCTGCTATTTTGATTTTGGGAGCAGCTGCCTTTTATGGTACAAATTTAGATGTATCCGAAATTGAAGCTGCCTATGAATTACTTAGTCCAACATTAGGTGTAGGGATTGCAAGCACCTTATTTGCAGTTGCCCTACTTGCTTCAGGTCAAAATGCTACAATTACTGGAACCATTAGCGGACAAATTGTGATGGAAGGGTTTATTAATTTACGAATTTCACCGTGGCTTCGTCGATTAATTACACGGTTATTAGCTGTTATTCCTGCCTTTATTGTAACATGGGTAGCTGGTTCAAAAGGAACAGGTGAATTACTGTTATGGAGTCAAGTGGTCTTAAGCTTAGCACTGCCGTTTGCCGTAATTCCGTTAGTGCTATTCACAAGCGATAAAAAGAAAATGGGGGAATTTGCAAACAAACTATCAGTGAAAATAATAGCATGGGTATGTACTGGTGTAATCGTTCTACTGAATTTGTTCTTAATTGGATATATCATTGTTACAGGTCAAGATATAGGGTAAAAAGCTTTTCATTGGATAAAAAAGTATTCTTTGGAAAGCCATACAGACGGCAATAATTATTTCTTATAATAGATTTGTCCCCACTATTCGACAAAGGACTTTGGCTGTAAGTGCCAAATATATCCTCTAATGATATTCAATTTAGTAGAAGGTGTAATGACATGCCCAAAGAAAATTACTTTTGAGGATAATCCCATTCGATTAGAACAATATCGCAAAGTTCATTATCGCGGTGCCGATAAGTTGGTAGCTATGTTCAGGCCTATTATGCGGACGGATTACAGGGGCTCGGAACCCCAACATTCTCCTGAGCGCCCAAGACAACTAACGGAAGAGCAAGAAAAGGAGTTGTACAGGACTATTGTAGAGAAAACGCCTGTTGATGTTAGATGTCCAGCTTATATGAACTGGACATCTCTCCTGATTCGGGATTGGATTAATAGTCGTTTGAGTTTCTCACCCTTAATAAATAGAGGTTTTCGATTGAAAATCCCGTTTATTCCCTTATTTTATAGTACTTTTTAGTTTTCTATTTTTGTCGTTTACGCAACCTTTTCATCTTTAAATAACTGATTTCATAAAAATGAATATTCAAATAGCTCCCTCAGATCTTGATATTCTTGGGAGTTTTTAAATTGAAAACAGAATCTTTATATTCCTCAAGCTTTCTCTGCGCCTGACGTTTCATTTCATCTGTTACTCTTGCATAAATCCTTGTTGTTTCCTCATTTGAGTGTCCAAGCCATTCTGATATCAACGGCAATGGTACTCCTGCTGTATATAGATGTATTGCACGCGTTCTCCTCCAAAGATGTGGATGCAGATGAGGTATATCGTCTTTTGTTAGCTTTGACTTTCCTCCATAAAGTTTGGAATAACTTGTTATTTCTACTAGTGTTCATTATAACTTATTACTGACTTTCGTCACATTAGAGGAATGTTGTGCAGTAATTAAAACACCGTTTAGCTATTATATGCACCGGTATTTTAGAGCTGTACTAACAAATGTACAATGGTTTCGAAATGCAAGATATTTATTTTTCCTTCGGTACATAAAAGCCGTTACTCCTTGTCCATGTTCTCATACTATATTGTAGTTTAAGTGAGAGGAGGAATGAGAAATGTGTAACGAACAACCCCAATGCTGTCAACGCTGCCATTCTTGCTTCAAAGAACCACATTGTTGTAATGTTCATCATTCTTGCTGCCAAAAACATCAATGTTGTAACAATCATCATTGCAATAAAAAACATCATCCTATGCGTCATAAACACCATCATCCCCAGAAATGCAATAAACGCCAAAAATGCTGTTTCTAATTAACTAGAAGCTCACTTTTTGTGAGCTTCTATTCTTAACTGTCTTACATGTTTGTTTTCTTTTTTTATGAAAAACAGCAAAAATGAATTTTTAGTCTAGAATATTTTCCATCTTTGTCCGAATCCGGTAAGACAAGATTTTCATAACATATACTATCTTATAAAATAGGTGGTGATACTGATGGAATCTTATGGCGGCGGTGGAATGATCAACAACTTTGCCTTAATAGTTGTGCTTTTCATTTTATTGATTATTGTTGGAACAGCCTTTGTTGGCGGAGGTTATTAGTACTATTAAAAATCTAATCTAACCTCTATTACCATATTCCTATTATTAAAACTCAATACCGGAGGTGTAAAGTTATGTATCCACGACCAATTTTTTGCCCACCAAGATGCGTAGTTCGAGATCGTTTTGTCCCTCGTGTAGTCCCTTATATCCATCCTGTAATTAATGTTAATCGTACTCACATCGTTAATGTACCTCGTCATATTTATCAACCTCTAACTCAAAATGTAGTTATAGACCCAGGATATCCAAGACGCTGCTGCTGGTAAAAAATAATATCTCCCTAAAAGATCAATACAACATCTTTATTATCAAATGAGCGCCTATTAAATGGCGCTTTTTTCGTAATTAAATTATATTTTTATTACGTAGTTTGAATCAATTACGATAAAAAAGTTAATAGTATTCAGCCAATTAAACAAGTTAATTTTAGTGAACAATAGTCCGATATTCCACCGCTAACGAACTGAACTTTTGAGGATTATTGTGCAGTAGGCATAGCATGAAGACAGAAACTCAGGATCGGAGCGAAAGAAACAGTATTCATAAGGTTGATGCAAACCAAATTTCGGTGAACTTCGGACTCTAATCGTTTAAATCTTGGGTTAC
>DULJ01000127.1 GCA_012840465.1 Caryophanales bacterium
CATTTCAAAACAGGCATGGCGGAGCAGCTCCTTGGTTGTCACGGGGTCGCCGTCATTATAATGATCCGCAGAGGCGGACTGTTTTTCATCAGCAGAGGCAGACAGCGCCGAGGCGGTCTGCTTTTTTTCATTGGCGTCATTCTTTTTACGCACAATCTCATCCTCCATCTTATCCATTTTCAAATGATCTTTCAAAGTGATGTAATATATCATATCGTAAAACTGCGGAAAATTCAATCTTTTCTCAATAATTACCTTGTATTTTCCAATAAAAGTGATATAATCTTCATATCTTGTATCATTTTAATCACATGAAAGGGTTTGTCATGCAAAATAAGATCAAAAAATATCGCTTTGCCATGAATTTTTCCCAGCAAAATTTGGCAGATCTCTGCGGTGTCAGCAGAGAGACCATTTGCCGCATCGAGGCCAATAAAACCAATCCTTCCCTGGAATTGGCTTACCGCATCTCCCGTTACCTCCACGCACCCATGGAGGATCTATTCACCTTCGACGAAGAGCCGATGCTTCAATAAACGGCTTTTTTCGAAAAAAGGCGGCAGGGAACCGAAAAATCCTTGTATACACAAGAAAAACATCGCCTTTTCACGCCACCGCTTCATAAATTTGTTACACTACAGGCAATAAAAAATCAAACGTCAAAATGAAGAAATGAGTTGCCTATGTTGCTCTATCAAAAATTGCTGAAATATAAGGTCGTCCCCGTTCTCTATTTTTTGGCCCTCATCGTCATTCTGGCGGTGGGCATCCGTTGGTTCATCCATTCCGGTCTCGTGCCGCTTTTGGCGGATCCCGCGGCCCTGGAAGCGTATTTCGAAAACCTCGGCGCCAGGGGATACCTCGTGGTTTTCCTGTTGCAAATGTTCGGCGTCGTCTTCCTTCCGGCCACCGGCGGCGTCATCGTGGCGGCTTCCGCCGTGCTTTTCGGTTTTCTCAAGACGTTCCTGATCTGCTCCGCCGCCACCATCGCAGGCTCCTGCATCAGTTTTGCCTTGGCCAGATATTTGGGGAGACCTTTGATCGACCTTTTTTTGGATAAACACAAGGTGGATAAATACATTCACTCCTTTGAAGAGCGGAAAAACCTGCTGTTGCTGCTGATGTTTTTCTTTCCCTTCTTCCCTGACGATATTCTTTGCTACGTCGCCGGCCTCGTCAACATTCGCTGGCGCTTTTTCCTCCTTGCCGCCGCCATTGGACGGCCCTGGGGTTTGGTCATCAGCTGTCTCATCGGTATGAGCGTATTTTCGTTGCCTGTCTGGGCTTATCTGCCCTTGGGCGCCCTGGTCATCGCCGCCTTTCTTTATTCCTGGAAAAAAGGCCCTCAATGGGAAAAGCGGATCATCGCCAAAGTCAACCGGAGAAACGAAAAAAAAGCGGCCCTATCCGCAGTGTCGCCAAAGGAGCCGAAAGCCAAAGAGAACCGCACCTGCACCGCCGCGGCGGACATCGGCAAAGGCCTGTTTTTCAACGGCCGTCCCGGCACCGACGAAGCATCATAAAACCCTGCCTTACCGGCAGTTGCATATGGTAAAAGGGGCAATCCGCCAAGGCGAATTGCCCCTTTTACCGTGTACAGCGGAAGCCACGGCCTGACC
>DULJ01000031.1 GCA_012840465.1 Caryophanales bacterium
ATAAGAAGGTCGGTCAGTAATATAAAAACCTTATAAAATCTTTTTACTTTCTTTAATATATGGGCCATTTCTCATACCCCGAATTTTGTAGAATCTTGTTTGCATAATCTAATTTTATAGTTAGGAGTATTTTAAGTCAACATAAAGGGTTATTAGTACTGTATATAGTAATATTTGTTATTTGAAATGATTTGCTCTGATAAATAAATTAAGGTATATTATGATGTAGAACTTAATTTAAGCAAATACAAATTATATACATGAAATCGGAGGTCAACCCCTGTAAATGAAACGTTTTATTAACGACTTTAAACGTTATTGGCCATATATAAACTATTCAGCTATCTGTGATTTGAAATCAGAAGTTGCAGACTCATACCTCAATTGGTTATGGTGGATAATTGAACCTATATGTTTTATGCTTATTTATGTTTTCATTGGAAACGTTGTTTTTCGTAAGAGCGAACCCTATTTTCCAGTTTTTGTTTTCATAGGGATTACATTGTGGAACTTTTTCAGCAAAACTATTACTGCCAGTACTACACTTGTTAAATCAAATAAAAATATTATCAAGAAAGTGTATATTCCTTGTTTTATGCTTGTTATAGAAAGGATGCTTGCCAATTTTTATAAAATGTGCATATCATTTGTATTGATAATAATCTTCATGTTATTTTACCGGGTTCCATTTTCTTTTAATGTACTTTATCTTTTGCCATTGATTATAATTATCGTACTCATATCTTTTGGTTTAGGTACGATTTTACTTCATTTTGGTGTGTTTATGGATGATTTATCAAACCTAATTACAGTTATATTGCGATTGTTGATGTATATGTCCGGGATCTTTTATTCAATAAGCAATCGAGTTCCTACGCCCTTTAACAAATATCTTTTATTGCTGAATCCGATAGCCTATTCAATTGATGCGACAAGAGAAGCTCTGTTATATTTAAACTCACCCAATATTTTAACAATAACTGTCTGGTTTCTGATAGGAATCATTATTTCTACTTTTGGTATAGGATTGGTTTATCATTATGAAAATAGTTATGCAAAGGTGAACTAAATGAATGCGATTGAAGTAAAGGATCTTCATATAGAATATAAAGCATTAAAGCGAACTTCTGTTAAACAAGCCTTTTTTTCGTTATACAGAACGAAAGTAAAAATCTTTGAAGCGATCCGAGGTGTTACTTTTAATATTAAAAAAGGCGAAATTTTAGGTGTAATAGGCAAAAACGGCAGTGGTAAATCTACTCTACTACGTGCATTGGCCGGCATTTTTGCACCAAATGCAGGTACTATTAACAGATTCGGTAACAGTGTTGCTCTTTTATCTATGGGTGTTGGCTTTAAAAACAACTTATCAGGGAGAGAAAATATATATCTATCTGGTCTTCTCATGGGTTATTCATTGAATCAAATACGGGATAAGATTGACGAAATTATTGAGTTTTCAGAGTTAGGTGATTTTATAGATATGCCTGTAAAAACCTACTCCAGTGGTATGCATTCCAAGCTGGCATTTTCTATTACAGCAATTATGGAAGCAGATGTTATATTGGTAGATGAAGTTCTCAGTGTTGGCGATGCAAAGTTCAAAAAGAAGAGTTACAAAAAAATGAAAGATTTAATAACTGATGAATCAAAAACAGTAGTTTTAGTTTCTCACTCTATGGATATGATAAGAAAGCTATGTAATAGGGTAATTTGGCTTGATGATGGCAAAATTGTAATGCAGGGGACTCCGGATGAAGTTATAAAAGCATATGAGGATACCTATGGAAAAGATTAGGTGTCCTCACAAAAGTCCTTAAAATTGAGAATATATAAAGCTGCTTGCATTATATGCTGGTCCATAAATTCCAAATATAAGAACCGAAAAAATTATCATATAATATATCAGCCATCTGAACCAAGTGTTTTGTTGTGATAGTTTCTCTTGGAGAGAAATGCCATTATATTTGCAGATACTTATAAAAAGCAGTATTACTAATGCTGTCAATGTAACAGCGAAATTTGATTTATCAAGTCCAAGTTCAAATATTGATCCATCAAAAAATATGTACGGATTAAAATTGGAAAACATTCGTTTTATCAGGAGACAAGCAGCTTTTGCTCCTTCAGCTCTGAAGAATATCCATGAAAAATCTATCAGTACAAATGTCGTTATGATTTTAATTAATTTATTGCTGAAAGTATTCACCCGAAAATTAGTTTTATCAGTAATCCAATTTCTTATAGGCCTTAAAATATCACCAAATACTTGATATAAACCATTAAGGCCACCCCAAATAACAAAATTCCAGCTTGCTCCATGCCATAGACCACTTACTAAAAATACTATAATTATATTTATATATTTTCGTAATTTACCTTTTCTGTTCCCACCCAAAGGAATGTAGAGATAATCTCTAAACCAGGTTGACAGTGATATATGCCAGCGCCGCCAAAACTCTGCGACGGAAGTTGAAAAATATGGAGTATTAAAGTTCTCCATAAGGCTGAATCCTAAAACTTTCCCAACTCCTACAGCGATGCTTGAATAGCTTGAAAAATCACAATAAATTTGAAGACCAAAAAACACCGCGCCTAAAGCAAGTTGAAATCCGCTATATTTTGTGAAGTTATCAAACACTTCATTTGCAAGCAATGCCATCCTGTCCGATAGGACCATTTTAAGAAAATAGCCCCAGGCCATTATCAATAATCCGGATTTAACCCTCTCATAATCAAAATCATGTTTTTTATTGATTTGTGAAAGAAAAGCAGCAGGTCGTTCAATCGGACCAGACATAAGCTGTGGAAAAAAAGAAACATATAGGGCATATTTCATAAAATTTCTTTCTGGTTTTATATCTCCCCTATATACATCAATTATATATGACATAGCTTTAAATGTATAAAATGAAATTCCTACCGGCAGAACAATATCAAATCTCGGTTCCAGCAATGAAATCCCAAAATGCGCGAGAATTGCATTTATATTATTTATTGCAAAATTAAAATATTTAAAAAAGCCTAAAATTGATAAATTAAATATTATGCTTAAGATTAGCAAAAGTCTTTTTCTTGTTAGTAAAGTTTTATTTTTCACACTTTTCCCAATTAATAAACCACTGGCATATGTAATCACTGTTGAAGCCAGCAAGATTAATGCATATTTTGGGTTCCAACACATATAAAAGAAATAACTGGCCAAAAGCAGCAATACATATCTGAACTTATGCGGAATAACAAAATAAGTTAATGTTATTGCCGGAAAAAATATTATAAATTGTATCGAGTTAAAAAGCATCGGAATACCTCCTGCTATACTGCTTCATTTCGGTTAATCATCTCAATTTTATCTAATAGTTGACTTGCATGGATTATGTCTTCCATACAGCCTGACGAATCGATCAGTTCTTTTAGCAACCCTATACCATGATTCGCATTTGAATCATTAATCATAGCACTAATAATTCCTTTTGCTTCAGGCCAGATATACTGACCGAGAGGAGTGATAGTCGTTTTTATCCCTCTGAAAGGATTTCGATCAAATTTTTTTAAATCGTAAAGCAATAATTCAACTATTGCTTCCTTTATCTGATCATTAGATTCATATTGATCGTTATCCTTAGTACCATAAATCATATCATGAACATTTTTATATGAACATAAAGTGCCATTACAGATATCATATATATGTATAGACGGAATATTTTTTTTGCACAACTTATTATAAACCCGCAAATTAACATTATTAAATGATGTTAAGTATATATCTGTATAATCTTTATTAAAGAGCTCTTCATCCATTGTTTCTCTAAGAGTTGAAACATTATCAAAACAGTTTTTCAAAATTGTTGCATAACTATTTAAATTTACATTGGTCATCAGCAACGTTGTTCTGTATCCTTTCAAAACCCCTTCTTTTACCTGTATTGCACTGATTAGCTCTGACAAACTACCACATAAAAATAATATATTTCGATATTTTTTATCTCTTTCCCTTGATTCAAGAGAAGTATCTTTTGCATTTTTCATTATATCATCAAAAAATTTAATTCCATGTTCTATGGACTGACCGATTTCCATATCCTTTTGTTGTCCATCATCATATAAGTAATATTTTACCATTTGTGCAACATGTCTTATAAACGATTCTTTTTGGTCTTGTGTATAGCCATGTCTAAGCGCTTCTTTTATAGTATCTTCTATGATTTCTTTGCTATATGCCTCATACGCACAGTTCTTTCCTCTTATTTGGTTATATCCCAGCATAACAGTTGCAGTATCCCTGATCAAAGATATATAAGCCACTGAAGAAAGAATTGTTACAACTACATCTGAAATATCTATAATATCATTTATATTAATATCTGAAATAAAAATAACGTTTGATGGCAAATCTGTAATTTTAATTTCGTTTTTAACCAAAGGATGGGGTTTATAGATAAAATTCCAGTCATTTTTCTTTGCTAATTCGGCTAAAAACAACATTGCTTCGTGGCTTGATTTAAATATAGGGGAATGAAACTTATGTGTTTTTTCAGTGTATGGTATCATTCCAGAATCACGATCACATTGCCCTGCAAATAATACTATAGGTCTGCCTGGTTTTAGTTTTCTTTTTAGCTCTGAGTTATTCGAATGCTCAGGCTGACGGTTTCTGTTCAGCCCGCTTTCCTTCAATGAATTTATAATCATTCTTGATTTATCTAAATCAATATTATTAACAGGTAAATTGTTGAATTCTTCGAAATGAGTCGCCGGAAAGCTTTCACCCATTTGGCCGTCAGTATCAAAAATAATTGTACCCGGTAGTGATCCGAATTCAGCAAAAATAACTTTTACTCCAGCTTCTCTACACATTTCAGCAAACAAATAATGTATGTACTTAAATTCATTCCATATAACTATCAGAGATGCATTAAGCTTTTCAATGATCGAAAGATAACTATAATAGCAATAACACATCATAACTTCAACATAATTATCTTTTGCATTTTTAAACGTACTCTTTGCATTCTGTATTGCTTCTTGAAGATATGGCTTTTTAGCAATTAATTCTTTCATCTCAGTTGTCAAATCCAATTTGAGACTTTGAGAAAGATTTTCCGATGTTGCTGCTCCTGGGAAAAATAAAACATTTGTGGAAAGCCTTTTGGCTATCCCCTCTGGTACCAGGCCTTTGCTTTCACTGCCTATATTCGAAATAATCAGCACTTCATAATCAGGATTTTGATTCATGAGTTTTTGTGAAATATCATAAAGCAATATTTTTCTCAGAGATATATTATAGCCATAAAAAATAATTCTCCTACGTGATGATGGAAGCTGTAATTTTTCGATCCGTTTTTCGAAAGAATCAAAAGATTCAAAAAATTGTCTCTTAAGCTCATTTTTATTGAGGCCTAATTTTATGTAAACACTTTTAACTCCACACCATATCTTATATGTCAAATCATATAAATGTAATTTTCTCAGTATTTTTTTTATATCTTCTTTTGTTTTTGGCATCCTGGTAACTCCTTCTCTGTTTATCTGCTTGCTTTATATTCAGGGTCTTGTAAATCAAAAGATACACTATCAACAACTTCTTTTAAAGTTTTACTGTATACAACAATATTTATCCCGTTTTTGTTGACACTGAAGTTTTTTCCGGAAATAAATATCTTTGACTAAGAGCCTTCGCCATTGCTAAATATCTTTACTGGCTTGTCGTTGTATTCACTTTGAAATTCAATAAGTCCTTTTTTTGATTCTTCATATGATAGTTTGCCACCATCAATAATTGCAATCCAGCTATTACCATTTAGTGCACTTAAATTATTTTTAATTCCAAAATCCTTCATAATATTTAATGTCTTTTCGCTTAATCCCTCAACATCGTTTCCCCCAAGACTCATGAAAACTGTGTAATCTGCTTCTTTCCCAATAAGTTTTAAGTATCCGTTAAATGTATTACAATTTTTTATATGCTTTGTCTTTACTTCTAGCAATTCATTTTTATAACCTTTAAGATCTTCATTCCATTTAAGATAGTCTATATTATTTCTGTAATCATCTAGCTGATAATTTTCTCTTAAATAATTTCCTATATGACTACTTATTTTTTCCGCACCAAGTAGATTGATATGTGTTGAATCAAACAAATCAGTTTGAAAATCAAAACCAATTTCATCGATCAATTCCAGATAGTTTATATAAGGTATCCCATATTTTTCTGCTATTTTAAAAGCGCTATTAAATATTGCAAACTGTTGGTCGAAAGTTTTTTTATCATTATCTTTGCCGGCATTATACGGGACAACAGTGAAAATAAGATCAGCTTTATTGTCATTGCAAAGTTTGATGATCCTGTTTAAATAGTCTAATGAAGGTTCGCTGATATCCAAAAACTCATCTGTAAGATTGAATTCAGGTTCCTGAGGCTCAATTTTAAAAGAAACGCTTGCTCCACGTCTGCGATTAGTCAGTTTGCTAAAATCCCTTTCATTTAATTCTTCCCATCTGGAGTGATAAATTGTTAGAGGAACGAAAAAATCAATCCAATTTTTTCTAGGAACAGTGTCTATAATAGCTTTTATCTTAATAGGCGACCATTTTAGATTATCAATTGTTGTATGAGCCATTTCAATATTTCCATATTTCGAATCTTTTATAATATAATATAAATCAAATACAACTACCTGAGGATTTTGAAAACGAAATGCCTCTTCTAGGCAGTAATATGTTTGTGCAATCATCTGCCCTCCCTGGCAAATATTATACGAAGGTATACCATATTCCTCCCATATAAGCATTGGTTGAAATGCAAATAAAGGATGGCTTGTTCCTGCAAAAATAACATCAATACTGTTTTTAGGCAGTTCATAAAAAGTACGTATATTTTCAGCACTGTTTTTATTTTTAAAAACTGCGCTGAAAATAGATAATAAAATAATAAAAATAATCAGAAAAAGGCTTACTTTAGTTATAATCTTGTAAAATGTTTGTTCTTTTTTCTCACCCATGGAAAATACTCCTTAAGGTTTATTTATAGTTAGAATTTTGTGCCCATATCACCATAGAAGCAACTTTTCCTACATTAAGCATAGGCCTTTTTTTTGTACGTTTTTGATAAGTATGCGACTTTCCTATTTCATAGATAAAGTTGTTCTTCTCCAGCAGAGAAACAATATCCGCCAAAGAATTGTCTTTTACCAAATTACCATAATGATATTCACAGAAAATAAATCTTACTTTTGGCAGCATGGATTCAATTTCATATAAAACCTTTTTTTCAGCTCCTTCAATATCCAATTTTAAAAAATCAATCGATTCATGTATGAACTCGCTTAATCTTCTAATTTCAACAATTTTCTTTTCAATTTTTGAATCATCTTTCACATATTCATAACATCGCTCTGTAAGAGAAGCACCTAAACTATTTTCTTCAGGTATAAAAAGTCTTTCATGGCAATTTATATTACTTAAAGCATATGGGTAAACAGTAACATCTGTCCAGCCATTATCTTTAATATTTTTTATAAGAATCGCATAAGCTTTATCCCAAGGTTCAAAGCAAATTATCTTTGCTTTAGGATATAGAGTTTTGAAATAATATACTGCTAATCCTATATTTGCTCCACAATCAAAAATAGTAGGCTGATCGGTATCATATTCGACATAATAATCCTCATTCAGCAGTATTTCATTTATCATTTGCCAAAGCGATTTTCTATCAATAAACTCCATCTTCGCATTATTTAAATAACAGATATTATCTTTACAGATAATATCAATTAAAATATCTTCTGCCTTTTTTTCACCATATAAAATTTCTTCTCGATAGGTTTTTACGTTTTGAAGAAGAATCTCATTCTCTTGACTGATCCAGGGAATCATCTTTTTTAGCAGTTGATCAAAACTATGAAGTTTTAGGATAATTTTCCTTAACCTATCGAATATTTCTTGACTTTCAATAAAATTATCACGTTTGTCTTCCATGCTAAAACTCTTTTCTACAAAATGTCAGAGTAAATATTCCTTTAGTTCCTGAACTGTTTTGACTCCAATAACAGCACCATTCTCTAATGCTTCTTCTTTTGTCTTAAAACCAAATCCATATGTTACACCAATAAAATCAATCCCACATTCCTTTGCTGCTTTCGCATCGTGCACAGTATCACCTACTATTACTGCTTCATGATATTTTTCACACGATAGCTTACTCAAGCAAGTCCGGATAATATCTGCTTTTGTCTGTTCTTTACCATCGGATCCTAATACGCAATCACACAATTCCGTTATGCCAAAATAATCAATGAGTTTTTGTGCATAATCATTTCGTTTATATGTTGCTATTCCTGTTTTATACCTTTTAGTTGCTTTCAAGTCTTCCAGCAATTGAATAACTCCTTCGTATTCAACTGCTTCAAACAGGAATCTATCTTTATAAACATTACGGAAAGTCCTTGTTATCTCTTCCGTTTCCGTATCAGAAAGATCATATGTTTTTTGTAATGATTTGTTGATTGGCGGACCTATAAAAGATTGCTTTATGATCATAGGGATATCCGGCAACCTATGATAAGCAATAGTATAATCGATGCTCTTCAACAATCCTGATGAAGTATCTAAAAGAGTGCCATCCAAATCGAAGAGTATAACTTTATAATTTTTCATCTTTAGCTCCTATAAAGTGATTCTGTTATAAAATTCAATTCTATCTGGCTTGTTAATACTTTTATTTTATTTTTTATGGCATCATTCACCATAAGTAAGCGTTCGATATCTGCCGCATATTCCATGTATTCATTGTAATAGTTCTCGGTCATATTAGCTGAAAACCCATCGAACCCTGCAAGTGATATTTTCTCAACTCCTATGGTCATCATTAGTTTAATCAGCATGATAACTGAATTATCTCCAATATAATTATTATCATCCCGAAGAGCATCATAACTGACAACAATATCAAAAGGTTTATCTACGCTCAACACATTTGAAGTAGCAATGATTTTACAGGTATTTTGGATTTCTTTGTAGTTTATGAATAACATGCTATACCGTTTAGAATTACTTATAAAAACATAATCCAATTTATATTTCTCCGGAATACAATTGGCAGAAATAACTACAGGTTTGTTTATATAAATATATTCTTTTATTTTTGATTCTTCGTTTACAATAGACTTCCCTGGAGCGATCAATAAAATTTCTTTCCCTTTTAATGATTTTTCCAATTTTTTTATAGAACCATTTTTATATGTAATGCGTTTTTGATAGTTGATATATAACTGCTCAATTAGTTCTTCGTCATAATTAAGTCTCAAATTCGTGTCGATATTTTTGACTATTGTGTTTATTGCTTTAACCGATAAGGTTTTTTTGCTAAGCAAATATTCTATGTATTTTGGATGACAATCGTTAGATGCTGCTAAAAAATACAATAATGAGTATCCCCAATAGTGTTCTCTGTAAATTTTCATAATGTTAGAATCAATTATCTCCAATATTTGATCTATATCATAATTTCCGTTATAATTTTCATTTAAATGCATAGCCAAAAGCTCCAGAGGTGCATTTCCCGCACTCTTTCCCATTCCGTAAGCAGTTCCATCCACAAGTAAACCTCTGGTTGTTATTCTTTTCAGCATTTCGATCTCGTTTGCATAACCTAGCTGAAAATTATTATGTGAATGATATCCTATAACAATATCTTGATTTAAGTTATAGTCTAATAAATCAAAATAATGCAACATTTCCTCACGGTGCATTAATCCGTATGTATCCACCATAGAAACAGCATATGGGTTAATTTGATTGATCAAGTCTATTAAGTCCAAAATATCTCTGTCACTGTATGACGTAACAGATACAAGTTGTAAGCTGACTTTATATCCTTTTTCCATTAAAAGTTTCGAAAATTCAACGGCACCTTTCATATTGGGTTTTTTAAAGATCACCCTGATTCCATCAATAAATGAATCCTTACATTCGGAAATATTATTGATATCGCACGTTCCGTAATCGATCATTGCAAAAACCTGAGATTGCTTTTTATTGCAACCACGAAATACTCTATCGAAGCAGGCAGTATTTGGCTGAATTGTGCGGTTTATATCGAACTTTCTTCTATCATCCAGAAACCCTACTTCAATTATATCAACATTGGCATTAACCAGCCGCTCGAAAATACATATTATTGTACTTTGTCCAAAAAGCCAGTCATTTATATAGCCGCCATCACGTAATGTGCAATCCAGAAGTTTAATAGATCTCATTTTTCCCCCTGCATGAATAAATTAATAGTAATTTAATTCTTTATAAATTGTAAACATTCTTCTATGGTTTTGCCATAGCGCATTCTTCTATTTATGTTATCATCATAAAGGTAATACTTCAATAATTGAGCCACATGAAAAGCAAAGGCTTTTTTTTGTGTTTCAGTCAAACCGCTTTTTACCGCTTCAATCAATGTTTCTTCAAAGCGGGTTCTTTCAAATGCTTCATAAGTACAGCCTTTCCCTTTTAATTGATTATAACCCAGCATAATCACTGGTGTCTCCCTGATCAAAGCTTCATAACTGCATTGGGATAATATGGTGATCACTACATCGGATAGATCTATTAAGTCATGAATATCAACATCATGTGCAATGATTATATTTTTAGGTACAGTTTCTTTATTGGAGTAATTAATCATTGAAGGATGAGGTTTGAAAATGACATTCCATCCATACTTTTCCTGAAATTCAGCTAGATCTTGAAGGGGTTCTATACTGCTTTTATATATCGGCGAGTGCAGATTTCTCGTTGTTTGATTATACGGGAACAATCCCGATTCAAAATCATTTTGACCAAAATATGTTATAACAGGAGAACCCTTTATTATCCGTGAGTATACTTTTTTTAGTTCGTTGTTTTTGGGCTGGATATTACGATTTAATCTGCTTTCATATATATAATTTATAATTTCTTGTGCTTTTTTTATCTCTTCCTCCGATACTGATTTTTTTAGAAATTCATCATATTTTATTGCTACCTCGCTTTCACCCATTTGACCATAAGTCTCAAGAGAAAATGTTCCAGGTAAAACTCCGAATTCCATAAAAACAGGCTGTATTTTATATAATCCACATAGATGACACATGACATCATGCGTCGCAGAAAACTTGTTCCAGATAATAACTTTCTGGGGCTCAAAAATATCAAGTGCTTTCTTTAGATACTTGTAATAATACGATATTAAAAACTCCGGATATCCTTGAGCCATATCAGGAAAGCGAGCGTAAAGATTTACTATTGCGGCACTTAAAAATATATTGTTATCTAGTATATGTTTTGATTCTTCATCTAGGTCCACGCATAAGTATGGATCATATCCTCTGTTTATCGCTGCTCTGTGCAGTATGGCAATCTCACCTAAGAATATCTTTTTGATATTGTCTTCTTTCAACCTTGGAGTTTCTGATAATAACACAAATTGATAGTCAGGCATATGTTCTGCAAGGCAATTCAAATAAGAACATGACCCTTTATCGAAAGATGCTATATGTCCAAAAATCAATATGACATTTTGCGCTCTTATATTTTTTTTTACATCTTCCAACTCACAAAAAGACTTCTCAAATAACAGCTTTGTTCTCTGGAGTCTATCTTTTCCCTGTCTTTTTAAAATCATATCTAATAAGCGATAATATATTTTTTGGAAAAGGCTAAGTATCTGTGTGCTTTTTATTATTTTCTTTATAAAATATTTAAAATTATATAACAAGTATTTCATACAAATAGCTTAGCCCCCTATCAATGCATGCGTTTGACTATAAATAGTATCGTGGTGAAGGCTTTCTTTCTTTTGAAAGTATCATTCCTTCAGCTATATTCCAATCTTCTTCAGTATCTAAATCACATGATTCATCTTTTGGCACACTAAACAGACCTAATTTCCCTCCAAAAACGGGGTTTGACCCGGATTCCTGCAGTCTGATGAAAGTATCTCTCTTCCAGGCTGTCATTGCCCACACAGTACGTGCTACCGGTTCTAAGTATTGGCTGTTTATTTTTTCAGACAAAGGAAAATTGATAGGTTCATTTTTAAAGAAACATTCAGTTTTTTCATTTACAACAGAAAGAACAGTATCAAAATCATGCTCTGAAATGAAATCAATAAAATTGTTCAAAGTATTCAAACTAAGTAACGGAGATGTTGTGTTTACCATAACGACATAATCACATTCGTGGGCTTTCAGAAATTCGTATACGAAATCCCTGTTTGTCGCTTTATTGCTTGATAATTCATCTGGACGCTTATGAAAATTTACACCCATTTTTTCGGCAATCCTGCCTAGCTCTTCACTTTCTGAATTGAACCATATGCTTTCGAATCTGTCGCACATCATGCATAAATCAATTGGGTATTGCATTAATGGCTTATTCCCCAAAATTCTTATATTCTTTTTCGGTATCCTTGTCGATCCCATTCTTGCAGGGATCATAGCAATTATTTTGTAGTTATTCATGATCTAACCTCTTTTCTTATTTACTTCTTATAGTATTTTGCTTTAATTTTAAACTTCTTTGCAGATATAACATCTGAGATTATATTATCACCTATGTGCACCAGACTTTTTGATCCAATGTCTTTCAAAACTAATTTATAAAGGCCACCATCTCGCTTGCTGCAATTATAATCACATGATATATATATCTTCTTATAACCCTGATATCCTTTAGCTATCATGATTTCTTCCAGCAAACATTGAGGTAAATACATATCTGATATTATAATAATATCTTTTGCCATACTTACAAGCGTATTAAAAACTTTCATCAGATACGTATTTGCATAGCATAGTTCCTTTTCTGTTTGAAATTCAATATCTATGCCTGTTTCTTTTCTAATTCCTGTTTCTTCTTCCATGATTTCATATATATCATGAATTGAAATTTCTTTGTTTAACATTTTTCGAGCTTTTAACTCAGCTCTTACTCTTTTTTCTTTAAAATATTTACTGTTAAGTTTTTCTCCTATTATCTCAAATATATCAGTCGGTTCTTTAAATGGTCTAAAAATTAATGTATCAAAAACATCAAACGAAATCACATCGTATTTTGCTAACTCTGTTACCAGTTCTTCTGCACATGTCAACTCTTGATTGATAGTGTCAACCGTTTTAATATAACAATAAATCAACAATGATTTTAGTTTCCTTAGTACTTCTAACATGAACTTTTACCCTTAATCGAACTGATAGTTTTTAACATATAAATTATCTGGTTATTTATTTTAAACATGATCCTGGCAGGTGTTTTTAATTGCGCAATTGATCCTTCGATCCAGTATGATTGAACAAGTTCACCATACTCCCTTTTGGAAACCAGTTTATAATATAGCTTTATTGGTACCAGCTCTTTGACAAGCTCTTTTTTTGTCAGCGTTCTGGCCAAAGGAGAAGAA
>DULJ01000032.1 GCA_012840465.1 Caryophanales bacterium
ATACGTGGAGCTGACAGATACTAATCGATCGAGGACTTAACCAAATAGAAAAGTGGAGCAAGCTTGCTCAAGCCGCTAGGCTGTTGGAGCACCCGACGAGAAGTCGCTTTTTGACTTCGACGGAGGGTGTGAAACAGACGTACGGCTTAGCTTGCGGAACTGGACAATAGAAAAGCGAAGTCGCCTGTTTAGCGACGTATGGACTGGAGCACATCGACTGAGATAAAGGAAACACGAAGAGCGTAGCGATTCGATGTTGACTTATCGTAGGGAGATGGGTGAAGTCCACTAGGCGCTAGGCGCCGGAGCTGGACAGTGAATGCACGGTAAATATGAATGAAGATTATCTAGTTTTGAAGGAACAAACTATTGAATAATTTGCAAGAATTATATATAATTAAACTTGTCCTTTGGTAATTATATGTCTGGTAATGATGGCGAAGAGGCCACACCCGTTCCCATTCCGAACACGGAAGTTAAGCTCTTCAGCGCCGATGGTAGTTGGGGGCTGTCCCCCTGTGAGAGTAGGACATTGCCAGGCATATAATATTCAGCTTCATTCCACAGTAGCTCAGTGGTAGAGCTATCGGCTGTTAACCGATCGGTCGCAGGTTCGAATCCTGCCTGTGGAGCCATGGAGAGCTGTCCGAGAGGCCGAAGGAGCACGATTGGAAATCGTGTAGGCGGTTAACACTGTCTCGAGGGTTCGAATCCCTCGCTCTCCGCCACTTTTACAATATACTTCGGCCCGTTGGTCAAGCGGTTAAGACACCGCCCTTTCACGGCGGTAACACGGGTTCGAATCCCGTACGGGTCACCATTTCGGAGGATTAGCTCAGCTGGGAGAGCACCTGCCTTACAAGCAGGGGGTCGGCGGTTCGATCCCGTCATCCTCCACCATAATATAATTCAAGTTCATACTATCGCGGGGTGGAGCAGTCTGGTAGCTCGTCGGGCTCATAACCCGAAGGTCGTAGGTTCAAATCCTGCCCCCGCAACCAAAAAATAATATCTTTTCCTAATGGTCCCGTGGTGTAGCGGTTAACATGCCTGCCTGTCACGCAGGAGATCGCCGGTTCGATCCCGGTCGGGACCGCCATTGTGGCTCGATAGCTCAGTCGGTAGAGCAGAGGACTGAAAATCCTCGTGTCGGCAGTTCGATTCTGTCTCGAGCCACCATATTTATTGCCGGCTTAGCTCAATTGGTAGAGCAACTGACTTGTAATCAGTAGGTTGAGGGTTCAAGTCCTTTAGCCGGCACCATCCGGAGGGGTAGCGAAGTGGCTAAACGCGGCGGACTGTAAATCCGCTCCCTGTGGGTTCGGCGGTTCGAATCCGTCCCCCTCCACCATTTTAATAGGGGCATAGTTTAACGGTAGAACTGAGGTCTCCAAAACCTCCAGCGTGGGTTCGATTCCTACTGCCCCTGCCAATTTAAAATTATATGATGGCGGCTGTGGCGAAGTGGTTAACGCACCGGATTGTGGCTCCGGCATACGTGGGTTCGATCCCCATCAGTCGCCCTTTATTTTAAAACTATACAATTATGTATTAGTCCATATCAAAATAATTTTTGCGATGCAATTTCATGAAGAATATTCAATGATGACTTATCATGAAGCTTTTTCAATGGGCTATAGCCAAGCGGTAAGGCAACGGACTTTGACTCCGTCATTCGCTGGTTCGAATCCAGCTAGCCCAGCCATTTAATTCAATACTTGCGGAAGTAGTTCAGTGGTAGAACACCACCTTGCCAAGGTGGGGGTCGCGGGTTCGAATCCCGTCTTCCGCTCCAATGGCGGCATAGCCAAGTGGTAAGGCAGAGGTCTGCAAAACCTTTACCATCGGTTCAAATCCGGTTGCCGCCTCCATTAATTTTATAACCCTTTGCCGGGGTGGCGGAACTGGCAGACGCACAGGACTTAAAATCCTGCGGTAGGTGACTATCGTACCGGTTCGATTCCGGTTCTCGGCACTATTTTAAATTTTATAATATTTATTGCCTATGCCGGTGTGGCGGAACTGGCAGACGCGCACGACTCAAAATCGTACAGTAAGCGTTAGCGCGTTAACATTATGGCAAAACAAACGTAACACATTCCTTAATACTTGTGGCGGTCTGGTGGAATGGCAGACACGCTTGACTCAAAATCAAGTGCTCGCAAGGGCGTGCAGGTTCAAGTCCTGTGACCGCTACCAAACTTATACATAACGTTTTACCTACGGGTAAAGCGTTTTTTGCGTTGTTTACGCACGATTTATTACCGTATGAAACGTGTGCCTACTAGCTACCGAATATCGTACGCATGGTTAACGCCTTGTTTACGTAAAATAGGAGTTTATTGACGATTGCCATTTATATGCAAACGACAGATAAAAAACGAATACGTGACCGCTATGCCATCTACCCGTAATATTACTTTACATATATTAGCGGAATGCTTTCCGTTAGTTTTAACTAGCCGTTACCATTATTACGTATGCTTAAAAGTAGTTTTAACCGTTAACTAATCTATCTCCCCAACGCTTAATAGCGGTGATATAATAGTTTTAAAGGATAATATTGTAAAAGGGGAGCGGTAAATGAACGCAATAGAGATACTAGAAAAGACGAAGATTAATTTATCCAATGCAATAAACGAGTATTTTGATAGTAAAAACGCTGATCCATTTGCGGATTGGTCTGTACCCGATGCATTGTACCAAGAGAGCCGTTCTATTATCAAAGCAATCGCCAAAGAACGGAAACTAACAATACCTAGCTTTATTACGACAAGCCGTACTATTGACGAAGCAGTCTCCGATTTAACCGCAGATATAGGCGAGTACGATAGCCAATATACGCTAAGGAATATTGTTAGGGCTAGCTTTAACGAATACATAGATATCTTCGAAGAAGAGCAGTTAGACGTTAAAATTATTCACGTTAAAAGCGAAGTACCCGACCGTTTAACATTTGCCCATATTAAAGAGGACTTAACAAAGTGCGATAAAAGGTTTGCAGATGGGGATTATTCGGGAGCCATTACCAGTGCCCATTCCTTAGTAGAGGGTGTTTGTAACGAAATAATCGTTAACATTACGGGGGAAAGTTTAAAAGATAAACTTGATTTACCTGCGTTGTTTACAAGGGTACGGAAGGAATTAAACTTAAATACCGATAACCCTAATTTAGAGAAACCGTTAAAGCAGGTATTGAGCGGATTAATTAACATTGTTAACGGACTTGCTGAAATAAGGAACGAAAACGGAGATGCTCACCATAGAAGATATGAGGTAAATATGTACCATGCGTTAATGGTCATTAACTCCGCTAAGACGGTAGTAACGTTCCTATTTAACACTTACGAATACCAACTTGATAAAGGTACGCTAGTTAAGGCGTAAATAGAAACCGCAATTATTTGTTAAGGAAGTTAGAAAATTTTAATCGAAAAGAAATTGTGGATATTTAGGCTTATACAATCGAACATATCATGCCTCAAAATGAAAATCTGTCACCAAAGTGGAGAAAAGGCCCCGGGAAAATTGGAAGGAAGTTCAAAATACTTACCTTCATACAATAGGTAATTGGACTCTTACAAGATATAACTCAGAAATGAGTGATAAACCCTTCAAGGTAAAAAGAGATATGCAGGATGGTTTTGCGGACAGCCCTCTACGTTTGAATAGTGGATTAGGACAACTTCAAACATGGAATGAACAAGAAATAATAAATCGTGCAAAAATACTTGCTGAGAAAGCAATAATGGTTTGGGAGTATCCGAATCTTGCAGAGGAAACCATATCCCAATATAAGAAAAAGATAAATGAAAATGAGACTGAAACCTATACAATTGAGGATTTTCCTGATTTAACTGGAGAAATGCTGGATTTGTTTGAGCAACTACGGAAAAGAACTTGTAACCTTGATAGCTCTGTAAGGGTGAGATTGAATATGCTATTTTCTTAATAATACAATCTTTTGATAGACATAGAGATGAAGATTGAGATTATGTATTTATCATGGGGGTAGAAAAAAGAGGTTATCCCCAAAACTCCCTTTTATAGAAAGAGAAATCGAAATGTATTTAGAAAAGTAAATAAAAGGAGCTTAATCAATGGGTTGGGATTGTACCTCAAAAATCCATTGGGGCTCCTTTGTTATCAATATTATGTTTATGATTTTTATAATATTTTATACTCAATTGATGAAAAAGTCAATGAAAAGAAGGTGAGAAAATGGAGAAGGGGATAAATAATGCTGATATATTAACGTATGGCACGTTTAATAACAAACAATTATTTTTTATACAAAGATGGTTAGAGTTGTTAAATGTTAACACACATAGTAAGTATTCAGCACGTTATTTGAATTCGCATCAAGCACTGAGAGAAGTATTATATGTTTGTGAAGGAATGCTGAATGAGGAAATAAAAAATAATGATCATCATCTCAAATTAGTATTTGATGAAGCAAATGAAATTATTAATACTGATGGGTTATTAAAAGAAAAAGCAGAAAATTACTTTAAAATAATAAGTAATAGTTTAAAAAGTTGTCCGAAAGCGAATCAGCAGTCCAAATTATATTCTATAGTATATCAATTAGGATATGTCCTTCGTCATTTAGAGAGAAACTATTTGATTTGGATTGTTGAAGAATTGAAATCATACATTCTTGCTCAAGATGTAGAAGACCAAAATAAATGTACTGAATTTGAAAAAATAGAGGCCTTAATGCTTTCATTAGTAAGTGAGTTGCTTGGGAAAGGGTGGTCTTCCAAAAGGCTGTATGAATTAATAAGAGAAGAAATACTTAGACATTATGATGCAGATAAATGGGAAGGCTTCTTTAATGCAATTCTTGGCGAGAAGAATGAATATGTCTGTCTATTTCAAGTAACCGAATCTATATCAAAATTATTAAAAGCAAAGTTCAATAAATTTAGACTTGAATTGTTAGTTGGTGATTCAGTCCTATCAACCTATACGGATGGTTCATTAAGTTCCCACATTTCACCAAGTAAAACCTATATTCGGGTTATCTCAAGGGCATATGATGTTCATTCAGCAATAAATGGTGCGTGGCAGGAAATAACCGATAAAATGGATATACTCCGCTTCTATGGATATCGAATGCCAGATATAAACAAATCTCCAATTGTCATAAATCCTGATGGTAAGCACTTTACAAGAAATATTACTGTATCCTTAGTATCAAATAAGAAAAAGTATCTTGCTCCAGACTCAATAATTGATGTGGTTTGGGGACAACTTAACAGAGCAAAGGGGAATCCGTTAAATCGTAAGATTAATAGTTTATTTGAATTTTCTCGAATAAGTGAGGAGTCTTTAGCACCACAATCAACTTTTCTTAATCTTTGGATTGGCTTGGAATCTTTTGTGCAGACAAAAGAAAAAGATGGTGGTATTGAAAATGTGAAGATGGTTGTAGGTGCTACTTCATCCCATAATTATATTTATAGTTTAGTAAAGAATTTTCTTGAAGATTGTAATAGGTGTAATGTACAAATTATTGAAAAAGGAAATGAAAACCCAATTTATATAGGTCATATAAAAGCGAATGAAGCAATTTATCTCCTCTTGGATGAAAGCAAATCAAGTATAATAATGGAAAGTTGTGATGATTTAAACACATTATTGGGATACAGATTTAGACAATTAAAGGCTATATTAAACGATGGAAGAAAAGCATCTAAAGTGATTGAAACCCATAAAGAAAATGTTACCCGCCACATTCAAAGACTATACCGTATAAGAAACTCGATTGTTCATTCTGCTCAGGTTCATTATAATATTAACTTGTTTATTAAACATCTAAGCGAGTATGTTAAATCTACTATGTCAGTTGTTCTACACAGATTGGAGAGCAATGATTATGATACATTGGAACAAGTATTCGCTTTGGTTAGGGATAGTGTAGATACTACAATTGAAGTTTTGAAAAGTAGTAACAATTTGGAAAAAGAAGCTTATTATAATCTACTATTAAAGGGTGCATTTTAGTAGATTCTCTTGAAGAAGATTTTTGAAGTGACACAAGAAGGGATAGAAAAAGAATCAAGAACGATGGAAAAATTGACAATATTCAGGAACCCTACATTCTATTTTTTGAAGCCTGAATAAGCAGGAACAAAAGCAAGAGTTGAAAGATTGGCTCTAACCCTTGTTCCTACAACCTTTGTTATCCTATTGCCTATAATATGCGACTCAAAATCGTGTTCCCAAAAGGAGTGTCGGTTCGACCCCGACCACTGGTATCTTTAAAAACAAAATCGTTAAGTTTAAAGAAGTTTAAGTCCTCATAAACGTTGATTTATCAATGTTTATGGGGACCTTTTGTTTTTTGAGAACATGTTAGAAAACGATAGGAATTGATTTTTTTAGATGACTCCTTGTATAGCCGGGCTCGCAGTAAGGCTGTTGAACTGCTGGCTTTTGTACATGATCATACAACTGGTACGTATGTTAGGGGCTTTCGTATGCTCACGATGCCGCTAGTAGCTCATACTACTATTGTTTTCACACGGTAGGTATATCATGCTTGCATTAAGCTCGCGGGAAGAAGAGGATCCAAAAGCGATTGGACAGCCCACCCATTTTTGCTGCGATGAAATGGGAAACATACGTTTTGTCCATGCGTTCATGTGGATCGTGGATTTGTTAAAATCCACCCTTTTGGAAGAACCAGTACTTTCGGATTAAAAATCAACGCAGCATAATTAATCTATGTTATAATCAATAATTTCAAAGGTTAAGGGCTATTTTTGGGGTGCGAAAGTTGAGTTACTAAATTTTGCAGTTCTAAATGCCGTAATCGTTACAATTATGTAATCATAAAGAAAAAAGCGATAGTAGCGCGAGGTGATTAAGTATGATGGTCTTAAAATCGAATAAAGAAATCGAAATAGAGGTTGTGGAGGAGATCCTGACTGGTAGCGATGAGGTCAGGGGGGCGATCCCTCTAGGATCCACCATTCAAACAACTATTGATACGGCAGAGTTGCCGTTTTTTTATTGTTTAGGAAATTATAAAATTCTCGACTTGTGGATAATTGTTCGGTAAAATGTTCGTATAAATAATAGGAGTGACTTGTAATGAGTAAACAAAAACAGCGAAAAAGTGGTGTAATAAAA
>DULJ01000121.1 GCA_012840465.1 Caryophanales bacterium
ATTACTGGAGAAGACTTTAGTCCTGCTGCCGAGGTGTGGATTGGCGGTAAATTGGCCTCGGACGTGAAAGCTAACTACACTTATATAACGGCAACTACCCCCGAGGGGGAGCAGCCAGGACCGGTTGATGTCATGGTAGTCAATCCCGATGGTACCGTATATCTCAAACAAAATGGGTTCACCTATGAAAACCCGTGGCAGCTACCTAAAATTTTGTCAGTAGAGCCCACTGAGGTTCCTACTACGGGTAACATCATGGTTACCATCACCGGTGAAGGTTTCCAACAAGGGGTCAAAGTTTATTTCGGTAGTCGGCTTGCACCAATAGCTCTCTTTGTGGAGCCGGAGATGATTGTGGTTAGGGCACCTGCACACTCACTTGGAGTTCCTGATATCGTGCCGGTTACTGTCATCAACCCCGATGGTGGTGTAGCTCAATCTGAAATACGCTATGTTTTGCCAAGAAGTAAACCTGAGATTACCAATATTTCTCCTAACAAGGGACCTGCCGCCGGAGGAAATCTGGTGGTGATCGAAGGTATTGGATTTAGAGAAAATATTGACGTATATTTTGGTGGAAAAAAAGTATTAGAGTTGAAAACGGTACGCTATAACCGTTTGGAAGTTATAGCTCCACCCGGAGAGCCGGGTGAAACAGTCGATGTAACAGTTACGAACACCGACCCTGATGCTTTGGGAAGTTACACTGTTGAAAGAGCATACACTTACGAAGCTTCCAAACCGGAAATATTAACCATTACACCAAATCAGGGTAGTTATCTGGGTGGCACTGAAGTAACTATCAGAGGACGAGATTTTACTCCCCATGTGAGGGCCGTTTATATTGGAGAATGGGAAGCTGAAAATGTCGTAGTAATAGATTCAGAAACAATCACGTTAACCACCCCACGTATCGCCGAGGATCAAAAAGAGTTGGAGGACAAACTGAAAGAATGGGGTGGTTTAAAATGGTGGGATGTAAGGGTCATCAACGCTGACGGCATGGAAGCCGTCAAAAAAGAGGCTTTCAGATTCCTGGTGCCGGACAGTAATCCCGTTATAACCTCCATCGAGCCAAGTGAAGGTCCGACTGCCGGTGGCTTGCCGGTGACCATCTACGGCACGGATTTCCGTGAACGAGCTCAGGTGGTCATTGGAGGCAAAAATGCCGAAGTGTTGTTCATTGATGATACACCGGGAGAGGGCAAGGCTAAGATTGTAATAAAGATACCGCCCCATACTCCCGGCCCCAAAGATGTTGTGGTAATCAACTATGACGGGGCAATGTCCGAACCGTACACTTTTACGTATATCGCCCCGCTGAGTTTTCCCGAAATACACTCCGTCGAACCGAGCCAAGGCTCTACTTTAGGGCACACAGAGGTCATCATAACCGGTATTGGTTTCAAAGTAGACGAAGAAACCGGTGCACCGCCGCGGGTCTGGTTTGGCATGAATGAAGCACCGACAGTAGAGTTTATCGATTACAAAACATTACGGGTTATTACGCCTCCGGGGGATGAAGGAACTGTCGATGTTTTGGTGTTGAACCCGGACATGGGGCAGGCTGTGAAGCCGAATGCTTTTAGATATATTAAGACGAAGGAAATTGTGATAGAATCCGTCAACCCGAGCGAAGGCCCGGCAACAGGTGGTACGGACATCACCATTACCGGTGGACCGTTCGAACGGGGCGCCGTGGTGCTAATTGGCGGCAATCCCGCAACTAATGTTGTCGTAGTTAATTCCAATACTATTACGGCCGTAACACCTCCGGGGGAAGTAGGTTGGCAAGAAGTCAGGGTGATAAACCCGGATGGGGGATGGGCTGCCCTGGCTAATGGTTTCAGGTATACTAAGCCGCGCACGGCTCCAGAGACCCCCAGTTGGGTGGATACGTCAAGAAAAGACCGCGAAACCATTGCTGTGGAATGGGAAGAAGTAGAATTTGCCAATTACTATGAAATCTGGATCAGCACCAGCCGCAGCGGTCCATACCGCTTCCTCGACCAGACCACTCGAACCGTGTATTACGCCACCGGTTTGGATCCCAACACGACCTACTATTTCCAAATCCGGGCGGTCAATGAACTGGGCGCTTCCGATTTCAGCTATTACGTCTCCGCCCGCACCGGCAGCGGCAGGATCCCGGAAGCGGACCTGGTTCCGGACAAAGTAGTGATGGAAACCGGCAGCGGCACCGCCACGGCGACCATCGCCACGGCTAATGCCCTGGCGAGTACCGGCTACCGCATCGACTTTACGCAAGCCCAGTATCAGAATGCCGGCCGTAAGGTCCTCCGCATCAGCCAGGCCGCCCTGTCCCGGGCCATCATGCCCATCACCGTGGAGGCCAAGAACATCAGCCTGTCTATCCCGGCGGCAAGCATTTCCCTGGGCCTTCTGGCTTCCGGCGACGGCTATGCGGAAGTGATTATTACCGATTTGGGACAGCAGGAAGCGGAAAGAGCTTTGCGGGCACTGCCCAGAGGCAGCCGCATCCTGACGCCGGTTTATGCAGTAGAATGGAGAATCCTGCAGGGAACCGGCAGCACCATGCAGAACACTTTCTACCAGCAGGTGCAGCTGACGATGCGGTACAACACCGCTGTTACTCCCGGGAAGCAGGTGTCCCTGTACACCTATAACCCGGCCACCGGGCGCTGGGTGAACACGGGAGCGGCCAATAAGCCGAACACACCGGAATTGACCGTCGGGATTACGACCACCGGCCGCTTTATGCTTGTGGAACACTGACAAGAACTGGCAGTATGGTTGAGGAGATAAGCTATGCAGTTGAGACGTTACGCGATAACCGGTTTAGCCATCTTGATGATAGCCGCCCTGCTGGCACCGGGCTACCCCGGTGCCCTGGGGGCGGTAACCGTTACCTATGAAGAGAGTCCCTACGCCGACACCATTTACCGCTCCGCCAATTTCTCCGATATAAAAGGCCACTGGGCCCGGGTGCCCATTTACCGCATGGCGGCCCTGGGCGTGGTGCGAGGAGACGGCCAGGGCAGGTTTCGCCCGGAAGGTACGCTGACGCGGGAGGAAGCCCTGGCCCTGGTGCTCCGGATTGCCGGGCTGGAGGCCGACGCCCAGGTGGCGGCGGAAGTGCTGGCCCAAAACCCGCGGACCCGACGGCCCCAGAACAGCCAAATGCCGGCCACGGCGGAGCAGTTCTGGGCGGACGGTTACATCCAGGTGGCGGCGAACCGGGGCATTATCACTCCCGCCGAACAGGCGGACCTGCTCAACAACCGGAACCGGCCGGCCCAGCGGCAGGAGGTGGCCGCCTGGCTGTCCAAAGCCTTGGAACTGCCTGCCGTCTACAGCACCGGCATACAGCTGGTCTATAGTTTCTCCGACTGGCGGGATTTTAACCC
>DULJ01000033.1 GCA_012840465.1 Caryophanales bacterium
ACGATAGAGCGGTTTGAAGCGCCTGGACACGGTCGCATCCTTGGCGAGATGACAAAGAAACAGATCGAACTTTATCGAGCGCTTGGAGTTGAACCGCCATCGTTATAAATTCTGGGAATGCAGGATAAATAGAGGGAATACTATTGTCCGCCACCATTGACTTAACTTTTGTCCGTGTTGTGGAACTATCGCAGGTGTGGCAAAAATAATGCCTAAAAGGCACACCTTCTCAAACATGATAACACGGACAAATCGATTCTAAGCATTCGCTGGTGGGGCCCCGACCCCTTCCACCAAATGCAAAGAATCGGGCGTTACAGTCAATGGCAAGCAGCTCTGCTGCGGCTCTGACTCTCACCTTAAAATAGCGGTTACCATTAGTGGCTCTTAATTCCGCAAATGGTGGCTCTATTTTCCGCAATCGCTGGCTCAAAACTACGCATAAGCGGCTCATTTCATCTGCAATAATCATCCTTAATTTTACTTATTTAAAAGGATGTTCATTTTTGAGTATCTCTGGTAGTTCTTGCTCGTGAAGGAAAAAGGTACATCCTTGGATAATAGCTATTCCACTAAAGGCAATAACAAGATTAGAAAGGTTTTTAATTAGTAAACTTTTTGTTGAACGATAGTTATTCATCAAAATCCCTCTTTCTTTTTAAATTGAGTGTTAATACTTACTAGATAGAAATAAAAATAGTTTTTCCTGTTTCTCCATCTCCCCTTTTTTCTACCTAATTATAAAGAATAAGTAATTTTAATGGTTGATTTTTCCTAAAGGGCAAGTTTTACTTCCTAAATGTAACGTTTTTTTGTAATTCACACATTTTATTATAAAAAGGAGCATAATATTCAATTTTCGGAAAAATACGGTCATTTATAAATGTTTTGTCCTAAAATTTTAATTAACCACTACTAGTGTTTATAGTGTGGGTGCGGAAAATTGATAGAAAGAAAATAAGGCTAAATGGAGGGAAAAATAATGAAATTATTAAATTAAGTTTTAAGTCATGTTAATAGAGTATTAATTTTTTTAGGTCTATAATCCGTTTTTAGATTACTAGCTTATCAGTGTGTAGTTATTAGCACTATAGTAGTATGGTACTTGTTTACTAAAAATAATATAGAAGAGGGGAATAAAAAAATGAAAAAATTGAAGTTGTTAGGATTTTTATTTGCGGCAATTAGTCTTTTGGTATTGGGAAGCAACTCACCTGAAGCATATGCTGCCGAATCTAATATAATAGAAGCCGAATTTGATCTTAGTAAGAATGAGCCACAAGAAGTTACTTATGTTAACGAAGATGGAGAAGAAGTTACCATATCAATTGAACCTGTTGAGGATGGCCCTATTTCTCTAAATTCGCACACTTTTCCATACGGAACAACAAGGTACGCAGTTAGAGCAACATCTGGATATACAACCATGGGATTTGATGTTAACGTATATGTGCCTTCGGATATAAACCAATCCAGATTTATATGGGTCGGCGAAAAATATTTTCATTCGGTTACCGGCTATTTAACGAATGATGCATTTACTCCAGATCCAACACAACTAACTAACGGTAATTATAAAGAGGTTAAATATTCAGGACAGTATGTTATACTAGGAATAGGCTCAGCAACTGCTTGGACGAAGGCAACATTAGATAAAAATGTATTAACAATTTCCGCAAGTCTATAACATTAATGATAAGCTTGGACAATTCAGAAAAAAACAAAGGTAGTTTAAAGCGTCAGTACTGAAGGGTTAACTTTGTAAACTGGTTAACCCTTTTACTTATACAGGCTATAGTGCTTGCCACTCCATTTAAATTTAATAGATTTTCGGGGTTTCATCAGAAAAATGCCCACTACTTTCTGCTAAATAACTGGTTAGTCCTAGCTTTACTGAAATTATAAGTAATTCTGATTAAAATAATTGAATAAACGATGGAATGGCATTTCCCTCTTTTGATCCAAGCTTGGGATTACCCATTCGATAAGCCGTTTCCCCACCTAGGGTTGGTAATAGGTGCCCTTTCACCACTTTCGCGTTTTTGTGACTTTTCCTTTTTGTGAGTATTTTGAAAAGTCAAGGTTTTTTCAACCTATTTCATATCAATATTCCAACATCTTATTTTCAGTTGGAATATTGATAAAAATAAAAAAAAGCTCCCTACAAAGTAGGAAGAAAATTTATTCGTTGGAAAGGGTAACCCCTTCCCCAATATAGCTCAGTAAAAGCCAAGGGTCTATTTTACTAAATAAGGAGGGAAAGTTTATGGTTGCACCAAGTGCTATAGGATTGCTATCCACAATAATCGTAATGGTAGTACCCATTTCAATGATTTTTCTTTTAATATGGGTTTACCAGATTAAGAGAAATAGTGAAATACAAGTTGCACAAAATAAAGAAATCATTCAACTATTAGAAAAAGATAAAACGCTGTAATCTTTTTGTTTAAAAATTATGTTATGGGAAACCCAAAGATTTAATTCATTTTTAATTCATTATGGGTTTCCTTAATTACTATAATACGCACTTATTTTTTGTATTAAATAAGGACTGATTCAATTGAGGTTTATACTTTCAATTATCTGGATGTTTATCCTTGTTTATCTAGATGATATTCTAGGGATACAAAAAAATATTTATTATCTGTTTATTATATATCTAATTGCTTTTGTTGGTCTTTTCTTAATTTTTTATTTTACTAAACCAAAAGATAAAAAGAAGCTGGTTCTAACCGCATAAATGTTAAATCTAAGATACTATCATATAAATGGTGTACACGCAACCATATTAAACTGAGAGATGCTATTTGGTGGTTACAATTGTCAATGAGGATTTAACGGGTGTTGATTATCATTTTTTGTTAGAGGTTGCAACTCACAAATGTAATACATTTGCTTTCGTAAAAAGGAGAGATATGATGGCGGATAAAATGATTGTGATGAGGCATCTTTTATGAATTAGTTGAAGATATTCAGGATTCATTCATTGAAATGGAGGAACAGTCTGAATGAAAAACTACAAAACTTCTAGAATCAACAGCGTATGTATTCTACATATAAGTTAGATGTAAAAAATAAACAGTTTTTACAAAAGAAAAGTGATTCGTTATTTAGTTGGCTTTCACCGAACCTCCCTGAAGATTTAATGTTATTTAACGATAATCAAATCTGGTTTGCAAGTTGTTCTAATGAAGGATGGTTTACATGTGATATTAATATAAAAATAAATAATAGTGAAAAATTTATTAACTATTTGCGAAAAGAATTTCAATTTTTATAACCAAATTTAGTATGTACTTTTTTGTCCAAAAAATTAACTTAGATGCAACCTTCCCTTTTGCATCCATTTTACAATCATATCACATTCAAATTCCGTAAATGCATTCACGACATTGAGAGTAGGCCGCTTATAAGGTAGGTGCGGCGTTTGTTATTATATGGTTTATGTTGTGGAAATATTTAACTTTAATGAGAGGATTTGGTTTGTAAAATGAAAAAATTATGGCTATGTGCTATTATGCTTTTTACTTTTTTAGTGAATTCCAATGGAGTGGTAGCTGCTTCCGATTCTATCAATGTTACTATCGATAACAAACCAGTGGAGTTCACTGCCGATTCAGGAAAACCATTTATTGATAAAAATAACAGAATACTAGTTCCTTTCCGGGTTGTTCTGGAGGAATTTGGTGCTAAAGTCTTATGGATTGAGTATAGTCAAGGAGTGGTAATAGCGACAAAAGATGACTTAAATGTACGCATTTTTGTTGGTGAAAATTATATTGATCAATATAAGACAGAAACTTGGCCGCTTGCCTCATCAGAGCCACATCACACATGGCCTGTAGCAAATGATACCAATATAATTATAAAAGATAATAGGGTATATATCCCAATAAGATCTGTTCTAGAAGCATTTAATGCGCAGGTAACTTGGGATGGCAAAACTAAGACCATAATTATTACATCTGAAAAGAAATAATATAAATATATTTACTAATAGAATAGCTACCCCATAAACAACGATAAATTTGGACAAATCTGAGAGAATCAACTTTACACCAAAAGCAATTTTCGCTTTTTCCACCTCTGTATGATGTGCTTATGTTAAATATGTTATTTCCTAAAATGTAACTTTCCTTTCCTAAATGTAACATTTTTTGTTAATCCTCACATTTTGTTACAAAAATGAGTATTAACTAGTGAATGTGTCTCTTAGCGTATGAAAACATATATAATCCCTTATCGAATTTTGCTTATCGTATATTTTCTGCGAAATGTTAGTGTGACCCCGGTGTGGGGTTATTATTGATAAGCCTTAATTAATAAGAAAATGGGAGGATTTAAATAATTTGAAATGGTTGTTTGCTGCCTTATTTATTTTGCTAGGAGCTTTTTTCTTTTCGTTAACTATTGATAATATAGGAACGATAGGCTTTACAATTAAGATAATTATGGGGTGTGGATGTTTTTTTATTGCTAGTTTTATTATCAGAAACAAGAAAAAAAATAAATATTAACAATCTTCACTTGACGATAGTTGAGTGTACAGTTACCATGAAATGGAACATCCCCTTTTGGGATTTTTTGTGTGGTAACCATTTTTTTTGCAAGAGTCAAGTTAGTAACAAAAAGGTTGTTCAGCGTAATCCTAATAATAAAATTATGCTGAACGTTTTTTAATGTAAAATGTTAGGATGTAACAATATTATAAGAGCAAAATACATTGTCACCTTTTTTGTATTTAACGATAGCTAAGTATTAAAATCTAAATCTATTAACAAGGGGGATGAAGAGATGTTTAGTTCGGTTATTAGATTTATATTAATTTTTATTGCTTTAATACTTAGTTCTTATTATATTTTTGATTCAGCGTTTATTAAATCTATTTTGTATTCAATTATTATGATTACTCTAATTATCTTGATTAACTTTTTAAATAATAAGAGCAATAAAAACCCTAGCCAATAGGCAAGAGCTTTAACAGAAATTTGATTTCCGAGAGGCTATTTCAATTACATGAGGGGATAGGATCAAAATGTTTAATCACGAAAAATCAAGCTCCCATTCAATCCCAGAATGAGAGCTTTTCTATTTGCTTTAAGCTTTCTTCAAGTACCTTATCTTTCATGATGAAGCTAAATTGTTCATTTAAACCAATATTAGTTGGCAATTCATCCAACAGAATGGGACCATTTGTTTCAAAAAATGTATCCCTGTGATGTAATTGTTCAATTTCGGCAAAATAAATATTTTTTATAATTAAATCGAGTTTCGCTTGAACCTTGTACTGGCCAAGATAATGTAACGAGCTTATCGTAGCACCTGTTTCCTCCATTACTTCGCGTCGTGCCGCGTCATCAGGGCTTTCACCCGGCTCTACCTTTCCCCCTGGAAACTCAAATCCTCTTTTTTTATGAATAGTGAGTAGCCATTGATCGTTATATTTGCATATGACCCATACATGCTTTGGTGTTTTTGAAAAAGGTAAGTATTCAAACGAAAGCTGTACGACATTCCCATAATAATCATTAAAATTTATCATATAAAAAACCCCATCTTTTTCTCTCAATTATTACTTAAATATCATAACATGGACGTTCCTTAGTCTACAAAAAAAATCACTCCTAAAATGTGGAGTGATTTTCACCATCTAGATTAGTCAATATCCCCATAGATTCTATATGCTGTTTCGTTTCAGTCTTGCCAAGGTCGTAAAGCATTTGGTATACATTCATTAATTCCATGTCCACCGTGTCGTTTTCCGGGTCGCTATGATATCCCAAAAACGGAATATGAGCCCGGATAAATCCTGACACATCTGCCGTATATATCTCGTTAAAAGTCCCGCGCAGTGCTCTAATTTCCTCATCTGTTGCTTCAATTTCCAGTTCAAAGGGACTACCTGTTTTTATTGGCGAAATCCCCCTAGTTCCTACTGAAATATAGTACGTTTGTTTTTCCATCAATAATCGCTCCTTATATCAAATGCGCCTTGGCGTAGTTGTGCCCAAATTTTTTCGCCGGAGGCTTTAACTTTATTATGCTGAATAAAGTTAAACATAATATATACTTTACTTTTCCCTCAGATATGGGTTAAATATTCATAAGAGGTTATTTTGACTTATTTCGGAGAAGAGTAACTGCATTTTTCAAAAGGTCCGGAATTGGGATTCCAAGCCTTCCTGCATTCTCAATGATGGATAGGAGTTCATTGGCCATATAGAAGAAAATGGTGGCGTCTCTAATAAGGTGGTTATTTCCAAGCAACTGGTCAACAAAATGGGCTACAGCAATAAGAGCGAAAATCATAATTTTTTTAGCAATACCTTTAAAGCCGAGACGGCTTGATAAGTTTCCTTCTGCGCCGGAAGCTAATAAGCCTGAAACATAATCAATTACGACTAATCCGGTAAAAATCATTAATAATGAATCGAGGCCTCCGTACAGAAATGAAACGATCGAGCCACCAATTGCTATAAAGAATTTCAATAAACTTCCCAATTGTTCCATTATTTTCGCAACACCTCCTTGTCCCTATAGTTTATTAAACAAAAAGAATGGTGCTTGTATGAAAGCCTAATGGAATATAAATAAACCTGATCAAATTCGCCTTGGCGTATTTGCGCCCAGATTTTTTCGAGCTTGCTCGAAAAACTACCTTTTAAAATCTGAGGCATCCGCCGGAGGCTTTAACTTTATTCAGCAGGGGTTTGTACCCCCTACTGAATTTAAATTACTAATTTGCATTCATCTCACCACTTATGGAAGTGGGAGACTTCTGCTGAATGAAGTTAAACTATGCATTTTTTTAAGAGGGTAACGGAAAGCTAAAACAAATCAAGAGCGGTAGAGGAGTGATTGTATGAAAAAGTTGATTGATGATCTTTATAAGATGTATAGCCATATATTAACCGGTGATGAGGAAGACGCGGACATTATCATCTTTTCTGTTTTAGAAGCATTAAAAAGAAAAGACATCCTTGAACTAATCGAAGAAATGAATGAACAGGAACTTTATAGTATGGTTGGATTATATATGCTTGAAAAATTCAAAAGTAAGATGGCCCAAGAAGGTGTCGGTCAAAACCAGATGTTGACCGAGGATGAAATCAAACATTTACATTAATAACTACATAGGTTAAATTTTGGACTTATTATTAGAAATTTGGTCATCTTATTAATTATTTACCACAAATATTTCAAATCTATTTCATTTATTGTTTATTTATTGTATACTTTGGTTATATTATTTTTGTAATCAGTATCTGATTAATAAAATATTTTCTCCCTATGTTTGCGCATGTGAGTACATGCGCTTTTTTTTATACAAAATATTTCGGGAAACAAAGGATGATCTTTGTTCCAACCTTTTCTTTACTCTCTATTGCAATTGTTGCCTCTTGGGCACTAACTAACGCCTTGACAATGGATAACCCAAGTCCACTGCCTCCAGTCTGTCGGACGCGGGATTTATCACCACGGTAAAACCGTTCAAAAACATACGGAAGGTCCTCTTCTGAAATTCCCATCCCATTATCCGCTATCATGATCTCGATAAAATCGTTATTATCATTAGCACTAATTGTAACTTGTCCATTTTCATCGGTAAATTTATAACAATTCATTAAAATGTTTGAAATGATTTGGCTAAATCGGTCTCGGTCAGCTAAAAAACTCACGTCTGTTGGTATTTCCTTAATTTCTAATACTATATTCTTTTTTTGAAAACCGGGTGTATAAACCTCTTTGATATTTAAAATTTCTTCAGACAATGAAATAGGTTCAATCTGGAGTTTAAGTTTAGGATTTTCAGCAACCATTAACTGTTCCTGCTCATTCACTAATCGAACTAAACGCATTAATTCCGAATGGCATTTTTCAAGCCTATCTGCTGTTGGCTGTAATATTCCATCTTGAAAGGCTTCGATAAGACTTCTTAATGTTGATATCGGCGTCCGAAATTCATGAGCCATATCAGATGAATATTGTTTTCTTAGCTTTTCTTGATAGCTTAACGATTCGGCAAGTTCATTAATTGAACCCGCCACTGCAGCTATTTCTTCAGACAGCCCTTTTACTGGAATCCTCACATTTAAATTACTCCGCAGCTCCTTGGCTTTATTAGAAACATATCTCAACCCTGTCGTTAATTTTTTTGAAAAAAAGAAGCTTACCATGAGGGAAATTAAAACCATCGTCATTTCTGCTACAAAAATATGCTTGTTCAATCTTTCCTTAAACGCAAATTCACCCTTTTTATAACCAAGCTTATAATAAGAAGTAATCGTCCCAACCTGTTCATTATTTAGAAATAAGGATTTTGTTTCCGAGTTAAGCCCTAAGTCCTTTAATACTGATTCTTTATTTTCAAAATTAATCGTAATTCCCATTATATCCTTTATTAAGTTCGTTGAATCGATAACTTTAACACCATCTATATTTCTGATTTCATAAAATAAGCCCTCCGATACTGCTTGGTACGATATTAACGTTTGCAATTCACTGGAATTGGCAAAATTTCTTTTATTAAGTGATCCTTCCGTTAGATACATACCGCTAATCACATTGATAAACCTTGCAATTTCATCTTCACGTCGGTGATCTAAGTAGGTAGCGAAGCAATCATCAAACGCAAGCCTAAATGCAATACTCATTAGAAAAATGCTTAAAAGCGATAAAACAACAAAATAGAATAACAGTTTAGAATGTAATGAGCGCAGCATCTGGTTTCCCTCCAAACCGATAACCTACCCCGAATACGGTTTGTATATATTGAGGCCGTTTCGTATTTACTTCCATTTTTTTGCGGATATTTTTAATATGGACATCAATAGATCGTTCATATCCCTCATAAAAACCATCACTCTGTATTAGTTTTAATAAAGTAGATCGACTAAAAACAATACCCGGTGATTTTGCCATTTCTGTAAGCAATTTAAATTCCAGTTGTGTTAATTCAATCTGCTTCCCGTTAACTATAATTTCATTTTCCTTTTCTTTGATTATTAAATCGCGATTGTTGAATGTTAATTCCCCTCTGTTAGCATATCTGTCGATTCTTCTTAAGATTGCTTTCATTCTTACAATCAATTCTCTAGGACTGAATGGTTTTAAGATATAATCATCTGCCCCCATTTCAATTCCTTGAATCCGATCCTCTTCCGCAGTTTTCGCTGTTAACATAATAATGGGAACATTTGACTCTTTTCGAATCTCCCTGCAAATTTCCTCACCAGAAATATCAGGTAACATTAAATCGAGTATAATAAAATCGGGATTAAGGATTTTAATCAAATGTAATCCGTCGGAACCATTTGTTGCAGAGTTGACAGCCCAGCCCTCTTTTTCAAAATAAGCATGAAGAACGTCAACTATTGTTTGTTCATCCTCAACAATAAAGACATTAAACATGATAGAATGCACCCTCTTCTCAAAACTAAAGTATGTTTTAGTATAACAAAAGTAGCCGAAGACAACTCAGGTCCTCAGCTACTAAAATTCAACAAATTTTCAAACATTCAATTTTTAAAGACCTTCTTTAACACTTTTTAACTCATCATAATAAGGACTGTCTTTTGGAGCCCCACCTTTTGGCCAATCATTTTCTCTGCCCTTCCATTTAGGGCGTTCATGTGAAAGAATATAAGCCGCCACATTCGCTGCCTCTTCGAGTGTCAAACTGTCTTCCTGACCAACTGGCATGTTTCTTTGGATAAACTTAGTTGCAGTGGAAAGCCTAGCGATCCCAGCACCATCATTAAATGAGTGTTCTCCCCATACAGCTGGACCAGTATTGGCGCCAATTCCTTCACCGTCGGCACCATGACATGCAATACATGATTTTTTATAAATTTCTTCCCCTTGGACTAAATCTGTTTCCGGTATATCTTCTACTTTCATCGTATTTGGCTTTCTCCATGGTATATCAGCACCAATTGGGACACCGGTTGAAATATATTGTAAATATGAAACCATATCTCTTAATTCCTGACTATCAAGCGGCAATTTCTCACCATTCATACTACGAACCATACAGCCGTTGATACGATCTTCAATGCTCATTACCTTCCCTGCGCGAGGATTATATTCTGGAGATACCGTTGTTACCCCTACTAGTGAAGATGCTTCACCTACACCAGCACCAGCATGACAGCTAGTACAAGACAATTTGTTCCCTACATACTGATCAAGTGCTGTATCTGACTCGTTAACGTACGTATAACCTCGTTTGATTGATTCGCTTAGCGGATCATCCTTCCCCTCAAGTTCTTCTATTTTCGGAGGATTATAAGCTAATTCCATTGCATTAATACCTTGATTGTTCTCAGAACTAGTTTCCTTGTTTGCTTCTTGTCCTTGTTGTGAGACTGATTGACTAGATGGCTGTCCCCCCGAACATGCTGCTGTAAAGACTATTAAACTTGCAAAAACGAACCCCAACAACTTCTTCTGATTCTTTTCCATCTCAATGTTCCTCCCTCCAACTATTTATCTATAAGTACTATCTTTACTTTTAGTATAGAAGTAAGGAAATTGATTAACCATTGATAAACTGTGAGCAAATTATAAAGAAATTATGAAGGAGGAGAAAAGCGCAAGCACCTTGCTCATCGGCTTTTACACACATTTACATATTTTTTAATTGATTTATTACTTCTTGGACGACATCATCCATTTTGCTCGTACCGCCAAGATCAGGAGTTTTGATCCCACTCTCCAATGTTCCTTCAATCGCTTGTAAAAGATTTTTTCCTAAATCCTGATATCCCAAGTGATCTAACATCATTGAAGCGGTCCATAATTGACCGATCGGATTGGCTATGCCCTTTCCAACAATGTCTGGTGCTGAGCCATGAACAGGCTCGAACATCGAAGGATACTTTCCGTTTATATTTATATTGGCAGCTGGTGCAATACCGATGCTTCCCATAATCGCCGCCCCGATATCAGTTAAAATATCTCCAAATAAATTACTTGCAACAATCACGTCAAATTCATGAGGCCGGGTGACAAAAAAGGCTGAGAGCGCATCAATATGTCTGGATTCTGTTTGTATGCCAGGATATTGAGTAGCTACTTGTTGGAATACCTCATCCCAGAACGGCATACTATGGACAATTCCATTTGATTTTGTTGCACTTGTTACCTTGCCTCGGCGCTTTTTAGCTAGTTCAAAAGCGTAACGCATTACCCGTTCTGTGCCCTTCCTAGTAAATACAGCATTTTGGATCACTACCTCATCCTCACCGCTATGGATTCGTCCACCTGACTCACTATACTCACCTTCAGAATTTTCACGGACAACCAGTAAATCAAAATCTTTAGGATTGGCTAATGGGGACGTAACTCCCTTCATGCTGCGTGCCGGGCGAACATTAATAACCTGTTCGAATTCACGGCGAATTTTAATTAATAATCCCCAAAGAGAGAGATGGTCGGCTACAAGATTCGGATTGCCCACAGCCCCTAGAAAGACGGCCTCAGAGTCCTTTAATTGCTCAATACCATCTTCTGGCATCATGACCCCATGTTCTAAGTAGTACTCACAGCTCCATGGATACTGTTTATATTCAAAGCTTAAGCCCCCATGAAGGTCTGCCAATACATCCAATATTTTTAAGGAAGCTGGTACTACTTCCTTTCCAATTCCATCCCCTGGTATAACTGCTAGTTTAATTACACTCATGCTGTTCCCCCTTGTCTAGTTCGATAGTTTCTGAATTTCATTGATCCATCTTCTTCCGTACTTCTCACCATATTCTTGATATAAAGGTTGGAAAAAGTCAATCCAATTTTCTCGTTCTTCATTACTTAACACATGAATTTGAATGTCAGATGTTGTTTTGATCAAATTTAATTGTTCATTATTAATTTCCTGCGATTTAGTATACAACCAATCCGTTGTTTCATCCATTGCCTGTTCAATATCTTTTTGAATGTCTTTCGGAAGAGTGTCCCAAAACTCTTGATTCATCATCACCGAATAGCCTAAGTAGCCGTGATTACTAATGGTCATATACTTTTGAATTTTATAAAATCCCTTGGAATAAATATTTGAAATCGTATTTTCCCCACCATCTAAGTAACCGCTCTCAAGATTACGGTATACTTGATTAAAAGGCATCGCGTTAGTTTTTACACCTAATTCATGAAACTGATCCTCAAGGGCTTTGCTCGGCATAATTCGAAATCGTTGTCCAAGAAAATCTGCTGGCGCCTTTAAAGGTCCACGATTACTTGTCATTTGTTTAAATCCATTACTCCAAAAAGCAAGCCCTTTAATATTGTGTTTTTTCAATTCATCAAGCAACGCATCCCCTATTTCACCATTTAAAACGGCTTCAACATGCTCATCATTCTTAAAAATATAGGGCAAATCCAATATAAGCCATTCTGGCAAAATCTCCGTCATATTAGAATAGGCCGGTGCAATCATTTGGATTTCTCCGCGGATTAACGCATTGACCTCCTCTCCTTCAGCATACAAAACCCCATTTGGAAAAACCTCTACCTGTACCTTGCCGTTTGTTTTCTCCGCCACTAATTTTGCAAATCGATCGGCTGCTTGTCCTTTAGGAGTATTTTCTGCGACAACATGACTAAAATTAATGACAATTTGTTTATTCAACCCTTCCTGCTCGTAATCAAAGGGGATCAATGTTGAGTCATCATTAGGTCCAAAGCCAATAAAAAAAATAAACATAAAAAATATAAAGATAAAAATAAAAGTGCTAAGAAAGGTTTTCATAACATTCACCATAATAAAAATAGTTTTAAGATAATTTTATCACACCTGTCCGAACATGGTACAATTAACATATAGCATTATTCAGAAATTCAGAACTATAGAGGTATTATCATCATGTATCATAATATACCAATTCGTTGGAAAATCATGGGCTTTATTTTAATGATAATGTGTTTTTCAATTTTTATGATTGGAATCGGGCTAATCGGAAACTTTATTAATGTCAAAGAAGATGAATTAAAGGGTCGGGCGTTAATAACCGCAAGAACAGTTGCTGAATTTCCCGGTATTAGATCTACCGTTAATGGGTCTCCAAAAGAACGCAGCACCATTAACCCACTTGTTGAACGCATCCGGATCATTAATGGCGCCAGTTATATCGTTGTACTCGATATGAATAGAGTAAGATTGTCACACCCGGTAGGATCTTTAATAGGGAAGGTATCGGAAGGTACTGATGAAGGTCCCGCTTTTGCCGAACATACGTATACAATGAAAGCACAAGGGGAATCAGGTACTGCTGTCCGTGCGTTTGTTCCGGTCATGAATAATGAGCACGAGCAAATCGGAGTCGTCTTAGTTGGCTATTTGCTTCCGACAGTATTCGAAATTATCTCAAGCCTTAAATTTGAAATTATTACTACATTAATCGTATCTATCCTCTTTGGAGGTTGGGGTTCATGGATTTTGGCTAATCATATCAAACGGCAAATCTTTCATCTAGAGCCCTATGAAATTGCCGCTTTACTTGTTGAACGAACAGAAACATTTAATGCCATGCACGAAGGTATAGTCGCTATAGACAATAATGAGATTATTACTATTTTTAATGATAAAGCAAAACAACTATTAGGGGTTTCAGGGGATGTGATCGGAAAAAAAATTTACGAAGTAGTCCCTAATACTTATTTACCGGAAATTCTGACTTATAATTATCCGATCTATAACAAGGAATTAAATGTACGTAATCAAATCCTTCATTCCAACCAGATCCCGATTAAAGTAAACAATCAAACAGTCGGCGCCATAGCTATTTTTCAAGACCAAACAGAAGTAAAGAAATTGGCAGAGGAGCTAACGGGGGTAAAAGCCTTTGTAAGCGCTCTCCGCGTCCAAAACCACGAATATATGAATAAACTTCATACGATTGCAGGCCTCATTCAAATGAATCATCAAGAAAAGGCTCTTGATTATGTTTTTCAAATCACTGAGGAACAACAAGAACTAACACAATTTCTCGGGAAGAGCTTTCGTGACGAAAGCTTATCAGGTTTGTTATTAAGTAAGGTTAGCAGGGGGAAAGAGCTTGGAATCCAAGTTGTCATTGATCGCAATAGCAATTTGGGGTGGTTTCCTTCCCCACTTGACCATCATGATTTTGTCGTTATCATTGGGAACTTAATAGAAAATGCGTTTGAAGCCTTTCAAAAAGTTGAGCAGACAAATAAGCAAATATTCATTAGTATGGAACAATATCCGAATGTAACTTCCATACTAGTAGAGGATAATGGTGACGGCATGGATGAAGAAGTTAAAGAAAAAATATTTACGCATGGATTTTCAACAAAAGGGGAAGAGGGCCATGGCATTGGTCTTCATTTGGTGAAGGAAATTGTAAAAAAAGCAAATGGTGAAATTGTCGTTGAATCCGAAAAAGGCCATGGTACAACCTTTATAATTACCTTTTACGAAAATTTTCCTGCAGGAGGTTTTAAGAATGTCGAGTCAAATAATTAGAGTTTTGCTTATAGAAGATGATCCGATGGTCCAAGAGGTTAACCGTCAGTTCATTGAGAGAATAGAGGGATTTAAGATTGTAGGAATTGCCGGGAATGGCTATGAAGGAATTAAAATGATCAAAAAGTTAAAGCCCGACCTCATTTTCATTGATATTTTCATGCCTGCTCAAGATGGGCTTGAAACGATTCATCAAATTAGAAAAGAGGCCATTACTGTTGATATCATTCCCATTACCGCTGCGACCGATATGGAGACGATTCGAAATGTACTTCAAAACGGCGCGTTTGATTACATTATGAAACCTTTTAAATTTGAACGGATAAAAAAGTCGCTGGAAAACTATCGGACATTCCGAAATCAACTTCACAGCAAGGGGACCCTTACACAAAAGGATTTGGATCAAATTCGCTTTGAAAAGGAAGACTATGAATCATCAAATTTTGAATTACCTAAAGGCTTAAATGAAGTAACGTTCAAAAAGGTTATGAACTACCTAAATGAACAAAAACAGCCTCTTTCAGCAGAAGAGGTAGCTGAAAAGGTTGGCCTTGCAAGAGTTACAGCAAGACGTTACCTAGATTACCTTGCTAAGAGCGGACATATCTTAATTGACGTCCAGTACGGCGGGATTGGAAGGCCGATAAACCGTTATATAACAAAGGGGAAATAATTTTATAGATCACTTACAATTATTTTTTCAACAACCATTTAAAGGGGGGCCTAAAGGTCCTCCTTTTCTATTAAGATCAACATCGTTAACGTTTTCATACCAAAAAGACCAAAAGGTACAATATGACCAAATTGTTAACAAAAATAGACATCATCTGTACTATAATAGTAAATTCATAATAAACAAAAGAGACAAAATATTTTTAATAGTTTTTATGAATTTAAAACAAATCTAGGGGGTTTTTAAATGAAAAAGTGGCTTATGATGATGCTCGCAGCAGTACTCATGGTTGGTATCCTAGCTGGCTGTGGCGCAAGATCACAACAAAGCACTTCTAAAGAAGGTGGAGAAGGCGGCGCAAGTGATGAAAAAATTATTATCAAATTCTCACACGTAGTTGCTGAAAATACACCAAAAGGTCAAGCAGCTGAAATGTTTAAAAAACTAGCTGAAGAATATACAAATGGTAAAGTTGAAGTACAAGTATTCCCGAACTCTCAGCTTTATAAAGATGAGGATGTATTAGCAGCAGTACAGCAAAACAACGTTCAATTAGCTGCTCCTTCAACATCAGTTGTTACAAAATTATATCCACAATGGACTCTTTTTGACTTACCATTCATTTTCAAAGATGAAGCAGGCGTTCAAGCAGCGATGGAAAGCCCTGAAATCGGTGGCAAGCTATTTACAATGCTTGAAGATCAAGGCTTACTTGGTCTAGATATGTGGGATAACGGATTCAAACAAACACATTCAAACAAAAAGATTGTAGCTCCTGCTGACTTCAAAGGTCAAAAGTTACGTGTAATGTCTAGTAAAGTACTTGAAGCTCAATTTAAAGCAGTTGGCGCAAATCCAACGCCAATGGCATTTGGTGAAGTATATAGTGCATTAGAGCAAGGCGTAATCGATGGCGGAGAAAATACAATGTCTAACATATACTCTCAAAAAATGAATGAAGTTCAAAAATATATTACAATGAGCAACCATGGTTATCTTGGTTATGCTGTAATTACAAACGCTGACTTCTGGAACGGTCTTCCTGAAGATGTTCGCACACAATTAGAAAAAGCTTTAGATGAAACAACGATTTGGGTTCGTGAAAATAGTAAGCGTGTAAATGATGAGCAATTAACTGAGATCAAAGCAACTGGCAAAACAGAAATCATTGAATTATCAGAAGAAGAAAGACAAGCATGGGTTGATGCCATGTCTGTTATCTACTCTCAATTTGAGGGAGAAATCGGTAAAGATCTAATCGATGCTGCAAAAGCACTTTGGTAATTAGAAAAGCGTAAGCGCCTTGCTCATCGCCGTACAAACTGGAGGGGCTTCGACTGAGATATAGGAAACACGATGAGCGTAAGCGAATCGATGTTGACTTATCGTAGGGAGGAGACCTGAAGTTTGCTAGGCGATAGGCGCTGGAGCTGGACAGACTGAACAAAATAAGGGGCTGATATGCCCCTTATTTTTAAAACTATTATCAGACAAATTTCGACATAAGTATGATGATAAGGGATGTGAAAACATGAATTTCTTAAATAAAATTATCTCAAGAGCCGAGGAATTGCTATGCGGCCTTGCCTTATCGCTTGCAACAAGTTTTGCTTTTATTGAGGTTATTTTACGTAGAGGTTTTGGTTCAAGTTTAGGATTCACACAAGAAGCGGTTAACTATTTGTTGATTTTCGTTGGTTTGGTTGGCGCTTCAATTGGTGTACGTGAAAAAGTTCATCTCGGTGTAGATTTACTTATAAAGCAGTTTTCACCTAATTTACAAAAAGGGATGATCCTTTTTGTGTATAGCATAAATATTTTGTTCTGCCTTGTCGTTGCCATTCTTGGATATCAGCATATTGCAATTTTAGCCCAATTTGGTTTAGTGTCCCCAGAGATGGAAATCCCAATGTATATTCCAAAAGGGATCGTTGCAGTAGCATTTACATTAATGACATTCCGTTACCTTCAAGAATTAATTAAAGCAATTAAAACCCCAACTGAAGAATTATTAGCAGAGCAGGAAGGCGGTGTACATTAAAATGAATGCAGTCCCTAAACAAACATTAGAGCAACCTATGATGCCAAAGTCAGGAACACCATTAAAAAAATATAGTTCATTATTCTTTATTGTTCTAGCATTGGTCGGTGTTATTTATTCATTTATGATTGGAAGTGCAGCTTTAGCGGTATTTTCTTTATTATTCTTATGTTTATTTATTGGTTTACCAATTGCAATTTCATTAGGAGTCGCTTCTTTCGGTGTAATTTACTTTTTTACGACAGACCCACTACCGGATTTAGCAGGTAAAATTTTTTCAGGACTCGATAACTTCCCGTTAATGGCGATTCCGTTTTTCGTATTAGCAGGTAATGTCTTTACTACAGGTGGCGTTGCAAAACGTCTGATTAACCTAGCAAATGCCTTCATCGGACATTTACCAGGTGGTATTTCAATTGCCGCAATTATGGCTTGTGCCCTGTTTGCAGCCATTTCCGGATCATCTCCGGCAACAGTAGTCGCGATTGGAAGTATTATGATTCCAGCGATGACAAAAATGGGATTTCCAAAAGAATATGGCGTTGGTTCGATTGCCACAGCAGGTTCATTGGGAATCTTGATTCCACCAAGTGTACCGATGATTGTATACTGTGTTACAGTTGAACAATCAGTAGGTAAAATGTTCTTAGCAGGTATTGTTCCAGGCCTTATGTTAGCAAGTCTACTTGCATTTGTTAGTTATCTAGTTGCAAAGAAAAATAAATACCCGCTTGCTCCAAAGGCAACATCCGCCGAGAAATTTAAGGCTTTCCGTGAATCCATTTGGAGTCTTTCATTGCCAATCGTCGTTATTGGTGGTATTTATTCAGGTCTTTTCACACCGACTGAATCAGCTGCTGTAGCTGTTTTCATCGGATTAGCAGTTGGACTATTCATCCACAAAGATTTAAGACTTAAAGATTTACCTCGTATTTTAGTAGAATCTACAAAAACAACAGCAATGTTATTCTTTATCATCACAATGGCAATGCTTTTTGCCCACATTCTAACTTTAGAGCGTATACCACATGAGCTTGTAGCGGTAATTAAAGATATGAATATGGGACCAATTGCATTCTTATTAATCGTTAACTTAATTCTGTTTATCGCTGGACAATTTATGGAGCCAACAGCCATCATTACAATTTTAGCTCCAATCCTATTCCCAGTTGCCGTATCATTGGGAATCGATCCAATTCACTTTGGTATCATTATGATTGTAAATATGGAAATCGGTATGATTACACCACCAGTTGGTCTTAATCTTTACGTTGCCAGCGGGATAACGAAAATGTCACTTATTGATGTAACTAAATCGACTGGGCCATGGTTGTTAGCAACTGTAGTCGCTCTTGTTTTAGTAACATTTGTTCCACAAATCAGCATTTGGTTACCAAACTTCTTATATAGTTTACAATAATAATACAAATGATGATGGATTTGCCCAGGGGTGGGCAGTGAGGGAGACATATAGAAAGGACAAAGGTTTTCGCAGCCTTTGTCCTTTTTCGTTATTTGAGTAACTTCCGTAATTCCTTACGCATTAATTTATTGGATGCGTTTCGCGGCAGACCTTCCTCCACGAAGATCACATCTACTGGTACTTTATATTTTGCTAATCGTTCCTTGCAAAGACTAAGAATTTCTTCTTTTGTAACTGTCTCACCATCCCACGTCTTCACAAATGCAACAGGCACTTGCCCCCACTTTTCATCACTTTTGCCAACAACCCCGGCTTCTTCAATCACCTGGTGTGATAAAATAACGGCTTCAATTTCCGCTGGATAAATATTTTCACCACCAGAAATGATTAAATCATTGCGACGGTCAAGCACATATAAAAAACCATCTCCATCCAAATAGCCGATATCGCCTGTATACAACCAACCATTTACAATGCTTTTCTCCGTTGCTTCTTCATTCTTCCAATAGCCTTTTGTTACAACCGGACCTTTGACAACAATTTCACCAGCTTCATTTGCAGTCTGTTCTTGACCATCTTTTTCAATTCTTAACTGTGCTGGGAAAAGAGGCTTTCCAGCCGAGCCAAGCTTTGATAGCATATATTCTGTACTTAATGTTGCTATTTGCGAAGCTGTTTCTGTCATCCCATATGATGAATAAACAGGGATGCCTTTTTCTTTACATACTTCCAAAAGTGGCTTTGGTGCTGGTCCTCCCCCTAATAATACACATCTAAATGACTTTGGATACATTCTTTCTCCAAGCGCCGCAACCAGTCTAACTAGCATTTGGCTTACAACGGAAATATGCGTGACATGATACTTTTCAATCGCTGCATTCACCTTGCTCGGTTCAAATTTTTCTATTAAAAAAACAGGCATACCATAGAACACACTTTTCATTAATATGGAAAGACCACTGACATGAAATAATGGGGTTGCACAAAGCCAGCAATCATCAGTATGCAAGCCAAGATTTAAGGATGAACTAATAGCATTCCACCAGTGGTTCCCATAGGAAAGCATAACTCCTTTGGGGTTTCCGGTTGTTCCTGAAGTATAAATAATTGAATGCACTTCGTTCAAACCATATTCAGTGCGGATTTCAGCCTTTCCTTCCTCAACGTTTATGAACTCGGCTAATGTAAGCTGCTGCACGGTTTTGGGGGTATTGTCTAGTTTTTCAAGGAATAGATCATCGAATAATACAAGCTTGCTTTCTGAATTTTTGAGCTGCCAGCTGATTTCGTGTGCTGTCAATTTTGTATTCAATAATACAGCGACTGCTCCAATATATTCTAGTCCATGCATAAGAGACAGAAATTCCATTCGGTTTCCCATTAATACTGCAACGTGGTCACCTGCCTTCACCCCTAATGCTGATAATTTGTTGGCAGCGGAGACCGAGAACTTATGTAAATTGCTAAAGGTCCATGTAACGTCGTCTGTAATTAGTGCTACTCTTTCCGGTGAAAGATCGGCCCTTTTAACAAGCCAATTAGGCATGGTTTCACTTGCCAATATATTCACCACCTTTTATGTATTTTTAGACTCATTTTTATAAATTAATCTACCTTCAAATGTTGACGAAATGCATTTTGGTGTAAAAAAACAGCTTAGCATTGAAATTGCTAAACTGTTCTTACTTTAAAAGTTCTTACCCATTAAGGGAAACGTGGGAACTGATTGAAGTCTGGTGTACGCTTTTCTTTAAAGGCGTCACGACCTTCTTTTGCTTCATCGGTTGTATAGTATAACAGCGTAGCATCCCCTGCAAATTGTTGGATTCCTGCTAAACCATCTGTATCAGCATTGAATGCTGCTTTTAGGAAACGAAGTGCTGTTGGTGATTTTTCAAGCATTTCATTACACCATTGGATTGTTTCTTCTTCTAATCTTTCTAATGGCACTACTGTATTAACTAGACCCATATCAAGAGCTTCTTGTGCATTGTATTGACGGCATAAATACCAAATTTCACGAGCTTTTTTGTGACCAATAATGCGCGCTAAATAGCCAGAGCCATAACCAGCATCAAAGCTGCCAACCTTTGGACCTGTTTGGCCAAAAACCGCATTTTCTGCAGCAATTGTTAAGTCACAAACTATATGTAGAACATGACCGCCACCAATCGCGTAACCGGCTACCATCGCAACAACCGGCTTTGGAATCACTCGGATTAAACGTTGTAGATCAAGAACATTCAAACGAGGAATATTATCCTTGCCGACATAGCCGCCATGACCGCGGACTGACTGGTCACCGCCTGAACAGAACGCTTTCTCTCCAGCACCTGTCAAAACAATAACGCCAACCTCTGAATCGTCACGAGCATCAGCAAAAGCATCAATCATTTCCGCAACGGTCAATGGTGTGAACGCGTTATGTACTTGCGGACGATTCATTGTAATCTTCGCAATACCATTATATTTTTCATAAAGAATTTCTTCATACTTACCTGGATATTTGGCTACCCATTCAACTGTCATTAGAATACCTCCTACTTTTCCATTATTAAATGGTCAATTATTATTTTACCAAAAAATTCTGGTTGTTCCACATGAATTGCATGACCAGCATCTTTTATGATTAAAATTTTCGATTTTGGAAAGAGCTTGTGCATTTTTTTCCCAATCATCCAAAACTTTTGATCATCTTCCCCTGCCAATAATAAAACTGGTTTTTGAAAATGGGCAAGCCGATCCCACCATGAAGGTTGAACGCCTGTGCCCATGCCACGAAGGCTATTAGCCAAGCCTTGACTGCTATTTTCTAATCTTTCTTGACGAATGGCTTGTTTCCTAGCATCAGACAATCTTTGTTCTTGAGTAGAAAATAACGGGACTTTCTCCCAGTAGTCAACAAATTCATGTATGCCGTCCCGCTCTATTCTTTCGGCCAATCGATTGTCATTATTAATCCTTGCGAGACGCTCCTCTTCAAGCGCCAAACCGGGCGAACTGCTTTCCAAAATAAGTGAAAGGATATATTCAGGATATAGAATTGAAAAGGACAATGCAACCCTGCCGCCCATTGAATATCCTAACAGATGAACCTTATTAATATTCAGTGCAGTTAATAGTTCCTTTAAGTCACGGACTACATTTTCCATTGAATAACGATCAATAGCTTCAGGATGATCTGTTTTACCATGACCGATTATATCTACTAAAATAAGCTTATAGGAGCAGCTCCAATCGTTAACAAACGGGGACCAAGTCTGGAGTGAACCGGTGAAGCCATGCAAAAGCAGCAGCGGTTCACCGTCGCCGATGACATTTATACAATAGTTGATGCCATTTACTTTAATGTGCATCCCCTTCACCCAGCTCCCAGTTTTTTTTAATTGTTTCATTTGCAATCCGCCAAATTTTACGGTGCTTTTCGGCATTCAATGAACGGTCAGTTCGAACCTCAATGACATTTAGCCCCTTCACATCCTTGCAATTTTTTATCGCAGCTGATAGCTCAACCCAATCGTCAATTCGCTTAAATTGGCCTCCATACATCTTAACAACATGACTATAATCTAGACCTAAAGGTGTTCCAAATAATAGCTCGAAATTTTTCGGGTGTTCACTTTGCGACAGGAATGAAAAAATGCCCCCGCCTTCGTTATTTACAATCACAATTGTCGCATTCAACTTATGCAGTTTTGCAGCTAGAAGCCCATTTAAATCGTGATAAAAAGTTAAATCTCCAACAAGTAAAATAAGCGGTTCAGCCACCGTACTTGCTCCAAGCGCCGCTGAAATCGTACCATCAATTCCGTTCGCACCCCGGTTAGCCATAATTCGAACGTTCCGCACGGTATTGAAGAAAAAGCTGTCAACATCACGAATTGGCATACTATTGCCAACAAAAAGTGTAGAATTTTCCGGTAAATTTTGGGCGATGCGAAGCACTGCCTGACCTTCAAATTCTTCTTCATCATTTCCTAATTGTTCTAGAACTTCCCCAGCGATACGGTCTGCGGTTACCCAGCTTTCAAGCCATTTAATAGTAGTTGGTTCGGCATTTTGTTCCTTTTTTTCAGTCAGTATTTTATGTATTGACTTGCAAAATAAAACCGGATCTGCATGGACTATCTCTGACGCCAAAATAGTCGGATCACGCCATAGACCTTCCCCATCAATGATCATTTGCTTAATCTGCGGATTTTTTTTCAAAAATAATAATACCGCTTTTGAGACTGGCATGGCCCCAAATCGGATTACTACTTCTGGGACAAGCTCTCTTGCTATGTATTCGTCTCGCAAAAATGCGTCATAACTGTCAATCACTAGCTTTTTATTATGTGGGCCGCTACGCAATTGTGATAATGGGTCAGCAATGACCGGAAAGCTTAATTTTTCACTAAACGCAACAACTTCTTCAGCAAAGCCAGGACGATCCAATGGGCCGCAAACAATTAGTCCCCGCTCTACCTGCATGAGCCCGTTTGCCAGTAACTCCAATTCCTCTTCCTTCATCATTAACTTTGATTCTGGTGCTTTAACAAATTGCGCTCTATGCCCTAGGCCACTTTCCCAAATTTGGTCATCCTCTATAATAGGAACGAGTGGTTCACGGAATGGAAAGTTCAAATGAACTGGGCCGCTTGGACCCTTTAGCGACGTTGATACCGCTCTCGCAGCCACTGTTCTTACATAACGCAGTATTTCCGGGCTTTCCTCCGGGATGGCCATTTCAACAAACCATTTAACTTGTTTCCCAAAAAAATTGAGCTGATCAATGGCCTGTGGTGCACCAATATCTCTCAATTCATGTGGGCGGTCCGCTGTTAACACAATTAACGGAACCTGCGACTCTTTAGCCTCGACTACCGCTGGCATATAATTAGCAACTGCTGTTCCGGATGTACATACAATCGCAACGGGCTCCCTTCGTGCTTTCGCCATTCCAAGGGCAAAAAAAGCAGCTGAACGCTCATCAACATTTAACCATACATGTAGGTCGGGATGCTCAGCTGCAACCATTGCTATCGGCGTTGATCTTGAACCAGGGCTAACAACAATATGCTTCACATTCGCCCTAACTAATTCATCCAAAAAAGCCGCTACATAAACTGACAGTGCTCTATTCGCTAATGTCATTAACATCTTCCCCCTAATGCAGAAAGCATTGGTCTAAGCTTCATCTGTGTCTCTTTATATTCACTAATTGGGTCAGAATTCCCAACAATTCCGCAGCCAGCAAACAATGAGGCTTCCTTACCTTGTAATAATCCTGAACGTATACCTACTGCAAATTCTCCATCACCGTTGCTATCAAGCCAACCGATTGGTCCAGCGTAAAGACCTCTGTCTAAATGTTCTATTTCTCTTATTTTTGCAAGTGCTTCTTTCCGTGGGTAGCCACCTAAAGCAGGAGTAGGATGAAGTTTTTCTACAAGCGTTAATAAAGAAACCGTATCTTTTACCTTACCAACAATCGGCGTATAAAGATGTTGAATATCACGAACTTTATATAAAATCGGTTTTTCAGGTACTTCAACACGGTCACAACCCTGTTCAAAAGCAGAGCGAATCGCACGAACAACTACTTCATGCTCATGTAGATTTTTTTGATCTTGTAATAGTTCGTTGCCAAGACAATCATCCTCTTCTTCCGAAGTTCCCCGTGCAATGGAGCCAGCCAAACAAGTAGTAAAGGCCTCTCTCCCTTCTTTCATAATTAACCGTTCTGGGGAGGCGCCGATAAAGCAATCTTGACCGCTTTCAAGTGCAAATATATAGCTTGATGGTTGTTCTTTTCTAAGACGATTTAGGATGTCTTCTGTAATAAATGAAAAGTCACTTTTCACCCTAATCTCCCGTGCAAGCACTACTTTTTCAATTTCGTTATCTCGAATTTGACCGGCAACTGTATCAACAGATGCAATCCATTCCTCTTTTGTGACTTCTTCTATCATGAACTCGTTTCCAACAGAGCCTTTATAAGGAATATGGGCATCCTTGCATAAGTTGTTTTGCTCTGTTAATAAAAGTTCTGCGATTTCATCTACATTGGTGTCACTTTGCACAAGAACATTTACTGATAACCAAAACTCATTTCTAGTAATCGTTAGTAAATGCCGCGGAAGCATCATTTTAGAGACTGGAAAAGAACTCCAAAGCTCTGTTTTTTCTTTTCTTGGATCAAATGAGAACGCTCCTAATATAACAGGGCCAACTCCTGGCACCCTGTCCTTTGGTTCAATGACAGCACTCACATTTAGTTCTATCCATTCCTTTTCTACTTCTCCAAAATTATTGCCACCATTACTTTCAAAGGTGTATGCATTTCCAATTCCAACCATGACAAAATCCCCACTAGGAGCTGACCAGAATATCCTTTCTCCAGTGCGGTTTTTTCCTTTTTCATAGAAGGTAACCGGATCTATAATTAAATCAACTTTTGTACTAGCACTAACCAATATAGAGTGAGAAAGAGACTTTGCTTGTTCAACTCCATAAGTGATTTTTTTGTGTAATGTACTTTGTTGAATCGTTACCACTACTTCTCCCCCTTAAAAACCGTACGTCAACTTATTTTATCATACTTCATATGTTTTACCTATCAATAGGTGCAAAACTTGTAGAAATCCGTAGATCAATTATCAAATTCGCCAAGGCGAATTTGTGCATATTCTTTCAAAACCATTGACACAAGGAGGCGATTTTCCTAAACTAAATAAGTATGACAAATAATGAAAGTGTAGAATTTTGATGTTTTTTACACAATAAATAAAGGTTGTTTTAAGTTTGTCGTTTTGGGAATCGAAAGGAGGACAACTTAAAGATGGAAATCAAAATTCCGGAACAGCAACTAGGTATTAAAGAAAATAAGAGTATGTGGAAAATTTGGTATCGCCAATTAAGGCCTCACACGTTGACAGCTGCTTTTGTGCCGGTGTCGATCGGTAGTGCCTTGGCTTTACTGGATGGCCATGCAAATATATGGTTATTTTTAGCTATGCTCCTAGCAAGTATTCTTATTCAGGCAGCCACTAATTTATTTAATGAGTATTATGATTACAAACGTGGGTTGGACACTGAAGATTCAATTGGAATCGGTGGCGGTATTGTCCGTGATGGCATCGCCCCTAAGACGATCTTAAATGTGGCTTTAAGCTTTTTTGCAATAGCGATTCTTCTTGGTGTATATATTTGCGCAAGTTCCAGTTGGTGGATTGCGGCAATCGGTATAGTTTGTATGTTTACAGCCTATTTTTATACAGGTGGTCCCCATCCCATCGCCTATTCTCCCTTTGGAGAAATTGTTTCCGGCTTCATGATGGGCGTTGTGATCATCCTCATTTCATATTTTATCCAGACAGATTCAATTTCATTAGAAAGTTTTCTAATTTCAATTCCAATTTCTATTTTAATTGGTGCGATTATGCTTTCTAATAATATTCGTGATCTCGATGGAGATAAAGAAAGCGGGCGCCGAACGCTTGCGATTCTTCTCGGTAGAGAAAAGGCAATTAAGCTTCTAGCGGGAATGTTTACAGTTTCTTATGCTTGGGTCATTATACTGATGGTTATGGGAATTGTTTCTCCATGGCTGTTACTCGTCTTTGGAAGCCTGCCAAAGGCAATGAAAGCAGTCCAAGGATTTAAAGGGAAGACCCTCCCCATTCAGATGATGCCGGCAATGAAAGCAACAGCTCAAACGAATACGATCTTTGGCTTCCTTGTCGCAGCCGGATTATTATTAAGTTATTGGGTATAAGAAAAGCGTAAGCGCCTTGCTCATCGCCGTACAAACTGGAGGGGCTTCGACTGAGATATAGGAAACTTGAATTGCGTTAGCAATTCTTAGTTGACTTATCGTAGGGAGGAGACCTGAAGTTTGCGAGGCGATAGGCGCTGAAGCTAGACAATGCTCAAGCACATGATTTTAAATCGTGTGCTTTTTTTCGTGGATGATTTGGCCTTTTTTGTTCATACTAATTTTGAGGTAGAAAATTTGGTCAAAAGGAGCGTTTTTTAATGCTTACTCCTAATGAACTTTCATCTATAAAAACTGAATTACTTAAGCGGAAAAAAGAAAAATTAGAAGGGTTGGAAGCAACCGATTATTTTGATACAGAACGTGCCCAAGCCCATGACTCCATTGGCGAACTTTCCAATTATGATAACCATCCTGGCGATCATGGAACAGAGCTTTTCGAACGTGGGAAGGACATTGCCCTAGTCGAGCACGCCGAAAAAGAACTTAAAGATATAAACCACGCGCTGGCAAACATTGAAGAAGGAATGTACGGAAAGTGTGAGGAATGTGGGAAAGACATACCTGTTGACCGGCTAAAGGCATTACCTGCAGCAACCCACTGTATTGAGCATACCCTAGACAACGAGGTATCACACGACCGTCCGGTGGAAGAAGATTTATTAAGTCCTCCCTTTGAAAAGTTTGTAAATGATGGAAAGGATGCGACTTTTTACGATGCCGAAGATTCGTGGCAAGATGTCGGAAGATACGGAACTTCCGAAACACCCTCCGACTTTATTGATCCAAGTGTGGTAGATTATAATGACATGTATATGGCATCGGATGAAAATGTCGGTTATGTGGAGGACATTGAAAGCTTTATTGCCACTGACATTTCAGGTCATAATGTTCAAATTTTTCCTAATGCAATCCATCAATTATATGAAGATCGTCTTGATGCAGAGGATGTTATCGCAGTTACCGGCAATCTTGGTGATATCGGAAACCTTTTTGATGGGGACAACGACTGATCGAAAAGCGGAAGAGGCTGGCCCATGCTATAGGGTCAGCCTCTTTATTGTCCAGCTCCAGTTTATACGTCGCTGAACGGGCGCTTCCGCTTTTCTCATTACTTCACAATAAATACAGGACAACTTGCTTTTTGAACAACGTAGTGGCTCGTGCTTCCTAAGAACATTTCCTTAATGCCGTTTAAGCCCCTGCTACCCATCACGATCAAATCACAGCTTGTTTGGTTTGCATGATCGACAATCAATCTACCCGGGTTGCCTTCTAGGACAACAGCCATTGTTTTATTTGGCAGTTCAGCGATTTTTTCTTTTACATCAGCAAGAAGCTTTTCAGCATTTTCTCTTAATTCATTTATTAATTCTTGGTTGTAAATACCATAGCTTCCCATTGAAGTGGCAGTTGGAGGATTAGAGACGGCGACAACTGTTAATTCGATTCTCTTATCCTGTTTTGCTAATGCCATCGCCATATCTAATGCTTTTTTACTTAAGTCAGACCCATCATATGCTACGAGAATTCTAGAATAAAAAGTTAACATTTCTCTCACTCCATTTCCATATTCTACATTATATTTTACAACACGATCGAGATTAAAATTCTTATTATTTACGTCTATTTTTAGAATTTTTCTGCAAAATATGGTCGTAGTTTAGGCTCTACTGTTTTTCAGTAGACTCGGGCAGTTGTTCGAAACCTTCCAGATTATCCTCTAAACTTGGAAATTTTTCAGCATTTTTTGCAGCTTCCGGCAGTACAATATCATTTACATTATTGAAATCTGAAAAGTTTAGGTCCATTACATAATGAATGCTTTCGAATGGCATTTCCAGTGCAGGGTCCTTTGCTGCTCCAAATTTAATTTCAAATTGAATATTTTGACGTGTTGGTAGGAATGTTTTTTCATCCACCATCATCGTTCCGGTCATTGCCATTTCCATATTAGGCATGCCTTCTAAGCCTGAAAGTAAAGCATCAGATTGGTCATTTAAGACGTTTGACATCATACCCGTGATTTCTTCCAATGAGTTAATTTTACCGCTAAATCCAAGCTTGTACTGACTTTTCCCATTTATTTGTTCCTTACCTAAATCTCTATAGAAGAAATATTTGCGATTTAAATCATTCATCATGTTCATATTATCTTCATTCATATTCATAAGTTCATTAAATGGCAATGGCATAGAGGCGCTCATGTCCAACCATTGGTCCTCGCCTGAGGTTGGATCCGTCATTCTCATAAAAGTGCCTTCTGGAACAAAATATTGGTCGATGACCATCTCCACTTCTTTATTCGTTTCAGGGTTCGGTACTTTTGTTGTAATAGTTTGAAGTAATCCCTTTTCTCGATTAAAGTTCATGACAATATCGCTATCCATTTTCATGCCGTTTGTCATTCCTGGAATTTCAGGTGTTCCTTCCTTAAGCTTAAATTCCATTGACATTGTAGCATCGGCTTTGAAAGATTTTTGCTCGTTTTGGGCAGCCGTCGTTTTATCTAAAAGCTCTAACGCCGTTTTATCGCTCGTTAAGGCTTTTGAAACGATTTCCTCAGCTTTTTCTAAAGTAAGGATTTTAGTATTTTCAAAAGTAATTCCGTATGTAGATGCTAAAGCAGATGTTGCATCCCCTTTTATTGCTAGAAAACGAGAAACGATGCTGCTTGCTTCAGCAGGAGTAATCGTTTGATTTGGTTTAAAAGTACCATCTTCAAAGCCGACTACTATTTCTTTATCTTTTAATACTTTTGCAGCATTAGCATATGGTGAATCTGCTGCAATATCCTTTGGCAGTTCAACCTTTACATTTGCAGCATCATACCCTAGATGATCGACGACAAGTTTGAAAAATTCCCCACGTGTTAGCGCTTGATCGTTATTTGCACTAGCAGAAGTAAGTGGACTTGCTACTAAAAGTGCTGACAATACCAATGAAGTTACTCTTTTTTTCATGAATAATGCCTCCTTAATCAGATTTTTACCAATACAATTATATTCTACCATATTATTAGACTTAAAGTTTCATAAAATTGAATAAAAGAAAGATACCGAGTGCAATAAAATCGGTATCCTTTTTATCAAATTACGAACGTGTAATTCCCCAAATTTCATCCGCATATTCCTGGATCGTACGATCGCTTGAAAAGCGTCCAGATCTCGCAATATTGATAATGCTCTTTTCTAACCATTGATCGCGATTTTGATAGGTTTCCCCGACTTTTTCATGGGCACGGACATAAGTGCCAAAATCCTTTAATACAAAATATTCATCATTTTGGACAAGCAAAGAATCGTAAATCGTCTCAAATTCATGAGCAGGCACAGGGAAGAAACCATTAATTAGCTGATTGATGACCTGATTTAGGCTTTGATCATGATGATAATACTCAATCGCCCGGTAGCCACCATTTCTTTGATATGCAAGGACTTGCTCCGCTGTCAATCCAAAGGTGAAAATATTGTCAGGACCTACCTCTTCATGGATTTCCACATTGGCCCCGTCCATCGTACCGAGGGTTACAGCACCGTTCATCATAAACTTCATATTTCCTGTACCGGACGCTTCCTTACTCGCTGTAGAAATTTGCTCACTAACATCTGCAGCGGGAATAATCGTTTCAGCTAAAGAAACACGATAATTTTCTACAAAAATTACTTTTAGTAAATCTTTTGTTTTCGGGTCATCATTCACTTTTGCAGCCAGTGTATTTATTAATTTGATTATTTTTTTTGCATAATAATAACCGGGAGATGCTTTTGCACCAAAAATAAATGTGTGAGGTGTAATAGAAAAATTAGAATCCTCCTGCAAGCGATTATACAAATACATGATATGCAAAATATTTAAAAGCTGACGTTTATAGGCATGGAGTCTTTTAACTTGAACATCAAAAATAGACTGTTCATCAATTGCAATACCTGTTAATTGTTTAATCTGTCTGGCAAAGGCAAGCTTATTCTGGTACTTAACCTCATATGCCTTTTGTTTAAAGCTGGCATCATTTGCAAACGGAACAAGTGCGGATAAGCACTCAGGCTTCGCAATCCATTTATCTCCGATTGCTTCAGATATTGACCGGGCAAGCTCAGGATTGGCTTTCATCAACCAGCGGCGGTGGGTAATTCCGTTTGTCTTATTATTGAATTTGGCGGGATAATAGTCATAAAACATCTTCATTTCCCGCTCTTTAAGTATATCTGTATGGATTCTGGCCACCCCGTTAACACTGTGGCTGCCCACAATTGCCAAATGCGCCATCTTAATGACACCATGGGCGATGATCGCCATCTCTTCGATCCTTTTCCAATCACCGATATATTGATCCCATAGCCCTCTACAATAACGCTCATTAATTTCCTCGACAATCATATAAATTCGAGGAAGAAGCGGCTTAAAGATGGAGATCGGCCACTTCTCAAGTGCCTCTGATAATGTCGTATGGTTCGTATAGGAAATGGTATTGGTTGTAATATGCCACGCTTCATCCCAACCCATGCCATGCTCATCCATAAAGATCCGCATCAATTCCGGAATTGCTAAGACTGGATGGGTATCATTAATATGAATGGCTACTTTATTGTGAAAATCACCTAGGTGGTCATTATTTTTCAAAAAGGTCCTAACAATGCTTTTTAACCCGGCTGAAACAAGAAAATATTGCTGTTTTAATCGTAAAATTTTCCCTTCAATGTGGGAATCATCAGGATAGAGTAATTCAGATATCGCTTCCGTTTCACGCTTATATTTCATAACATCCCCTTTGTCAGGTCGAAATTGGGAAGGCTCTGCACTCCATAGTCTTAAAGTATTAATCGTCTTATTTTCATAGCCAATCACAGGCATATCATATGGTACGGCTGTAACGGTCTCCGCATTAATATGGTGAAACATTAACGGCCCATTCCCGTATGAAACCTGAACCTCTCCACCAAATTTAACTTCGATGGACTGGCTCGCTTTTCTAATTTCCCATACGTTTCCGTTTCTTAACCATTGCTCAGGCAGCTCAACCTGATAGCCATCAATAATTCTTTGGTCAAATAATCCATGCTTATAGCGAATGCCTACACCATGTCCAGGTAAGGAAAGGGATGCCAATGAATCTAAGAAACAAGCAGCAAGACGACCCAAGCCTCCATTTCCAAGACCTGCATCTACTTCCTGTTCTTCTACTTCACTTAAATCAACACCAAGGTCTTTTAAGCCAGCTTCTACAACATTCTGAACCCCTAAGTTTAATAAATTGCTACCCAATAATCTTCCCAATAGAAACTCAATTGAAAAATAGTAGGCTTGCTTTTTATGATTCGCACGATTTCTTTCATTCGTCTCAATCCAAGCATGACTTACATATTCACGAACCATTTGTCCCAATGTATTATATAGTTCAGGCAGAGTGGACTCCTCAAAACTTTTACCATACATAATTTCATACTTTTCAAGGAAATGTTGCTTAAAAGCATCTTCGCCTGAGAACATCTAAAAGCTCCCCCTCACCTTGCAAAATTCAGATTATAGACAGATTTCATCAATGTTGACCCTGCTTAAGTAGCTTATACATGCCATTGTACTTTTGGGCTGATTGAGACCAGCTATAATCATGCGACATCGCTGTTTTTATAAGTGTTTCCCATACATGCTTTTGATTATAAAAATGAAGAGCACGCCGGATAGTATAAAGCATGTCATGGGCATTGAAATGTTTAAAAGTAAAACCATTTCCAGTTTGCGTCTTTTCATCATAGGAGGTTACTGTATCATTTAAACCACCCGTTTCACGAACAATCGGAATGGTTCCATAACGTAAAGCAATCAATTGCCCCAACCCACACGGTTCAAATTTCGATGGCATTAAAAATAAGTCTGAACCAGCGTATATTTGATGGGCGAGTTCCTCATTAAAACCAATATATGCTCGAACTTTTTTTCGGTTCAAGCCTTCCATTATCCGAAAATAATCTTCAAATTCGGTGTCACCGGTTCCAAGTACAATAAACTGGATGTCATGGTCGATAATCTCATCAAATACTCGTTTTACAAGGTCTAAACCTTTTTGACTTGTTAATCTTGAGATGATGGAGATTAGTGGAGTATTGGCATTCTCTTCTAAACCAAACATCTTTTGAAGATGAAGCTTATTTTTCACTTTATTTTCCGGCGAATTTTGATCATAGTTTTGTATAATTAAAGGGTCTCCACTAGGATTATAAATGTCAGCATCAATTCCATTTAAAATCCCTTTTAAAGCTGTATGCCTTGACCGCAACAGCCCATCCAACTTCTCCCCGTAATATGGCATTTGAATTTCATTCATATAGGTTGGGCTAACAGTTGTGATTAAATCCGCGGAAACAATCGCCGCCTTCATGAAATTTACACAGCCATAGAATTCTAACTGCTCATTAAAATACGAGTCATCTAAGTTTAATAGATCACCAAGAATTTCTCTAGGGAAGATCCCTTGAAATTGTAGATTATGAATCGTGAATATGGTGCGAATATCCGTATATTCCTTTAAGTGCCTATATTGCGCGTTAAGTAAAAACGGCACCATTCCGGTATGCCAATCATGGCAATGCAGGATTTCCGGGTTAAAATCTAAGTGTGGGATCGCCTCCAAAACAGCCCGACAGAAATAAGAGAACCTTTCTCCATCATCATAATGTCCATACATTGTATCCCGCTTAAAATAGTACTCATTATCTATGAAATAATATACTATTCCCCCATACTCAAGCTTTTCAATTCCACAATACTGGTTTCGCCAGCTTAATTGCACATTTAATTCAACCATTTTCTCCATTTTATCTTTAAACTGCTGTCCGATGGCACCATATTTTGGCATGATAACCCGCACATCACTGCCAAGCTTCTTTAATTCCTTTGGCAGGGCTCCAGCAACATCGGCTAGACCCCCGGATTTAATGAATGGTACGCATTCAGAAACTACAAACAATGTATTCACGAATTCATCAGCGCTCCTTGTACACTACCCTTTTGAATAACAATAGGTGCTTCGGCAGTCCCATACATGGTTACTTGATCATTTATCGTAACATCTTTATCAAGTATGACCCCTTCAAGTACCGCACCTTCACCAATATGGCTCTTTTGCATGATAATGCTGTTCTTAACAACAGCATCTTTTCCTATTTTTACGCCACGAAAAATAATACTATTTTCAACATGTCCCTCGATGATACAGCCGTTCGCTATTTGGGCATTCTTTACAATTGCATTCTTGCTGTATCGTGTTGGCGGTTCATCCTTAACCTTTGTAAAAATTGGTCGATCAGGTGAAAATAAATGCTCCATAATTTCTGGCTTTAAAAGTTCAAGACTATATTGATAATAATCTGTTATAGAATTAATGGTGACCGCATACCCATCATATTCATAACTATGACATGATCGTTTTTGTGGGAATTTTTCAATCACATCACAAAGACCGTAACGACTGTAATGTGACTCATCATGATGCGCATCTAGGATATCCAGCAGCAACGTCTTTTTAAGAATATGCATATCAAGGGACTCGCCATTTTTGCAAACCTCGGTAATATCAGCTCCGGTTTCAATATGACGGTTTAAAACATCATTAAAATCCAGATTGCAAATCGTATTGCTTCCGGCTACTACAGCATACTCCTGTGTACTACGATATAAATAATCTTTATGATATTTAATATAGTGCAATACGGATGCTAAATGATCATTTTGCGAGTTGAACGGTGGTGGGAAGAAAAAGAGTCCATCTTTTTTTCTATTTAAATCCCAATCCTTACCTGAACCAAGATGGTCCATTAAGGAACGATAATGATATTTTGGAAAAATCGCCACACTTTGTATTCCTGAGTTTACCATATTTGATAAAGCGAAATCTATAAGGCGATAACGTCCCCCAAAAGGAACAGCTGCTAATGAGCGCATCATCGTTAATTCTTTTAAATCACCGAAGCTTGTTGTTGCATCTATTAACCCTAACATTTTATTACTCATTGTATTTCACCTCTAACAGCTAATTTTCTCTTCTGCTACTAATACAACCTGGCCTTTCTTCTCAGGTAAAATAATACGGTCATTCTCAATCACCATATCGCTGGCAATAATGGCATTTTCAATCCGGCAGTTAGCCCCGATTCTCGCACCCGGCATCACTACGGAATCCTTCACGAATGTACCCTCGCCAATATGTACCCCTGGGAATAAAACAGAGTGCTCCACTATACCATTTACCATGCAGCCTTCATTAACTAAGGACTGATGGACGGTTGCTGTTGGTGCGATATATTGTGGGGGTTGATTTGGATTAACGGAATAAATTCTCCAGTTATAATCATTTAAATCAAGCTCCGGCTGATCTTCCAGTAAATCCATATTAGCTTCCCATAGGCTTTTTACTGTGCCTACGTCCTTCCAATATCCTTTGAATGGATAGGCATTCAGCTTAAGCCCTTCCTCGAGCATTAAAGGAATGATATCCTTACCAAAGTCATGGCTCGAATCTGAATTACGATCATCCATTTCCAAATAATTTCGTAATGTTGCCCATTTAAAAATATAGATTCCCATCGAAGCCAAATTGTTTTTGGGATGATCCGGCTTCTCTTCAAATTCAGTTATTTCTAATTCCTCGTTTGTATTCATAATTCCGAATCGGCTTGCTTCATCCCATGGTACTTCAATGACGGAAATCGTAGCATCTGCGCCTCTTTTAATATGGTAATCAAGCATTTTAGAATAATCCATTTTGTAAATATGGTCACCTGATAAAATCAGTACATGCTCAGGATCGTAATGCTCGATAAAATTCATATTTTGAAAGATCGCATTAGCTGTTCCACGGTACCAACGACCGCCATCCTGTTCCATATATGGTGGCAATACGGTTACTCCGCCATCTCTTCTATCCAAGTCCCAAGCACTACCAATCCCTATGTATGAATTTAATACAAGCGGCTTATATTGTGTTAAAACACCTACTGTATAGATACATGAGTTTGTACAATTACTTAAAGGAAAGTCAATAATCCGATATTTACCGCCAAATGGCACTGCCGGTTTTGCAAGATTTCTAGTTAGTAAGCTCAAGCGGCTTCCTTGCCCTCCAGCCAGAAGCATTGCAATACATTTTTTTCGACGCATTCATTCTTCTTCCTTTCCTTAATGAAGTAAATTTATTTATAGTTTTGTTCCTAGCAAGTTGATAAGTTCGGCGTATTTTTTTTGTAGGCCGTAAGATTGAAATACCGAATGGCGGTATTTTCATTGAAATATAATACGGTTGCCCATGCCAATTGCTCTTTTTGCTTTTTAACTCTTCTGTATTTAATTGCCCTGTACCGCCAAATTCCGTTTCGTCACTCGAAAAAACTTCAGCGTACAACGCATGCAACGGTACACCAACCTTGAAGTCATGATAAACAACAGGGGTAAAATTACAAACGATAATTAAAAAGTCATTTTTATTTTTTGATTTTCTAATAAAAGATAAAATACTTTGCTCTTTATTATCCGGGTCAATCCACTGAAATCCATCCCAGCTTAAATCAAGCTCCCAAAGTGATCTTTCTTCTTTATAAAATTTTAACAGCTTTTTAGTATATGCATGGATTTTGTTATGCATGTCATAATTTAATAGAAACCAATCTACTTGTTCCAAGTCCTTCCACTCTTCAAATTGACCAAGTTCCCCGCCCATGAAAACTAATTTTTTACCAGGATGGACCATTAAATAGCCAAATAATAAACGAAGTTGTGCAAATTTCCGCCAATAATCGCCCGGCATTTTATTCAGTAAAGATTTTTTACCATGGACGACTTCATCATGCGAAAACGGAAGGACAAAGTTTTCTGTAAACGCATATAAAAGGGAAAAAGTAAGTAAATTATGATGATATTTTCGATAAACTGGATCAAGCTCCATATATTTCAAAACATCATTCATCCAGCCCATATTCCATTTATAATTAAATCCCAATCCCCCACTTGTCGTTGGAGCCGTCACTAATGGCCATTCCGTAGAATCCTCAGCAATCATTAAAGCAGCGGGGTTGTATTTAAAGACCTGCTCATTAAGAGCTCTTAGAAACTGAACGGCATATGGATTTTCCTGAACCGTACCATCGCCATTCATATCCCAATACAGCATATTGGCTACTGCGTCTACACGAAGCCCATCAATATGATAGGCATCCATCCAGAATATGGCGTTCGAAATTAAGAAGCTTTGGACCTCTGTTTTGCCTAAATCGAAGTTAGCTGTTCCCCAAACGTCATTTTGCATCACAAAGGGATTAGCATACTCAAAGGTTGGTTCCCCATCAAATAAATAAAGGCCATGAGCATCCTTACAAAAATGACCTGGTACCCAATCCAATATAACTCCTATCCCATGCTGATGGCATTTATCTACGAATGCCATAAACTCATGCGGATTCCCGTAGCGACTCGTTACTGAATAATAACCCGTCCCTTGGTAACCCCATGAACGGTCAAATGGATGTTCAACTAGCGGCAATAATTCTATATGGGTATAACCACCTTCATTTACATACGGAATCAATTCATCCGCAAGTTCACGGTACGATAAAAACTCACCATTCTCCTTCGTTTTCCATGTTCCTAAATGAACCTCGTAAATAAACATTGGTTCATTGTAGGATAAATGCTGTTTTTTATAGTGGGACCAACTATCATCCTTCCACTCATAATTTGAAAGGCTGTAAACAATCGAAGCTGTATGTGGACGTTTTTCTGAATAAAAGGCAAAGGGGTCACTTTTTCTTAAGTTCCGGCCATCCGCTGTGGTGATTTCATATTTGTATAAGGCTCCTTCAGCTACTTTCGGAAAAAAGTTAGTCCAGATGCCTTCTTCATTCAATTTTTCTAAATCATAATGGTCCCCATTCCAATTATTAAAATCGCCAATCACACTAACCTTTTCAGCATGTGGAGCCCAAACGGTAAACCGAACTCCTAAAACACCTTTTTCTGTTCGAATATGCGCCCCAAATGTTTTATAGCTTTGAAAAAGCTGTCCAAGATGAAATAAATAGGCATCATATTCCGTCGGATGGGAAATTACCATTGAAATACCTCTCCTTACTCAAATGCGCCTTGGCGTATTTGCGCCCAGATTTTTTCGAGCTTGCTCGAAAAACCACCTTTAAAAATCTGAGGCATCCGCCGGAGGCTTTAACTTTATTAAAGTTAAACACGTTCTTGGTGATAACTTCTGTCTAAAGACCTATATTCAAGAAGTATACATCAAAATCCTTTAATGATCTGTTAAAACTTTGTAAACAGTTAAGAACTGTTGAAAATTTGTTATATTTTCAAGATGAATTTTGGACAAAAAAAAAGAGAAGACAAATAGTGTCTTCTCGATAATTATGTACCCTACATGAGGATATGTCTTACAACCAATCTTTCGAACCGATTGATTTAGGCAAAATTAAGACTTAAAATATCGTTTTATTTAAAATAATAGGTTAAAAGGTGTAATTATTTGTAAACATTAAATAGTTCAGGATATAGGTAAAGAGCTTACTAATACAAAGGCTGTAAGATAATTACTGCCGAAACCAAAAAAACAAATAAAGAAAAATTAGTAATTGATATACGGTCATACAAATATTAAATTACTCCTACTCCAAAGTTACAAAACTATAAAATTTTAATAGTTATTTTTCTTTTAGAAGGTCATATATTTAGTAATAAGTTTGAACAACAAGAGGTGATATATTTTGACCAAGGGGAAAATCTCAATAATTTTTACTGTTATTATTCCACTTGTTATTGGTATAATAATCATTTCGGACCTTCAGAGAGAGACAAATCAAGAATTAGAGCAAAGAATTAGGTCAGCGATGGAAATGGCTCGAAAGAATCCAGACATTTTTAATAATATTGATAATCAATTAAGAGCTAATGGCCATAATATTATTAGGGGATCCAGTCTTGAATTTACAAGGAAAGATGGTTTAAATATATTAATAGAAATACCAAAGGGAAAAGGTGAAGAAAATGCAAATAAATCAAAAAAGGAAATAAAGGAAATTGTGAGTGAAATACTAAAATTAAACAATTTTGATAAGTTCAATATTTCGGTTAAGGTTGTGGCTATTAATGCTAATAACTATTCTAACAAAAATATTGGTAGGGGAGTCCTAAATAAATAGGAATCCCCCCAACCTTTTCCGTAATTATCTATTCTTTAAATCTTAATCGTAAAATTCAACAACAATATCATCATATGGTTGTAGAGCACCCGTAAACTCAAATTTTAATTCTGCTTTATTATTCGATCCGTCAACAACATCTCTAGTACTAAATTCATATTCTCCATTTGCATTACCGTTTAGTGTACGACCATAAACTGGTATACTACTAGTTGGATCCTCTTCAGACACCCATATAGTTATTACATTTATACTGTTGGCTCCGGAAATACGTATTTTGTAGTCACCTCCACCAGACCAATATTTTGAATCATCAATCACTACGGTGTCATCTCCTAGTCTAATATTCTCTGACCCAAGGAAGTCCCATTCTCCAGCACCAAATGGTGATACATCGGTTTGTTCTTCATTAGTTTGTGCTTCACCAATTTGTTCTTCATTGATTTGTGCTTCTTCAGTTGCATATGTAGTAATAGGAATTACCATAGCTGCAATTAATCCAACCATAAACGATTTTAATGCACTTTTTTCCACTTATTTGTCCCCCTAAAAATTTAATAATTTCTTTAATTGTCTATATTCGTTATTAAACTATAAAAATCATCCTCTATTTTACAAATAAATACATTTTTTGGGTTTTACACCAAACTACCCATTTACAGGTATGTTAATGGGTAGTTTCCAATCTTACATAAAAATTTTATTTTATTCAATGCTAGTGAAAATTTCCTTATAGTATAAAAAAAAAGAGAAGACAAATAATGCCTTCTCCATAATTATGTACCCTACATGAGGATATGTCTTACAACCAATTTCAATTATAGCAAAACAGTAAAAACGAGGCAATAAATACTGTATTTAAAGTTTGTGGCAAATTGAGGAACATTCTCCATCTTTCATCATTTAATGCAGGATTTTTACATTATTCAACGAAATCTAACATTATGAAATAATATCTTATATAAGGAGTGCTCCAAATGGAAGTCGATTTAAAATTCTTATTGGTTGATGATTCAGTATTAATTCGTAAAAAGCTTAGAAATATTCTTGAAAAATGCAATTGCAAAAATATTTTTGAAGCAGAAAACGGAAAAATAGCAATTGAATTAGTAAAGCAGGAACAGCCGAATGTTATATTTTTAGATATTATCATGCCTGATAAAGATGGAATTGAAGCTCTTAAAGAAATAAGAGAATATAACCCAGATATTAAAGTGATCATGGCTTCTTCGGCAGGTACACAATCACATTTACGAAAAGCCATTGAGCTTGGTGCCTATGATTTTATTCAAAAACCAGTAACATTGGAAGCTGTTGCAAATATTATTGAAAAGATAATAAAAGAGTAGCGGGGGAAACTTACTATGTTTAGTCAATATTTTGGACATTATTTATTGAACAAAGGATTAATCAATACGGAACAGTTAAAAGAAGCGTTAGGACTGCAAGCTGAAACACATGCTAAATTGGGCGTCTTATCCGTAAATGCAGGTTATATGACACCGATTCAAGTTGAAGAAGTACACGACAAACAAAAGCAGATTGATAAAAGATTCGGAGAGATTGCGATCGAGCTCGGATTTCTCACCGAAGAACAACTTGATCAATTGCTTTCAGGTCAGAAACAAAATCATTTAATACTTGGTCAAGCCTTAGTGGATCTGGGGTATATGAATATTGATCAATTTTCAACAGCGTTAAATAATTATAAAAAAGAACATAGTTTATCAGATAAACAATTTAATGCTATTAAAGCTGGAGATATTGATACATTAGTCGAAACGATTGTTGGTTTGGAAGGAAGTACTGATCGGGAGTTATTTACTAATTATCTATCTTTGTTTGCCAAAAATCTAATTCGCTTCATTGACGATCAAGTACGGTTAGAAGCCAAAGTAGTTGATGGTCAGTCTAAAGCTGATTGGTTAGTTACCCAATTAATCAAGGAAAACGGAGATAGCGTGCAAACAATTTCAACAGGAATTGCTTGTGATGAAAGAACATTTATTAAATTTGCTTCCATTTACGCTGAAGAAACAATCAATGAAATCGACGAGTTCGCCAAGGATTCCGTTAGTGAATTTTTGAATCTACATAATGGAATCTTTTTAGTTAATATGTCCAATCGTGGCGTAGAGCTTGATATGGAGCCCCAGAAAGTTCAAGAAAATGCGGTTGTTCCGGTTGGTGCAATAATTGTAACTGCCTACCTGTCTTTCGGGGCTATTGATGTTGTGATTTGTAGAATAAATTAACAATGGGATTAATAAAAAATAGACTAACGATCTGTTAGTCTATTTTTTAGATGACCCGTACGGGATTCGAACCCGTGTTACCGCCGTGAAAGGGCGGTGTCTTAACCGCTTGACCAACGGGCCATGTGCAATATTAAATTAAAAGTGGCGGTCCCGACCGGGATCGAACCGGCGATCTCCTGCGTGACAGGCAGGCATGTTAACCGCTACACCACGGGACCGTTACTATTGAATTGAGTTTTTTTGGTTGCGGGGGCAGGATTTGAACCTACGACCTTCGGGTTATGAGCCCGACGAGCTACCAGACTGCTCCACCCCGCGATAATAATACATGCTTGGCAACGTCCTACTCTCACAGGGGGACAGCCCCCAACTACCATCGGCGCTGAAGAGCTTAACTTCCGTGTTCGGAATGGGAACG
>DULJ01000034.1 GCA_012840465.1 Caryophanales bacterium
CAAATACCAAAGTCTTTTTCACGTAAAGCAATTTTTGCCCCTTCTTTCCTTGCCCTATCTAACAGAGCCTGAGGAAATGTCAGATTCGCCATTCAACCTTTCCCTCCTTATTCGAATATTTGTAATGGGGACAGGCACCACTGACGTGCCAACTAACGTAACAACTGGTGTACCTACTGCGGTATGGGGACAGGCACCGCTGGTTCACCAAGATAGGCTTCTATCACTTTAGGATTATTCTGAACTTCAATTGGAGTTCCATAGGCAATTAGTTTTCCAAAATCAAGTACTGCAATATGATCCGATAAATCCATGACGACACCCATATCGTGTTCTATTAAGATGATCGTAGTTTTCATCTCTTCATGTATGTCGAAGATATAGCGAGCCATATCTTCCTTTTCTTCGGTATTCATACCGGCCATTGGTTCATCTAAAAGCAACAACTTCGGTTCCAAGGCTAGGGCTCGGCCCATTTCAACCCGCTTTTGCAAGCCATAGGAGAGCGTCCCGACCGGTATGTTTCGAATATCTTCTATCTCTAAAAAGTCGATGACATCCTCCACTTTCTGGCGGTGCTCTATTTCCTCACGCTGTGCCTTCCCCCAATAAAACCCGCTTGCCAAGAGTCCGGTTTTCATTCTGACATGCCTTCCAAGCATTAAATTATCTAATACAGATAAATGTGGAAACAACTCAATGTTTTGAAACGCCCTCGCAATACCAAGGCTCGCTCTTTTGTGGGGCTTTAAGTGATTTATTTTTTCCCCATTAAAAGATATCAATCCTTCCGTCGGATGGTATAAGCCGCTGATACAGTTCAACATGCTTGTTTTCCCGGCTCCGTTTGGTCCTATTAAAGAAAAGATTTCCCCTTTGTTTACAACATAACTTATATGATCAAGGGCAAGTACTCCCCCAAACCGTATTGTTACGTCCTTTACCTCTAGTACACCCAATAGATCCCCTCCAAATATTCTTTTTCTGAAAGCGCTTACTAACAAAAGCAATACAATAGTTGAAATCATGATGAGCAGGACATGTCTTTGAAGAAAAATTGCAATATACTATCATTTATGCCACTACTTTTCTTTTCATGATTGTTTTAATAAAAATATTGTACAAGGTTAGAAAATATTTTCAAAAAAAAATCCCAATCAAGCAAATACGCTTAATTAGGATTCTTCTAAAATATTATATTGTCTAGCTCCAGCACCCAGCGATTAGTGGACTTCGCCGGATGTCTATTAGTCTTCCATTGTTGATATGTCACCTGTTGGTAGACCTAGTTCCCATGCTTTCAAGACACGGCGCATAATTTTTCCTGATCTTGTCTTAGGAATTGTTTCACGAACCTCAATCATTCTTGGTGCAGCATGTGCAGCTAAACGCGTTTTAACAAAGGCACGAATTTCTTCTTTTAATTCATCACTATCAACATAACCTTCACGAAGTGTAATGAACGCTTTTATTACCTCACCACGAACTGGATCAGGAACACCAATAACACCTGCTTCAGCAACAGCTGGATGTTCTACAAGCTTGCTCTCAACCTCAAATGGTCCAACACGCTCACCAGATGTATTGATAACATCATCAACGCGGCCCTCAAACCAAAAGTAGCCATCCTCATCCTTGTAAGCAGAGTCACCCGTTACAAACCAACCCTTTACAAAATATTGATCATATTTCTCTTGGTTATTCCAAATAGCTCGTACCATTGCCGGCCATTTTGGCTTAATAGCTAAGTTACCCATTCTGTTTGCCGGTAATTCATTTCCTTGATCATCAACGATTGAAAGTGTAATACCAGGAAGCGGCTTCCCCATTGAACCGGGACGAATTGGGTTACAACGGAAGTTCGCACAAATACAAGAACCCGTTTCAGTCATCCACCAGTTGTCGTGGATACGATGATTTAATACCTCCAATCCCCAACGAACAACTTCAGGATTTAACGGCTCACCAGCTGAAAGGAGATGACGCAGCTTCGATAAATCATATTTCTTAGGAAGCTCATTTCCTGCTGCCATGATCATACGTAAAGCTGTTGGAGCACTGAACCAAACGTTTACGCCATACTTTTCAAGAGTTTGGAACCACTCTTCAGCTTTAAAACGTCCGCCGCGTAAAACTGCTGTAACGCCATTTAACCATGGTGACCACATACCTGCTGATGTTCCAGTTACCCAGCCCGGGTCAGCTGTACACCAATATACATCTCCCTCGCGAAGGTCATAAGTCCATTTTCCAGCTAGATACTGATGAACCATGGCATCATGGACTTGAAGAACTCCTTTTGGTTTTCCAGTAGACCCTGATGTATAGTGAAGCAACATGCCTGTTTCACGGTCAACCCATTCAATCGTATATTCATCAGACTTGCTCATTAAATCTTGATATAAAATTTGATTATCAGCAGTCGTCTCTTCTCCGCCTACTAAAATAACATGCTTTAACTCTGGCAGTTCATCAACTGGAATCCGTTCTAGTAATGCAGGTGTTGTTACAACTGCTACCGCTCCACTATCACTCAAACGGTCTTTTACAGCTTCCTCCATAAATGCTTCGAATAATGGACCTGCGATAGCCCCCATCCGAACAATACCTAAAAGCGAAATGTATAATTCTGGAGTACGAGGCATGAAAATAAAGACGCGATCCCCTTTTTCCACACCATATGAACGCAATCCGTTCGCAAATTGACTTGAAAGCTTTTGGATATCTTGATAAGTATAGGCTTCGTCACGGATACCATCAGTGAAAAATAATGCAGTTTGATCCGCTTTTCCATTGTTTACGTGACGGTCGATTGCTTCGTAAACCATGTTAACCTTCCCTGTTTGGTACCATGTAAACGTCTTCTCAATTTCCTTCCAGTCAAAATTTGCGACTGCTTCATCATAATTTTTTAGATTTGCCGTTTCGTCGATAAATAATACTTCATTTGTCATTGCGTTCGTTGTCATGTCCCCTGACCCCCAATAATAAGTTTATTTATTGTTATATAACACTACCACATATCGACAAAACTTTAAATATTTTTTCAAATGTTCACAAAATTTTATAAATTACTTATAAAAGAATAATGTGCTTTCAAACAGCTTATTTTGGGCCAAAAGAAAATTTTTACACCATTAGACAGAATTCACCAAACAAAAGCCAAACGAAAAACCCGCATTACTTGGTAAATGCAACCAATGGTAATACGAGTTCCCAACACATTGTTATATAACATTACATTTCAATCAATAGGCTTCCGTCAAACAAAAATAGATATTTTTCGACAGATGGCAGCTTCCAAATTTCCTGAAGCGCCCTTGCGTATAAATCAATTTGCAGACGATATCGTTCTTCCAATGTCTTCCTAGCCATTTCCTCATTTTTAAAACGACCGGTAATCGTATCGGTTTTATAATCGATCAAAACGACTCCAAAGTCATCTTTAAAAACGCAATCCATAACCCCCTGGACTAAAACATTGGCAGTATCCTCCTCCGCCCAATCGGGATAGGCGTCGTTCGCAGGAAGTGCCAAACTAAAGGGTACTTCACGACGAACCTTTTCCGCCTTTACTAACCGTTGTCCTAATGAAGTCCCAAAAAAATGGATGATACCGTCCATATCAATAACTGCACTCTGTTCTTCCGTTAATAGCTCCTTAATCACCATGGAAGCTACTAAATTAGACAGCGATTCATCTGTGATTTCTGCACGTAAATCAACATGCTGCATGACCATATGCATCGCCGTTCCTTTTTCTGCGGCCGTTATCGATTTCTGTTGTAAAAACCTTGGACGATCCTGCAATGGGGCTCGGAACTTTTGGATTAACTGTGTATCCGCATACGCATCAGTCACTTGTTTTCTTGACTTGATCTCTGACACGGATTGTTTCGACCGTTTGATTTGTGCTTGTCTAAATGGATAATTCCATGACAGTTGATGATAAACATTATTTTTCAATTCGCTTTCGATTGGGGTGACCCACCAATTTTCAATATCATTTAGTAATTCTAAGTTTTGTTTCACAGCTCCACTTGAATCCTTGGGAAAGTTTTCAGCATTTAGAACATTAACCTCCCATTTAGAGGGATGAGAAGAAATCTCGTTAGAAAATTCTTTAATGCTTAATACGGTACAATCTGGATGGCGAATTAATGCAGGTCCAACCCAATCTAGATAGCTTTTTGCTTTCGCCCGCACATAATCCGGTAATAACCATTCATCCTCGTCTATTTCACTATTCCACTTATCAACTATTTTTTCCATATCCTTTACCGTGCCGACAAGGTAGAGTTTTTCTTTCGCTCTTGTCAGGGCCACATAAAGAACACGCATTTCTTCCGCTAACAGCTCCATTTGCAGCCGTCGTTTCATCGCAAGCAGAGGCAGTGTTGGATAAGTAATACGAAGCTTTGGATTAACAAGCTTTGAACCAAATCCAAGTTCTTTATGCAACAATACTTTTTTACGTAGATCCTGCATATTAAATTGTCGGCCAAGACCCGCTACGAAAACAATCGGAAACTCCAACCCTTTGCTTTTATGGATCGTCATCATCCGGACGACATCCTCTTGCTCCCCCAGCGCTCTAGCCGTACCAAGATCTTCCCCACGGTCTTGCATCCGTTCTATGAATCTCAAGAAACGGAATAATCCGCGGAAAGAGGTTTCCTCATATTGCTTAGACCGGTCGTAAAGAGCCCGTAAGTTGGCCTGGCGCTGTTTTCCACCAGCTAGACCGCCAACATAATCAAAGTAACCGGTATCCCTGTATAACTGCCAAATCAATTCAGATAAAGCCCCTTGCCTCGCCCTTGTTCTCCAGGCCTTTAACTCTTTGTAAAATAAATCTAGTTTTCCGGCCAATTCCTGATTGGCACCAGATCTAATATAGTTTTTTACACTCTCAAAAAAACGATTACTTTTATCGTGTATTCGAATCATTGCCAACTGTTCTTCCGTTAAGCCGACAATCGGTGAACGGAGGACAACAGCTAATGGGATATCCTGATACGGATTATCGATTATCTTTAAAAGGGAAAGCATCACCGTAACTTCTGTTGCTTCAAAATAGCCAGTAGAAAGCTCGGCATAAACCGGAATTCCAAGTTCCTTAAATTCTTCCATAATCGCTTCAGCCCATGGCATTGACCGTAATAGAATAACAATATCGCGATACGTTACGTTACGTTCGTTTCCGCTTTTATCTGTCACTTTATAAGGTTTTTCTATTAATTCTTTTATTTTTAAGCCGATAACGCGGGCTTCTAATTGAACAGTTTCCAATTCTGCTATATCCGCAGAGATTGATTCATCGTCCTCTTCCCCATCGTTATTTACCTCTTTCTCACTTGACTTGTCTTTCCGATCGATTAGTAGAAGCTCAGCTTTTGTCTCTTCAGATTCAGGATAATTCATATTCCCTAACTTAAGTTCGGCATCATCATCGTACTCAATTTCCCCAACAGTTTGATTCATGATTTGCTTAAAAATAAAATTCGTTCCCGCTAATACTTCAGCACGGCTGCGGAAGTTTTTAGACAAATCAATCCGAATTCCCGCGCAGTCATCTGAAGCCTCTTTCTGGAACAATTTATATTTTGTCAGGAAAAGATGTGGTTCTGCTAAACGAAAACGATAAATAGACTGCTTCACGTCGCCCACCATAAATAAATTATTGGAGCAGGATACCAAATTAATAATTGTTTCCTGAACCAAGTTCGTATCTTGGTATTCATCCACTAATACTTCCTTGAATAACTTTCTATAGTCTTCGGCTACTTCGGAAGGTATAAGCTCGTTAATCGTTGATTTTTCATCCTTTAAAATTTGCAAACAAAAATGCTCTAAATCCGCAAAATCGACAATTCCTTTTTCTTTTTTTACAATTTCATAGCGATTTGAAAATTCTTTCACAAGCTCAATTAATGTTTCCACAACCGGTTTCATCTCCTGAATATCATTTAGGAAATACTCAGGTTTGCGGCTGAAAAGCTCGTCCTTAATCTTTTCAAATTGATCCTTTGCCTTTTCGCGAAGACGTTTCACATTTTCTTGCATGCTTTTTAAATATTCATCACCTTTACAAGGCTTAAGCTTCCCAAAAGAAGCTGTTTGCATGACTTCATAAAGGTTTTGCCATGACTGTTCACTGGCATCTAGCAGGTCTTGGATTAGTTGTTGGTTAAGAATGATATTATCAGCATAGGGATCAGGTCCTCCCGGCTGTTTCGTTATTTCTAATGCGCGATTTAGGAGTTCCTTACATCCTTGCAGCTGAATTTTGATATCCTCCCGTAAATCCTTCATCCATGACAATTCATCTATCTCACTGATGTCATCAATATTATACGCCTGAGTCATTTGCTCCAACCATTCAGTAGGCCAAGGATAGGACCTGGAGAAGTCGTAAAGCTTTCTAATTAAGAGCTGTAATTCGAGATCACTACGATCATCGCTATATCGATCAACTAAATCGTAGAAACGCTCATTATTCTCCAAACTATATTGCTCCTCAAAAAGCTCGTCCATTATTTCTTCCATCAACAGTTCTGCTTCTGTTTCATCAGCAATCCGAAAACCGGGATCCAAATCTATATTGTAATAATATTTTCGTAATACATTAAGACAGAATGAATGCAGCGTTGAAATCGATGCCCGGTTTAATAGGGTCAACTGTCTGCGCAAGTGGAGAGAGGAAGGGTGTTTGGCGATTTCTTTTTCTAAGGCCTCCCCAATTCTTTTTCTCATTTCAGCCGCAGCTGCATTCGTAAAGGTAACAACGAGCAAGTGATCAACGTCAACAGGGTTGTTTATGGATGTGATTTTTTTTATAATCCGTTCAACTAGGACTGCTGTTTTACCAGACCCGGCGGCTGCCGCGACAAGAATGTCCTTCCCGCTTGTAGCAATAGCCCGCCATTGATCGTCCGTCCACGTACTGCTTTCTGGTTTTTTAAGGTCATTATTCAAGCTCTATTCCTCCCTCCATCCGAATTTTTTCTAAAATATCTTCATTTTTTTCAGGGATTAAAATATTATATTTATTTTCTTGGAATGAACGATCAAATTGGCAAATCGACTTATAAGAACAAAACGCACATGGGGTATGGTTTTTAATTTTATAAGGTTTGATATCAATAACCCCATCTGTGATTGCCGTGCCAATATCGCGAATTTTAGTACGAACAAAACCTCTAATATGGTCAAAATCCTCACTGCTGGCTACCGAGGAATTGCTATAAAATCCGCCATCTTTTTTCAAGGCGACGGGAATTACCTCCGAATAACCTGTCTCAAGTGATTGGTCCATAAGATGGATTGCTTCCTGGTCAGCAACTAGCAAGCCTTTCATCTTAAAGCGTTTATAGATTTCTTTTTCAATCTCTTCAAACGTTGGAACAGTCGACTTATTAAGCATTGGATTATGAACATGGAAATATAGAACCCCAGCCGGAGAGGCTTCCGTGCCAATCCACTGTTTGGAATTCGTGATCACAACATCGAGATAGGTCAGCATCTGTAAGGCAAGCCCATAATATACTTCTGTCAAATTCAGAGCTTTTTGGCTTGATTTGTAATCAATTACTCGCAGGTAAACTCCCTTGTCGCCTTCGGATTTATCAACTCTATCAATTCGACCGACTACTTCCATTGTACAGCCGTTTTTCAAGGTGAAACGAAGCGGTGATAACGGCCCCTTTGGTCCGAATGATAACTCCAGACCGATCGGTTCAAAGCCACTGATTTTGGCATGCTCACTCAATACAATAGAAGCCCGTCCAACGACCTGCTGCAGCTTTCTTTTAATGTAATGAAAGCGATTTGAACTTAATAATATTTCTTTTTGGATGTTTGGAGCCAACCGTTCTACTGCCTCAAATGCTAACTGTTCGCATTGTTTTCTTGATAGATTTGACCAATTCAAATCATTTTGCTGAATAATTTCAGTTATCAATTTTAAAGCTGCATGGAATAATTGCCCAATATCCGGGGCCTCAAGCCGGAATATTTGCCGCTCTTCCAAACGAAGACCATAGGATATAAATTGAGAGTATGGACAGGATTGGAACAACTCCATTCGGGACACACTTGCTTTTATTTCCTCCCCATATAGGTCGCGACTAATATCCTCTGGAAGTCTTTTTGGTGTATTAATGTAAAATAAACTTTCCAACACCTTTTTACCGTAATTTTCCCACTCCTCTTGCTCGGCAATCCAGTTATAAACATCCCACCATAATTCATGAACAGGATAACCCCTTTTCCAATTTTGCAGCTGGAGTGATAAATAAGACATCGTCTTTTTAGGATTTGTTATATAGTCCAGCTGCTTAGCTGGTGCTTCCTCATTTGGCTCGTTTAAGATGAGATTTTCTTTTAATGCCGGAAAAAGGTCTTTTAGTCGATTAAACAAAATCGATGGAACAAGAGATTTCCCTTCATCATCGGCCATTGGATAGCTTAAATAAAGTAAATCCGATGCACTTGTTAAAGCAACATATATTAAGAACTGCTCATCCAAGAGCTGCTCCTTGCTTCCAGGTGCTAATGTGAAGCCGGTGCTCGCTAAAAATTCTCTTTCCTCCTCAGTTACAACCCCTTCCTCTATGGGTTTTAATGGAATAACGCCATCATTAGCCCCGAGAATGAAGGTGCACTTTATATTTGAAAAACGGGAGCGTTCCATATTTCCAACTAATACTTGGTCCATGGCCGGTGGTACCGTTGCAAAGTTCATACTCTCCAAGCCGGAATGAATCATTTTACGGAAAAGGTCGAAGGAAAGCTCTTCCTCACCCAGCAAGGATGCCATTTGATCTAGAAGTTCAAGAACTGATTGCCATACTTGGCTATGATCTCGTGATTCAGTTAACTTACCTGCTTCCTCGGCATCAATGCAAAGACGATTGACTTTGGCCGGTATTTCCAAATCCTCTAGGAAGTAATAAAGTGCTTCACAATAATCACGACCCGTTTTTGCTTTTTTCGAATTTTTCTCAAAGGCTAGGAAAGGTTCTGTGATTAAACTGCGTAACTCATTGATTTTTTTCTCGTATTCTTTTTCTTTATCCGTTTTAGGGATTTTTTGGCCCTCAACCGCATGGTAACGCCTGTATTCCCAAGGCTTTTTATCAGTCCAGCGCTTTCCCTGAATCCCATAAGCCAACACATAATTTTCAAACTGATCCATATCTTCACGGATTCGGTCTCTATTACTGTCAAACGGAAACAATAAATCCGTTTTGACACATCGAAAAATAGGTTCATAGCGCCATCCTCCTTGGATTACATCCAACGAAGAACGAATAAATTCGATTAATGGATGATTTAGCATTGATCGTTTTTGATCTAAAAATAGCGGAATCTGGTAATCCTCAAATACAGTTTTTAATAGATCGTGATAGGAGTGGCTGTCTCTTAATAAAATAGCAAAATCACGCCAACGGTAGTTGTTTGTTTTTACTAAATGCAAAATTTCACGAGCGAGACTTTCGACCTCAGCTCGGCGGTTGACGGTAGCATTGATGTTGATCGCAAGCGTTTCTGCTGGATTGGTAGTTTTAGTAGCATTTGCCGTCTTGCTTGCGTTGGCTGTTTCGGTTGTTACTGTTTTACCAGAAAACTTGACGCTTGGGCGGCTATCGTAATGCTCTTCAAGGTGCTTGAGTGATGGTGAATGTAGAAACCGGAACGGCTCATTTAAAAACACGGGTCTTTCAAGCTCTATGTTGTTTTCCTTGGCCAAATTTAAGATGCTAAAGTATGTATTAACAGGCATCCGATATAGGTTTAAGTCATGGATATCCTGATGAAGTTCAGTCGGGTCAAGTGTCAGCGCAATGGTCACGCTATTACACTGCTTTAACAACTCGCTAAGAACTTCCAATTCTTGCGGTGTAAAACTATGAAATCCATCAATATACACATCAGCGCCTTTTAGTTCCTCGGACATTGAAATCTTTTCAGCTAAAAGACGAAGGTAATCTTCGGAATCAACATAATGCGCCAATAAATGATTTTCATAGTCATGATAAATTAACTGAAAGTCACTCAGTTTATTAGCTACTATTTCTTTATTAGAATTGCTTTGATCCGCGTGTGAAAGCTCCACACTTTTTTCTTGCAGATGATTTGGAGTAATACAGTACCGCTTAAATTCAGCAATCATTTCTTCAAGCTGTTTAATAAAGCCGTTTTGATCGGCAGCTCTTGTAAAAACCTTCAGTTCTTCCTTACGGTGTTCGATGATTTTTCGAAGCAGCATATGCAGACCGACACTATTAAGGTGAAAACGGCTAAAGCCTTCCGTTTCCTGCAATATCCTCCATGCCAAGCGCGTAAAACTAAACACCTGCGAACGAATCATCCCATTTAATCCCGGCGTATTAATTAATTGATATTCTATTTGAAAGGTCATTTGGTCAGGTACTAGATAGATAATTGGTGGACCTAACGGATCCTGCTCTAAGTTATCTATTACCTTGTTTAATAAAAAAGTAGACTTTCCACTTCCCGAACGTCCTAAGACAAAGCGTAACGACGGCATCATTATCCCCCTTACTTTGCTAAATTGAATGATTGTTGATGAATTCTGATGAATGGTTCTGATAAATGGTTCTGATGTAAATTATTATACCATTATGAAGGTAAGCGAAAAAATAATTGAAGTTGTGATCTTGGGAGAATTCGGTGAGTTTGGAGTTTGGATTTAGGTTGGGTTGATTCTCAAGTTGGCGGATTGGGGTAGGGGTGGGAATCATTTGGGTGCTATGATTCCTAGTTTTACGTTTTTGAGCATTAGATGGGAGTCATTTGATATCTTTGAAATCAGTTCCTCATCATTAAACCAGTTGTTGTCCCCAATCCTGGGTTTTGAGGACAAGGCCACTACCTATAGCAGGTTTTTGTCCTCATTCCTGAAAATTAATAAAAATCAACATTATTAAGACAAAAAGATCAAGAGTTATCTCTTGATCTTTTTCTATGACCCGTATGGGATTTGAACCCATGTTACCGCCGTGAAAGGGCGGTGTCTTAACCGCTTGACCAACGGGCCAGATCATATAATTACAAATGGCGGAGAAGGAGGGATTTGAACCCTCGCGCCGGTTACCCGACCTACACCCTTAGCAGGGGCGCCTCTTCAGCCACTTGAGTACTTCTCCATTTGGCTCCACAGGCAGGATTCGAACCTGCGACCGATCGGTTAACAGCCGATAGCTCTACCACTGAGCTACTGTGGAAAAGTTAAATACACCTTGACGTATTTGTGCCCAGATTTTATCAAGCTTGCTCGATAATTCCCTCTAAAAATCTAAGGCATCCTCCGAAGGCTTAAACATTATTCAGTAATGAATAATGTTTAATGGGCCTGAATGGACTTGAACCATCGACCTCACGCTTATCAGGCGTGCGCTCTAACCAGCTGAGCTACAGGCCCATAAAATTATATGGAGCGGGTGATGGGAATCGAACCCACGACATCAGCTTGGAAGGCTGAAGTTTTACCATTAAACTACACCCGCATAAATATGGCTGGGCTAACTGGATTCGAACCAGTGAATGACGGAGTCAAAGTCCGTTGCCTTACCGCTTGGCTATAACCCATTGAATTAACAAATAATAAATGGTGGCTCGAGACAGAATCGAACTGCCGACACGAGGATTTTCAGTCCTCTGCTCTACCGACTGAGCTATCGAGCCATATAATGGCGGAGGAAGAGGGATTCGAACCCCCGCGCGGTTTAACCCGCCTGTCGGTTTTCAAGACCGATCCCTTCAGCCGGACTTGGGTATTCCTCCGTAATTAAAAACCTATTCGCTTTAAATGGTGGACCTTGTAGGACTCGAACCTACGACCGGACGGTTATGAGCCGTCTGCTCTAACCAGCTGAGCTAAAGGTCCCTTCTAAGTCCTAATTCAATTGTAAAACTAAAGTAGCGGCGGAGGGGATCGAACCCCCGACCTTACGGGTATGAACCGTACGCTCTAGCCAGCTGAGCTACACCGCCATATTTAAGATCTAAGGAACCCACCAGAGGCTTTAACTTTATTCAGCCAGCGTTGGGACCATATACGAGTTAAAATACTAGCTTGCAATTCTTCCTACTACTTCTTATAGAAGTAAGAGAATTACGCTGAATGAAGTTAACAAGTGGAGACTAGCGGGATCGAACCGCTGACCTCCTGCGTGCAAGGCAGGCGCTCTCCCAGCTGAGCTAAGCCCCCCAGAAACATATCGTTTAAATGGTCGGGAAGACAGGACTCGAACCTGCGACCCCTTGGCCCCAAACCAAGTGCTTTACCAAGATGAGCTACTTTCCGACCTGAACAGGAAGATCTGACTTCCATGTTCGTTACAGGACATGATGGCTCTTAATGGAAGATTCTTTATAATGGCGCGCCCGACAGGAGTCGAACCCATAACCTTCTGATCCGTAGTCAGACGCTCTATCCAATTGAGCTACGGGCGCATTATATCTAACTTTAATTCAAAAATGGTGCCGAGGACCGGAATCGAACCGGTACGGTAGTCACCTACCGCAGGATTTTAAGTCCTGTGCGTCTGCCAGTTCCGCCACCCCGGCATTTTTGGAGCGGAAGACGGGATTCGAACCCGCGACCCCCACCTTGGCAAGGTGGTGTTCTACCACTGAACTACTTCCGCATATTTAAATGGTGCGGGTGAAGGGAGTCGAACCCCCACGCCAAAGGCGCCAGATCCTAAGTCTGGTGCGTCTGCCAATTCCGCCACACCCGCATATTAGATATTAAAGTTTAGTTTTAGGATATTAGATTTTAAGTAATGTTTCGAAACGTTACAAAAACTCTAATTTCTTACCTCTGGAATGGTGAGCCATGCAGGATTCGAACCTGCGACCCTCTGATTAAAAGTCAGATGCTCTACCGACTGAGCTAATGGCTCTTACTAAAAATGGATTAAGATGGTGCCGGCTAAAGGACTTGAACCCTCAACCTACTGTTTACAAGTTAGTTGCTCTATCAATTGAGCTAACCCAGCATGTTATTGATTTGAAATGGCGGTCCCGACCGGGATCGAACCGGCGATCTCCTGCGTGACAGGCAGGCATGTTAACCGCTACACCACAGGACCAGATAATGGTGGAGGATGACGGGATCGAACCGCCGACCCCCTGCTTGTAAGGCAGGTGCTCTCCCAGCTGAGCTAATCCTCCATTCAACAGATAGAAGCATATATAAGCGCAACCACCTGCTAAATATGCTTGGCAACGTCCTACTCTCACAGGGGGACAGCCCCCAACTACCATCGGCGCTGAAGAGCTTAACTTCCGTGTTCGGAATGGGAACGGGTGTGACCTCTTCGCTATCGTCACCAGGCATACAGG
>DULJ01000131.1 GCA_012840465.1 Caryophanales bacterium
AATAAAAGGGATGATGGACGCGGTAAATAGCCTGGCTAATTCCAGGCAGCAAATACGCTAAATCGGCCTGCAGTCCATTTTCAAGACGTTGAAAAAAATCCAGAAAGTCATTTGTGTGATTGACTAACTCCGGCATACCCAACAGGTTGCGCATGGCCCGATTACAGCCCTGCAGCATCCCGCTGGAATCAAACATAGCAATCGCATCCGGCAAGGCATCGAGCATTTGCTCCGAACAATGCGATCTTTCATAAGTTAGCCTGGGCCATTTAGGAACACTCGCTTGATTAAACAAGCGTTGCCCCATTAAAAAACTGGTAAATAATGTGAGCAACAAGCCAATCCCCTATTTCTGCCCTAAAACAAGCACTGTGCCTGCCTCAGTGCGTTCTCAATCGCCATGCCGCCAAAGATCAGGCTCCGAAACTACGCCTGCTTTTTTTGGGGATGAGATTATCGACACGCCGATATCCTGCATCGGCCTGGGTGAAACAAACGATCAATTGCCTAATAACTTTATTTCATTACCAATAAGAAAAATGGCGGGAAAGGTATCATTAATTTTAAAAAACCTGGCTCCAAAATGACGCGCCATACTGCTTAAAATCACAAACAGCCGTATCATAAGACGCACAACGCTGATTTTAGAAAACGAGGAGACTTGCATAAAATAGATTCCTATTTATTTCATAAAGGCAGGCTGGGATCAAGGTCAATACCAACAAAAAACACTAGGGTGCAAACACCCTGATTTCTTGGTTTGACAGCCCCGCCACGATCCCAGACACCTATTTGTTGCGCTAGAGGACAAGTGTGTTCAAGGGCCTACACTGGAAGGTCCGGTAACACGACAGCACAAGGGATACGCGTAAAATCAACAAGGCGAGTCCAGGTTCACAGGCCCGCCAGATTAAAGTGATTCCCTGAAGAAACATGAACATCTGAAAATCGGAGATATTAGAAGCATGTGTGTCAAATACTCTGCCTATCACTGGGCATGAACAGGCCACTTCCCATTGCCAGTATTAGTATTTCAGTACTTACTAATATCGTCTCTACACTCTGCACTGCTACATCGGGGCCCTTTCTTTCACTACCCCGGTCTGGCCTGCTTTCATTTTTTTGACTCCATGAACGACGCCGTTTACTCCACTCGGCAGGCTGCTGATTTACTAGGTGTGTCCGTACGCACCGTACAACTTTGGGTAGAAGCCGGGACCTTGAAGGCCTGGAAAACCCAAGGCGGCCACCGACGCATTGACCGCGACTCCGTGCAAACCATTTTGCAAGAGCGCCAAGGGCGAGGTAATGCGCAACTACCCGATGCCCCCACCCCCTCAAGCCTGCCCGTTGGCAACGATGAGCCTTGTCTGCGCGTGCTGGTCGTTGAAGACGATCTGGATCTGCTGGCTATTTACCGTATGGCCATGGAACATCTGCCCTTCCCGATTGAACTGCGTTGTGAGCAGGATGGGCTCAAAGGTCTGATTGCTGCAGGCAATTTCTACCCCGATGTCCTGATTGTGGACCTGAACTTGCCCAAGCTCGATGGCTTTGCCATGCTCAAAGCCCTGGCGGACGCCCCCGAAACTGGACATACCCAGATCTACGTCATTTCCGCTCTGAGTGCCACCGACATTCACGCACGCGGTGGCCTGCCCGGCAACGCCACAGCCCTGGCCAAGCCCATTCCTATCGCCTTGCTTTTGCAACTGCTCAGCGAAGCCTTCCACGCCCAGTACCTGCCCTCCTGAGCGCCTCTTTCCCCCTGTATCAGCACGGATCAATTTTTTCAGTTTCAACCCATTTGTGACAATTATTTTCATTTGATTATCAATTTTTTATTTTTAGACATAAAAAATGGATCAAATGATACTATTCACGAAAATTCACAACAAGAAATTGATCCGTTTATCGCGCGTCTTTTGCTGATACAAAAATATAAAGGGGAAGGTTATGCGCAAGAACCTACCAATTACCGGCATCGAAACCGAGCTGCTGGACGAACAATATCTCATCTCCAAAACTGACCTGGCCGGGCGCATCATCTATGCAAACCCGGCCTTTGTCGAGGTAAGCGGCTTTAGTCGGGCGGAGTTGATTGGCGAGCCACACAATATCGTGCGCCACCCCGATATGCCCCCCGAGGTTTTTGCAGATTTGTGGCATACCCTAAAGCAGGGGCGTTCGTGGGTTGGAGTCGTTAAAAACCGCCGTAAAGACGGCGGTTTTTATTGGGTTCTAGCCCATGCCAGCCCAATTATTGAACAAGGTGAACTAACCGGCTTTGCCTCGGTACGGGTACGGGCAAAACCTCAAGCTATTCAAGCCGCTGAACAGTTCTATCAGGAACTGCGCGAGGGCCGAAATCGTTCACGGGCCATACGCGCTGGCCATATTACGGTCCGCAGCTGGCAGCGCCCTTTTGCAGGACTACGCTTTTTATTTGGCCCCAGTTTACTGGCGGCTTTTCTGCGCAAAGGCATATTGAATCTGGGTATTACCGGCGGGATTATTGCCATGATCC
>DULJ01000035.1 GCA_012840465.1 Caryophanales bacterium
CTCCCTGCTAAACTCCATACAATTATAACCTCTGTTTACATATGATTCAACTCCGTCAAAAGACATATTCCGCGTTTTTTTAATAATTTTTTCTGTTGCATTACATAATATTGAATGATACAATATCCTGAGTTTAACAGTTAAAGAAGAGAAAAAGCCTGTTACCAATTGGAATTAGATGGTTTCAGGCTTTTTGTAATCATCTAAAAAATGCGGAATGTTAATTAGATTTTGTATCCTTAAAAATTTTTTTCATTTGTTTTAAAGTAACAATTTCATAATCTGTCCTAAATCCAAATGCTTTGTGCAAGGCATCGGTAAAATCATTTCTTGTATAGGACGGAATATAACCATACCCCTTCGACTCAAGGAAGTTCATGTTTCTTAAACTTTTAACAATTGTGTCACAAGTAAATTTATCTTCTAATTTTTTTTCTAATAATCTGTAGATAAGTAAAGCCATAAAGCAGGTTGTAAAATGTGCGGTTATTCTGTCATCTCTTTTTAGATAAACCGGCCTTGCCTTGAATTCATCCTTCATGATTCGAAAGCATTCTTCAATTTCCCAGCGTCGCCTATTGATTTTTGTAATCTCCGCTGCTTCTTCTTCTAAGTTCGTGCATACAGCGTAAAAGCCATCATAAGCAGCTTCGCTTTTAATCAGATCACTGTTTAGGCTGTAGATTTCTTTTTCAGCAATTTCTCCATCGTTTGTACAGTTTTTCTTTTCAATAAAGCGTTTGTAATCATTTTGGCGATGCTTACTAATTTTTGAGGGATTTTTATCGAGAGTATCAATAGCACGCTGGATTTGTGAGTCTCGAACTTGACGATGATAGTCTCTGTACTTTATGGAATATGTGACAATCAGTTTTTGTTCTAAACCATCTTCTTTAATCCATCTCTCTTTGTAGAAAATTTCCTCCTTGTACTTTTCTTCATCTAGCTCACAGATATCATAGTTTTTGGTACTACCGGCAAGTCTCCAGCCTTTCGGTTCCAAAGCCCATTCCTTTAAGAAACCTTTAAGTTTTTTAATTGATTGGGTAGTAATAAAAGCTCTGCCAGCTTGATTGTTGAATCTCCGATTGCTGTTTGAAGCAAGCCCGGCATCTGTACAAACGACAAATCTTGAAAGTTCAAAGTCGGATAAAATCTTCTTCTCTAAAGGTTTCATCGTAACTTGTTCATTTGTGTTTCCCGGAGTAATGCTAAAGGCAAGAGGAATACCGTCCCCATCCATAAAAAGGCCCATTTGAACAATAGGATTTGGTTTATGTTCCTTTGAAAATCCGTATTGCTTTAAACCTTCTTCTTGCTCGATTTCAAAAAAATAATTGGTGCAGTCATAGTATAGAACACCGGTGTTTCGCTTAGAAAGTTTAAGACTGTTTTTATACAGGGTTGACTGGATGAAATCTGCTTCCTTCGCAATAATTTCTAGAGCGCGGTAGATTTGATGAAGTTTAAAATTTGGTGGCTCAATCAGTTGAGAGGAAAGCTCATAAGTTGAAAGCTTGGAAGAAGGAAAGAGAATTCTACCATAAAGCAATCTTGAGATAATAGAATCTAAATTGTATTCGAATTTATATTTTTTTGTAATTTCAGTGCAAATCTTATGAAGTCCAAGCCCGTGATAAAGCTTTTGAAGAAATAAGTACCCTCCATTAAAGCTGCGCTGTTCCCCTTTATTTATCAGCTTTGAAGGGGAATACTTTGCAATTACAACTGGTTCTCTGCCTTCTTTTTCAAGGCGATTTAATTCTTCAACATATTCTCTTGCCCATTCCTCGGGATCCCTGCCGCCTAATTTTTTCTCCAATTCGGCTGCAGTCCCTAATTTTTCAATAATCTTTGATGTTCGTTTACCGTCAATTGTTACGTCTTTTTTTACATAATACGATGTTGCATTTTTAGATTTGGAAATGGATAATCTCATAAATACCACCTCACTATAATAGATCTATTATACCACATTCCGTCACATTCCGCAATAATTATTTTAGAAATTTGACAAAAAAATAAAGCCCTTTAAGGCTTTCAGCGATTTTTTACTTAATCAAGTGTCAAACTCCCGAAATCCTCCCTGCTAAACTCCATACAATTATAACCTCTGTTTACATATGATTCAACTCCGTCAAAAGACATATTCCGCGTTTTTTTAATAATTTTTTCTGTTGCATTACATAATATTGAATGATAC
>DULJ01000123.1 GCA_012840465.1 Caryophanales bacterium
GACGGATGGATCGAGGACTATAATGAAATCCATCCACATTCCGCGCTCAAGATGGCTTCCCCTCGGCAGTTCATCAGGGCTAAATCAAACTAGCCGACTTGTCCGGCGAAACGGGGAGCACTCCAGAACATCGCGTGGATGTTGACGCGAAACGTTAGTTCCCACTCCTCGTCGCTGATATCGTAGAGCGCCGAGAAACTTGCCTGATGAGCCGCATTGTTCACCAGAATATCGATGCCGCCCAGCTCGCTCACAGCGCGATCAACCACATCGCGGCAAGCCTGTGCATGCTGGATATCGCATTTCATCAGGACAGCCTTTCTGCCCTCCTTCTCAATAAATGATTTGGTGGCGAGCGCGTCATCATCTTCTTCCAGATAAGCAATCAGGATATCCGCGCCTTCGCGTGCATATGCTATCGCCACAGCTCGGCCGATACCGCTGTCTCCCCCTGTAATAATCGCCCGCAACCCCTCCAGTTTGCCCGACCCCTTGTAGGAAGTTTCCCCATGGTCGGGCGTCGGATTCATCTTTTCTGTGTAACCGGGCATGGGTTGGTGCTGGGTATCGAACGGCGGCTGTGGATATTGTCTTTCCATTTCGGCTCTTGTCCTTTCTTTCGCTCACCACCCTAACAGCGAGCTGCGGCGTATGTTCCAGGACAAAACTTCGGTGGTGCCAGCCACGACGACAATTGGGGGTATGTGTCCTCTGAAACGCGGTTGAGGTACTCTTAGAAGGTTTCCTCTCGACCGCCAAAGATATGCAGACGCCTGCGGGCCCGATGTGTGCGAGCCTATGCTCTGAAGCGATAAATTCGCTAATCACCACTTTACGCGAAAGCCGATATTTCCCTTGTAGCTGTAACTATCACCGAATTCGGCCAGGCTGGTGTTAACTGAACCCTCTCCATAGATCGAATATTTATCGCCATCCCAATTGTAGCTACCGCCCAGCCCGACGCCACCCCACAGGCGTTCGTTGCTATTGGCGAAGCTGGTGCCTGCGACGTCGACACGTGTGCCGTTCAGGAACTCATAATAGAGATTGCCTATGCCATAAACATGGGTTCGGTTTACTAGACCCTTCTCATTATACCATGAATGCTGGCGCTCGACGGCAACTCCCAAACGCCCCTGCAAGCTTTCACCGCGGTCAAGACTGACGGATGCATCGAAAATATCCCGGAAACTATCGAAATCCACGTTGGAATAAACCAACTGAGCTTGTGGCGTCACTGACCAGTTCTGATCAATTGCAACCCGTTTGCCGGTCTCAATTGAGAGAGAATAGCCGAAGCCATTGTTGCCATCCTCGAGTCCCAGACCAGTTAACGTGGAGTCCAGATCACTGTCGTACCAAGTCGCCTGCGCCTGTCCGTCGACATAAAAACCATTATCTGCGAACCACGTCAGCGCACCACCGAATCCGTAGCCGTCAGTCGATATCTCGCCATCGCCGTAGATTGAACTCGTCTTGGCCTTGCCTCTTACATAGTGCAGCATCACGCTGCCGATCAGCTTGCCCGATTCATTTTCCGCCAGCATACCGTCTAGCCCCGCCTGCAAGCGGAACATATTATAACGATAATCGGTATCGGATGTAGAGAAACGCGACTCGACGGTCGTGTGAGACCCCTCGATGCGGCCCCAGATACCGTTCCCTTCTATAAAATTCCCGGCCTCCTCGGGCGGAGCATAAGGTGAATCAATCGCATCGGCTCCTTCCGACAACATTACATTGCCCGCGTTACTCCAATAGCGGTTGCCCACTCGTTGCCGCAGCGTCGGCAATCCATTGAGCCCCAGCAGGAAATTCGGATAGGCCTCATATGTGGGTACACCCGCCTGATAGAGGGGACCCGGGTCTGGATCCGGTCCCGGGCCTGGATCCACAGGTATCAGTTGCGATCTGAGATACCAGTTGCCATCGTTCGGCGTCGAATATCCGCCTTTATAGAGCCGGTAGGCATAAGCCCCTCCGACAACAGCGGGTTGTCCTTCAAAAATATACTGTCCCAGCAGTGAGAACTCGCCGCCGGAATTTCCGGATACATTCACGACCTGAATACCTTCAGTCGTCAAAGCACCCTCACCGTTCACGTTTTTCACTCTTACCGAGGTCTGGCCAGATGTGTCGCCTTGGACGATCAGCCTGTCTGTGAGCGATTGGTCGTTGCCGAGAACAGTATCCAGCGAAAGCACACCATTGCTGCCAATATAATTCCCGCTGATCGTCAATGTGCCTATTGAATCGGCCATCCCTTGGGTACCACTGGGCGTTTGACCGGGCGCGATCGTGCCGGCATTCGTGGTAGTGCCAACAATTCCGGTGCCTTCCAGCGTTCCACCAGACAAGATATCCGCCGTGGCGGTTGAGATATTGCCGTTGACTTGGAGAATACCGGTGCTGGGGCGCAGTGTTCCCGTGAACGCCGTTTGATTTTCATTCAAAAGGGTGCGACCAGCGGCAGCTTCTACGGTTCCGCTTCCTTCCAGGATTATTGTCGAAGGCCGTGACGGTCCATCTAAATACTGGGCGTCATACTGATCGAAGATGTAGTTGTTTGCCGTATGATTGAAACGGACCAGCCCGGTACCTGGTCCAAACTCGACTGCTTGCGCCATCAAACGACCTGGCGCAGTTGGCGCCGCACCTGCTGCCCCGCCAATACTCAACGTGCCATTGCCGCTGTTTTCACCTCCAAGCAGGAGTGTGCCGTTGGCAACATGGTCGGTAAGGCCTGTGCGTTCCTGATAGATCGTGTCGTCGTATTCAGAGTTGAACGTGGCCGTGCCGATGCGCACGACGCCATCTTCGGCAATGGTCAGTTGTCCGGTCCCGCTTTCGCCAATTCGTAAAGTTGCTGCGTCGCTCGTCACGGTTTCCGAACCCGACCCGAGATAACTGTCGAGTATGCCTGACTGGTACCAGACGGCGCCCGCACCGGAAACAGTTATGGAACCCACCCCACCATCGACCCCAACGCGCGTATCGAGGTCAGCACGCGTGCCATAGCTCGGATAGCTTTGTCCGATATCATAGTTGATATAGCTATGCACCTTGCCTGTGGACAGCATATTTACAGCCCCGGTGCTACCCTGCCCGTTGCCGATCACGAGCCCTTTTGAAAACAGCGCAAGTGCCGCGTCTGCACGGCTGGTCGCAGAAGTACCGTCAATATTTATAGTGCCGTTACCGCCGTCACGCCCAACTGTCAGTTTACCTCTGGAGAGCGTGTTGATGTTGTTGCCGTTAAAATGAGGGCTGCCATCACCCAGCTTACCGCCCGCAAGGACATTGACCGTTCCGTAGCTGCCAGCACCATCGCCGACAACAAATTCACCCCGCTGCTCGAGAATGAGGACCGAACCATCTATATTCAGGGTTCCCGTGCCGCCCTGTGTGCCGATCTTGTAGCCTTCAGAGACATAGGAAGTAAAGTTGGGACTGCATGCGTAACATGAACTGCCTGCAGGAAAAGGCCCCTCCGGACGACCGGAAAGGTTCTTTCCTGTACCGAGCAGGTTCACGGTGCCTTCGCTACCAACCCCTTTGCCGATACTGACGGCATTGGCGCCCATATAAATCTGCGCATTGCCATCGGTGGAAACCGTGAGCGTTCCCGTTCCCTGGTTCGTGCCGACAACCAGCGAATTTCCAAAATAGATGCTGGCGGAGTTATATTGACTGTCCGGATCTGTTATTATGTCGAGAC
>DULJ01000132.1 GCA_012840465.1 Caryophanales bacterium
CGGCGTATTGAGTAGCAACTGGCATGCCAAGAACCAAATGCCAAACGTCTTTGGCTTGGGAACAGCTTGGCATGCCTGCCTTGTAGTTGATTGTGGCTGTCGCAGCGAGGTTTGTCGTTAAGCAGCGCTTTCCAGTAGAAAACTCAGTAAGGTTTCGGCGCTGGGTTGCAGGTCACTGCGGCGGCGCACACCGATCAGAATTTCTCGCTGGCTCCATGCTTCGTCCAGTTCAATCACGCGCGTATTAGGGATCTGATAAATGCTGGCGCTCTTGCGCGGCAAGATGCCGATACCCATGCCTGCATTAATCAACAGACACATGGCGTCGTAGCCCGACACTTCGGTGCGAATGCGTACGGAGCGGTTGGCCTCCATGGCGATTTTGGTGATCTGGTAATGCAACTGCGTGCCGGTCAGCAGCGTGATTTGCTCATGCTCCAGCGTTTGCTCGAAGCGGATTTTCTCATGCTGAGCCAAGGGGTGTTGGATAGGCACCAGCACCACCAGTTTGTCACTGCGAAACGGGTAGGCTTCTATGTCGGCTGCGTAGGGCAGGCGGGTAAACACGCCCAGGTCGGCTTTGCCTTCAGCAAGGGCCCGAATAATGTCCAGGCTGGTTTGTTCTTCCAGTTGCAGGGGGATAGCTGGGTGCAGGCGGCCAAACTCACCTAGCGGCTCGGCCAGAAACTGAGAGATAGCCGATGTGTTGGCCAGGATATGCACCAGGCCTTGTTGACCCTGTGAATAGGCTTGCAGACGTGTTTCGATCTCTTGCGCGCTATTGAGCAAGGCACGTGAACGGTACAGCAGTTCCAGGCCTGCTGCGGTCGGGCTGACGCCTTTGTTGGTGCGTAGCAGCAGTGTTGTATTCAGAGATTGTTCCAGATCCGCAATCCGGCGGCTGACTGCGGCAGCAGCAATATGCTCACGCTCTGCCGCTTGGCTGATCGTGCCTTCTTCCAGTATTCGGACAAACAGTTTGAGGGTCAGCAGGTCCAGTTTCATGCAGGCATCATATCGTTTTTTTTTGCTTGTCTGCACATGAGGTGGCTGTGACAGCGTAGAGAATCATCGCCCTAGGCTATATGGCTACTTCGCGTCTACATCTATGCCCATATGGATGTTGTGGCAAAGGGTGTTATCAGCCTGTATCGAGAACGAACAGCCATTTGTGGTTTGGCATTTGTTTATGATTCGGCATAACTGCATTTTTTACCGCACGCTTTGATGACGTCTAAGCATAAAAAAGCCCTGCCAACGCAAGGTTGGCAGGGCTGTGTACTGCTAAGCCGGTTTGATTAGGCTTGTGGCTTGGCACCCGACAGGTTGTGGCCAGCGTTAGGAACGCGGGTTTCCAGACCCAGGGTCTTGAGCATTTGGTACACGGTGCAAACAGCAGCAGACAGAACGGGTTTGCCGATCTGGTCTTGAGCGCGCTGGATAGCAGGCAGGGAAGGCATCTGTACGCAAGCGGACAGAATGACTGCGTCCACGCCGTCGTGGTTCAGGCGCTTGACGTGCTCCAGCAGGTTTTCTGGGTTCAACAGACCC
>DULJ01000036.1 GCA_012840465.1 Caryophanales bacterium
ACCAAAAGTGGGGCTTTTTTTCACGCATTTAGACTTTCACCTTTTCGGTGAAAAATAATTTACTTCAAATCACTTGTCAATACTACATTTTGAGTCAATTTAGATAGAAGCTATGAATAATTCAGGAATAATAAATTCAGGAATAATAATAGAAAAGACTAGTTTGAAAACATTAGGTAACTCATCACTTTAAAAGGTGGTGGGCTTTTTTGTTTTGCTGATTTTTAGGAAAATTCACAGTGACTCCTCGGAACCCATACAGACAAAAGTTAAGTCACTGGCGGTGGATTACTAAATTTGCACCACCCTTTCACTATGTAAATAGGGGCTTAAATAGAAAAAGGGACGAGGAAGGTACAAGAAACAATAACATTTCAGATAATTGAAAATATTTATAAAAATAGATTGACAATTTTCATAATGCTTTTATATAATTAGGTGGAAGGTTTGATAAATGTAAAAATGTTGTAAAATATTATAATCAAAATTTATTTTCACTTCTAGAGAGAATACCTCTTTCATGATCAGTGATTAGAATAAATTTTAAAAACCATTAAAAGAACCGAGAAATCTACTAAATCTTGGTGAAAAACCAGATGAAAACCGTAGATTTAAGCCAGTTATATCAACAACTATTGTTGATATAACTGGCTTTTTTTATTGGGGGTGTCAAAAACTATTTTCATAATATCTTAAAGAAAGGGAGGAAAACTAGTGGTAAAAAGCGCAAAAATCAGAGACAAAACAGAGGGAATTCGAGAGTTGGTCAATGACGGAGAATCACATCTGATTCGCATTTACTCTGGTCCGATGGCTAAAGTCATTTTTTCATTAGCTATTATCTGGTCCTTATTTCAAATTTACGTCTCAAGCTTTGGAATAATGGAAGCGATAAAATCACGTGCATGGTTTTTTGGGTTTTTAACAATTATGATTTTTTTATTGATACCTGCGACGAAAAAACAACAGTTTAAGAGAAAACTTCCTAGTATTTGGGATTGGATTTGCATCGCTTCGACCATCGCATCAGTGAGTTTTCTATTATTAAACTATGATGGCTATGCCCAAACAAGCTTGCACATTCCTCTGGACTTTTGGTTTGGAGGACTGGGAATTTTAGTTGCTTTCGAGGCTGCTAGAAGGGCTGCCGGGAATATCATGACCGGTTTGGCTGCGATATTTCTTGGATACAATTTTCTAGGTTATTACGTTCCGGGCGCTTTTGGGCATTCAGGATTAAGTCTTGAGCGCGTTATTGACACGATGTGGTGGGGATCTCAAGGGATTTTTGGTGTTGTCATCGGAGTAGCCTCTACTTATATTTATCTATTCATTTTGTTTGGTGCTTTTTTACGAAAATGCGGGTTTATTGATTTTATTAATGACTTGGCACTTGCCATTGCCGGCAGGTCGGCCGGGGGACCGGCTAAGGTTGCTGTTATCGCCAGCGGGTTTATGGGTATGATTAACGGAAGTGGTGTTGCAAATGCGGCAGCAGTTGGAACCGTGACGATTCCGTTAATGAAAAAGGCAGGATTTAAAAGCCATTTCGCAGGTGCAGTTGAAGCTGTTTCGGGGACAGGCGGAGTCATTGCCCCGCCAATTATGGGTGCAGCTAGTTTTGTCATGGCGGAATTTTTGGGGATACCTTATCGAACTATTATGTTAGCCGCGGCAATTCCGGCGATTTTATACTTTTTGATGTGCTTTATGTCTGTCCATTTTGAAGCCAAAAAAATGGGCATTGAAGGGTTGCCGAAAGATAGACTGCCAAATATTGTTAACGTGTTGAAAGAAAGAGGCCATTTATTCATCCCGGTCATCGTTATTGTTTCTCTTCTTGTAAGCGGTGTCACACCGCTTTATGCTGCAGTATGGTCAATGGTTTCCGCCGTTGTTGTCAGCTGGTTTAAGAAAGACACTCGAATGGGTTTAAAGGAAATTTCAGCGGCGCTTGAAGAAGGTGCGAAAGGTGTTCTAACAGTTGGTGCTGCTTGTACAATCGTAGGAATCATCATTGGCACCATTTCAGTAACAAGCCTTGGACTAACACTTGGTAATAATATCATCACCTTAGCTGGAAACAATCTTTTCATAGTCGCCATTTTAACGATGTTGATTTGTATCATTCTTGGCATGGGTGTTCCGGTAACGGCTTCATATATTATCACAGCAACAATTTCTGCACCTCTGCTTGCTGAAATGGGAGTACCATTGCTTGTTGCACACATGTTCGCTTTTTTCTTTGCAGCACTCTCAGATATTACACCACCAGTTGCTTTATCTGCAATGGTTGCATCAGGAATTGCCAAAGCACCATTTTTCAAGGTAGCGTTTACCGCTGTCCGACTAGGGATCATTGGTTTCTTAATTCCCTACTTTTTCTTACTGAACCCTTCATTGTTATTTGCAGGGGGAAGCACGCTGGAAAGTATTCTAGCTGGTTTGACAGGAGCCATAGGAGTTATTGCCTTATCCGCTGCACTTTCCAATTGGTTCTTAATAAAACTTAACATTATTCAAAGATTACTATTATTGGTGGCTGGATTTCTAATGATTGATCCAGGTTTTTATACGGATATCACTGGAATGATCCTACTATTATGGGTTTTTTCATGGCAAAAGACAACCATTGCTTCATTAGCAAAAAAACAGACACCAGTGAATTCCATACCAGGTTGATTCACCATTTTTCATAAAATAACAATCTACTTATTTCAGGGGGGGGAAATATATTTATGAAACGTTTATTGCTACTGTTGATTGCAATTTTGCTTCTTTCTATTGCTTTGCTTGGATGTAATCGAAGCACCAATATATCATCATTAAAGGTCTCTCAAGACAATGCAGACCGGCATGTAAGCGAAAAAGGCACACTTGAAGTAAACTTTGGTACCGGAACAACGACAGGTGTTTATTATCCCCTGGGTGCTACATTGGCAAAGATTTGGAATGATAATGTTCCCAATATAAAAGTTTCTTCGCAGGCAACGGATGCAAGTGTACAGAATTTGAACTTGATGATGGAAGGTCGGCTCAATATGGGTTTCACAACTGTAGGTGTTTTGTACGAAGCTTATAACGGAACAGGTAAATTTAAAGATCGACCATATAAAGATGTAAGGGTTATTGCATCGTTATATCCGAACGTTGGTCAAGTAGTGGTCCGAAAAGGTTCGAAGATTGAATCAATCAATGATTTTAAAGGAAAAGGTTTTGTTCCTGGTGCACCGGGAAGTTCCACTAAAGAACTTTCAGAGCAGGTTCTTTCAGCTTATAATTTGAGTTTTAACGATGTAAAAGCGCAATACGTAGGCTTTACTGAAGTAACCGAGTTAATGAGAAATAATCAAATTGACGGTGCCATAATTGAGGCGGGAATTCCGGCATCGGCTGTAGTCGAAATTACGATAGGTGCTGGGAATTTAATTAGTATTGACGATGAACATATCGAAAAAATAACTACCCAGTACCCTTGGTTATATAAACATACGATTCCAGCCAAGACATATGAAGGGCAAGTTCATGATATCACGACTGTAAGTCAAAAGAACATGATTGTTGTGCCAAAGGATATGCCTGAAGAAAAAGTTTATGAACTAACAAAGGCATTGTGGGAAAATATTGACAGCATTACAAGCAGTATTTCCGCAGTTAAAAATATGAAATTGGAAACAGCAACAGAAGGTCTGGCTGACATCCCGCTGCATCCAGGTGCAGAAAAGTATTATAAAGAAAAAGGTGTCTTGAAATAAAGGGATAATGCAATTATTTACTTAAGGCGGTGATTAAATGGCTGGAGCTTTAGAAGGTATTAAAGTATTAGATTTAACAAGAGTACTAGCCGGTCCGTATTGTACAATGATTTTAGGTGATTTAGGTGCCGAAATTTTGAAAGTTGAAGCACCTGGCGGAAGTGATGATACAAGATATTGGGGACCGCCCTATAAAGGAACAGAAAGTGCCTATTATTTGTGTGCAAATCGGAATAAACGTGCGATTACTTTAAATTTAAAGACGGAGAAAGGGAAAGAAATATTAAAAAGTTTATTGGTTGAAAGTGATGTAGTGATTGAGAACTTCAAAAGTGGAACCATGGAAAAATGGGGGCTCGGCTATTCAAAACTAAAGGAAATGAATCCCAAGATTGTTTATTGTTCCATTACAGGATTTGGTCATAGTGGACCCTATCGAAATTTACCTGGCTATGACTTTATTATTCAAGCGATGAGTGGGCTAATGAGCATTACAGGCAGTGAAGAGTCGGGGCCGGTGAAGGTTGGAGTAGCGGTTTCAGATCTATTTACAGGTTTATATGCTGTTGTTGGTATTCTTGCAGCAATAAATGAACGGAACCAATCTGGAGAAGGGCAAAGTATCGATATTTCGCTGTTTGATTCCCAACTTAGTGCCTTGGCTAATGTAGCAAGCAATTATTTAATTTCTGGTGAAATCCCGGGCTTATTAGGAAATCAACATCCTAATATCGTTCCATACCAGCTATTTGATACGAAGGATGGTCAAATGGTTGTTGCTGTTGGCAATGATGGTCAATTTAGAAAACTATGTTCATTGTTGGGAATTGAAGATATTGGAGTGGACGAACGTTTTATTGCAAATTCGGAGCGGCTCAAAAACCGTGATGAACTTATAGAAATTCTTGCTTTTCAATTCAAATCAAAGACGTCAAAAGAATGGTTATTTCATTTGAATGAAGCTGGTATCCCTTCAGGACCTATCCAGAATATGAAAGAGGTTTTCGGAGATCCACAGGTTATCGCAAGGGACATGATTTATGAAATGAAACATCCTACCGCAGGGGAGATTATGGTTGTTGGAAGTCCGCTAAAACTATCTAGGACTCCCGTAAAGGTTCGCTACCATCCACCACTTGCTGGTGAGCATACAAAGGAAATCCTATTAGATATTGGTTATGCAGATGAAATGATTGAAAAAATGAAAGTCTTGGATATTATTTAAGGGGGAATTTACGATGATGAATTTTGGTTTTTCAGAAGAGCAAGAAATGTTAAGAAAAATGGTTAGAAGTTTTGTAGATAAGGAGATTCTGCCAAATATCGCGGAATGGGATGCAAAACAACACTTTGAAAGAAATATCATGAAAAGATTAGCTGATTTGGATTTAATGGGTGTGTGCATTCCTGAAGAATACGGTGGCAGTGGAATGGACTATAATTCACTGGCGATTGTATGTGAGGAACTTGAGCGCGGTGATACTGCATTTAGAACAGCAGTTTCCGTTCATACTGGGTTAAACAGTATGTCTTTATTGCAGTGGGGAAATGAAGAACAGAAACAAAAATATCTTGTACCTCAAGCAAAAGGTGAGAAAGTAGGTGCCTTCGGATTAACGGAGCCTAATGCAGGGTCTGATGTTGCTGCTATCCAAACAACGGCTATTCGGGATGGTGACAATTATATTTTAAATGGATCAAAAACATGGATCTCCCTCTGCGATGTAGCAGACAACTTTTTAGTTTTTGCTTATACAGATAAAAGTAAAAAGCACAACGGAATTTCCTGTTTTATCGTCGAACGGACGATGCCTGGTTTTTCTTCAAAGGCAATTAAAGGAAAATTAGGTATTCGTGCAGGGAATACAGGTGAAATCTTCTTTGATAACATTCGTGTCCCTAATGAAAACCTACTTGGAAAAGAAGGGGAAGGATTTAAAATCGCGATGTCTGCCTTGGACAATGGACGTTTCACGGTTGCAGCTGGGGCCTGCGGTACGATTATGGCCTGTTTAGAAGAATCCGTGAAATATTGTCATGAACGGAAGACGTTTGGCAAAGAAATTGGCAAACATCAGTTGGTGCAACAAATGATTGCGAAAATGGAATCTGGATTGCAAATGTCTAGATTATTAGTTTATAAAGCAGGATGGTTAAAAAACAAAGGAGTAAGGAATACAAGAGAAACATCACTTGCGAAGTGGCAAGCGTGTGATTTTGCATTTCAAGCTGCAAATGACGCTGTTCAAATACACGGAGCATATGGGTATTCCCACGAATATCCAGTTGAAAGATTTTTGCGGAATGCAAAGGCTCCTGTTATCTATGAAGGAACAAGAGAAATTCATACGATTATGCAGGGTGAGTATGTTCTAGGATATCGCCAAGATAAACCGCTAGCCAATATGTTGCCTGCTTGGCCTTATGAGGCTGTAAAACAAGAAACTTTTAAATAAAAATATATGTTATGTAAACCAATAGAGACATTTTAAGTGAGGCTTTTAAGTAAGCCTCACTTAAATGGTTTTTACATTATTCAATAATTCCAGTTTTTTTTGCAGGATTTTTTCGGAATTTACGGAATTACCATAGACATAAATATAAATACATATTTTGCTAGGGGGTTAGCTATTGAATGAATGGACATAATACAATTTTTATTGCAGGTCACTCTCGGTTGCCACAAGGAATGGCGGCTAAGAACGTTTATGAAAATTTAACAGTTACTGCAGAAGTGGACGTCAAGTATGGTGTTATTCTTGAAGCGTCTTGTACGTTAGCGACAAATCACGGTAGAGAGTTTATTGGAAAGTTATTAAGAGGATATAGTATTAAAGAGAGTATTGATGAACCAATAAAAGCTGTACAAGTCTATTATCAGGGAAAGGCAACGAATGCCATTATTGCGGCTTTAAAAGATTTACATTTTCAATTCCAACAAATGAGGCATGAAACGGGTAAAACAATTGAAAGCAACGACTTATAAGTGTTGGAAATTTCGTTAATTATGAACATTTTCATTAGAAAGCTTATCAGATAAATGATTGCCAGATTCATATCGTAAGGCTGTGGAGATTGACCTCCCAACTAATCATGCTGCTCATTCATTCTTTCTACAAGCCATTGAACAAATTCTAGTTCTTTGGATGTTAAAGGTCTATTTAGTTCTACGCTAAATTTAGTTATTATAGATTCGTAAGTTTGTGTCATAACAAGTTCTCCTTTTGTATAACAGGTAAATCACTTTTAATATAATACAATTTGTTAAAAATGTATATATCTTTATTCAAAAGCATATCTGCTGACATGAATGAACATAAAAACCCATTTCCATAAACTAGGGTGCGTGTAGAGTTGCCAAGTTTCTTTCGTTGCATATACTTCATTTACAGGTGAATTGGTTTTTAGCAATCATTATTTTCATTGCGCGTGAATAAGATTTTTATAGACAGTGCTAATGAAAGGTGTTGTTACGGATGAAGGAAAAAACAATTATTGGGTTGTATAATATACAAATCCGCACTATGGATAGATCCGCCTCGCTGTCCATTGGAAGGGCACAACTGATCGGCACCAATACAAAGATTCACCGAAATGAGGGCTTTGGTGAGCAAAATGCTGATGGTGTTATTCGCATCGCACCTGTTTCCATCACAGAAGATTCAGATGTCATTGACACGAATTCGACCGTATATAGACCTTTATAAATCGTTAAATTATTGCCTTCATAGGTTATTAACTTGATATATCCGTCATATATTCACTTAAAGAGGGGAGGGCGACTGATGGAAGGGGCATCAATCCATATCAATATTTTTATGTTAAAAATAAATTCATTTGAAAATGCTTCTGCCGTAAATGTCGGTCAAAACCTTTTGGCAGATTGGAGAAATTCAGACAAGAAAACCCAAGGCTATGGACAAAATTTTGGGGATGGTAGTGGCTTTATAAACCCGCAGGGCTTTATTGATGACCGTGATCAAGTGGATTCCGCAGCCACCTTTAATGCCTTACCCAAAAAGAGGGAGGAATAGCAAATGTTTCTGGGCCCCATTGTTGTAAATGTTTTGGGAATTAAGGTGAACGCCATGGATAGAAATTCATCCATGAACTTAGCACCTTCCCCACGTGTCGACACGTTTTTAACATTTAAACAAAACTATGGAAATGGAGAAGAAAACGGCGATTTTGCTTTTGTAAATGTACCGATCAATCTTGTAAATGATATGGACTTTAACGACACTAACTCTCAGAAAACAAGCATCGTATAAAACGATATAACCTACCGAAAGATCCCTCAGCCCATTTTGGTGAGTGGATTTTTTTCTTGTTCGGTACTCTTATCCTATTACAAAATATAGTAGAAAACCAATGGAGTAAAGTATTGGTGCAATTTCAAAAATTTTGATATATAATAAACTATAACTTTATCACTTATACGCTTTTTTGCGTTAAAGCGATATACTAACATAATTTTTTAAAAAGGAGTAGTTAATTTTGAAAAGACTTAAGTTATTTTTGATGATCACCGCTACTCTTAGCTTATTGATGCTAACGGCTTGCGGCGGCGATACAGCTAAGGAACAAGCAAATTCAAATGGCAAAGGCGGGAATGATGGTGATGTGATTACCATTAAAGTAGGTCATATCTCACCAGATGGACAAGCCTATGCTATTGGGTTTGACGAATATGCAAAAGCGGTCGAAAAAGCTACAGAAGGTAAAGTTAAATTCGAGATTTTCGGGAATGGTGCTTTAGGTGGCGAACGTGAATTACTAGAAGGAGTTCAATTAGGTACACTTGATATGAGCTTGATTACAACAGGTGTTGTGACAAACTTTGTGCCAGAAGTGGCTGTTATTGAATTTCCATTTTTATTTAGAGATTTAGATCATACTTACAAAACATTAGATGGTGAAGTGGGACAAGAACTGTTAGATAAAATGTCTGCTGTGAATCTTAAAGGGATTGCTTTTTGGGAAAATGGTCAGCGTCATTTAGCCAACAGCAAGCATCCGGTAAAATCAGTTGCAGACTTAAAAGGGTTAAAAATGAGAACGATTGAAAGTGAACTGTTATTGGATACGTATAGTGCTTTAGGAACAAATGCAACACCAATGGCATTTCCAGAGGTTTACAGCGGATTACAACAAGGAGTTATTGATGGATCAGACTTCTCAACCGGTGTGTACTATACAACAAAGGTGTTCGAGCAATCGAAGCATTTCTCTGAAGTAGGACTTTATTATGCTTCGGCTACTTTAGTAATGAATCAAAAGTTATATGAGTCACTACCTGAGGATGTTCAAAAAGTGATCATCGATCTTGGAAAAGAGTATGCACAGAAAGAGCGTCAAATTAATCAAGACTTAACGGCGGGTTATGAAAAGAACTTGCTTGAAAATGGAGTAGAAATTATTCGTGCAAAAGATATTGATATGGAGTCATTCCGTCAAGCCGTTCAACCAGTCTATGAAAAGCATGCTGAACGTTATGGGGATTACATTGAAAGAATTCAGAATGTAAAATAATTGTATTCTAGTTATAAAAAGGCTTTGGGGGAGGTGTTTTCCCAAGGTCCTTTTTTTCACATTTTTTCTGAAAAGGAGATCACAATGAAAATTATCCGTTGGCTGGATGAGAATATTGAAAAAGTATTTTTAGTGTTTTTTTCTGTCATTATGGTAGGTGTCATCTTTTTACAAGTGGTCATGAGGCAACTTGATATGTCGCTATCATGGTCAGAGGAATTAGCTCGTTATTGTTTTATTTGGCTGATCTATATTGGAATCAGTTTTGGCGTCAAAAAACAAACACATGTGAAGATCGATGCCGTCTTGTTTTTATTAAAGGAAAAAGGGCAGATTGTACTAAATTTTGTAGCTAATCTTTTTTTCATGGCTTTTGCTATCTTTGTTATTATTTATGGATATGAAGTGGCGAATCAATTATTACAATTTGGGCAAAGATCTCCTGCTAATCAGATTCCAATGGGGTATGTATATATGGCAACTCCGATTGGTATGGGGCTCACTTTGATTCGTTTGATTCAGAATCAAATCAAATTAATTCAATCTTTTTTTCGTAAAACTGAGAACAATACTGAGAAAGATGAAATCCATATTTAAGGATCGTGAGAGGAGGGTATTATTATGACTACAGCTGTCTTGTTCGGTAGCTTTGCAATATTATTAATTTTGAGTGTTCCTATTGGTATTGCAATAGGGGTAGCTACACTAATAACAATTATCTATTCTGGAAGTTTACCGCTTGCATTTTTAGCTAAGGAATTAGTAACATCTGTTGATTCATTTCCATTGATGGCTGTTCCCTTCTTCATTCTAGCAGGAGAAATTATGGGTAAAGGCGGGATATCACAAAGATTATTTGGTGTTGCCGGTGCCTTAGTGGGAAATAAAACAGGAGGATTAGCGATTGCAACCATTATTACCTGTATGTTCTTTGCCGCTATTTCCGGTTCTGGTCCTGCTACAGTTGCGGCAATCGGTGGTGTTATGATTCCTGCGATGGTTCAGGCGGGCTATGATCGCAGGTTTGCAACAGCCACTGTGGCGGCGGCAGGTTCTATCGGAATTATCATTCCACCAAGTATCCCAATGGTCATGTATGGAGTGACGGCCAGCGTATCCGTTGGGGACTTATTCATTTCGGGGATCATTCCTGGCATTTTAATTGGTGGTGCGATGATGGTTTGGGCTTGGTATTACTCGAAGAAAATGGGGTATAAGGGATTAGAGGAAAAGACATCGCTGAAGAATATTGTTAAATCGATTTGGGATGCGAAATGGGCTTTATTGATTCCAGTTATTATTTTAGGTGGTATATATGGAGGAATTTTCACACCAACGGAGGCAGCTGTTGTTGCAGTGGTGTATGGTCTTTTTGCCGCTATGGTTTTATATCGTGAGTTGTCGTTCAAAGAATTACCTAAAGTGATTTATGATTCCGCACTTACGACGGCCTCTGTTTTAATCATTGTCGGTGCTGCGAATGCATTTGGAAAGTTGCTGACACTCGAACAGATTCCTACTAAAATTGCGAATGGTTTAATTAGCTTTTCTAGCAACCCAACGGTCATCATTCTACTTATTACAGTATTACTATTGATTGTCGGAATGTTTATGGATCCCCTTGCTGCGATTATTATTTTAACGCCTATCCTGTTGCCAATCGTGACTCAAGTAGGCTATGATCCTGTTCATTTTGGGGCTTTAATGGTCATAAACCTAGCCGTTGGATATTTTACACCACCAGTAGGAGTCAACTTGTTTGTTGGATCCAGTATATCGGGTGTACCGATGGGGCCACTATCCAAAGCTGTATTTCCTTATGTGCTTTCGATGATTATTATTCTGTTGCTGGTGACCTTTATCCCACAACTTGCATTATGGTTAGTTTAATGGGACACGGGGTTTTTTTAAAGGCGTGGGTATTAACCACGCCTTTTAGCCTTGTAACAATTCTATAGATTCTATTGTTCGTGGGTCCAAGTGATTGATTGACCTGTCTTCGGACAAGATGGGAACTTTTCTCCTTGTTGAAGTACCACATGTTCACCATCCGTGTCGATATAATGACCCGACTCCATAACTGTTTCTCCAGTTTGATGCACATGGCTTGCATGGGTCCAAGTTGTAGCCTTCCCTGTATTAGGGCAATTCGGAAAAGTATTGCCTTGACTAAGTTCTTGTCTAGTTCCGCCCGCATCCATATATTGCCCTGATTCCATTACAGTCTCCCCTGAATGGTGTTGATCAGAAAAGTGAGCCATAAGCAATTCCTCCTTGTAATTGGTCAAACACTAATTATTTTTTCCCTAAACAACAAAACTATACACTAACTGGGACGAAGGGGCGGGAACTCTGGCCTTTATTAGGTGATTTTGAAACCTGCATCATAATTTTGGTAACGTATTCTTCTTTGTAATTTTTTACAACGGTATCATAAATATATTCTTCAAAAACATAATCTCCTAAGTCTAAATCTAAACGTTCCATCTCTGTTAGAAGTTTCCTATATGTATTGTGTATTGTTTTATCATCACCAATATGATATCCAATGAGGAAATCACCGCTGACAGCTGTGAAATATGGATAACCTTCCTTGGGTTCCTTGGCATGTGGTTGCTCAATGTATAAATAGCTATATTTAGAGAATTCTCCTTTTACAATTTGCTCCCGTTTTGTAATCCCCCCTATGGGATATCCTGTATCAAGTTGTGATTCGTTCAATTCACCAATAAATTCTGTAATCACCTTGACAAATTCTTCAGCAGTAATATTTTCAATGTTTCTGCTTAAATAAAGGGTAGATTCTGGTAAATGTTCAAGTGTAATTTGTTGAAAATCAAGTTGGGAGGCTTCTTTCATTAATGCTATTTTTGTCTCAATAAGTTTTTCCTTCATTTCAATTTCTTGGCGCTTTTTCACAATCTCTTCTTTTTTCTGATACATCAAGGTTAAAAAACTTTCAGGAGATTTATTTTGCGTATATTGTTGAATATCATTTAGCGACATACTAAGATCTTTTAATAAATCAATAACATAGTATAGCTCTATTTGATTGATTGAATAGAAACGGTACCCTTTTTCATTTTTAAATATCGGGGACAACAGACCAATTTGATCGTAATAAAAGAGTGTCTGTTTGTTCACTTTGCAAAGCTTTGCGAATTCGCCTGTGGTTAGATATTTTACATTTTTGTTATTCATTTTTTGTCATCCCCCTTGACTATATAGTTACTATATACACTAGGATAAAAAAGAAATCAAATAAACAAATTTTTTTGTCCATTTGTTTTGTTTAGGAGAATGTAGAAAATGAAGTCTTATAAAATTACCTTAAGCTTATTATTAATGAATTTATTTATAGCTTTTTTGGGAATTGGTCTTGTAATTCCAGTATTACCAACGCTGATGAATGAATTAAGTATAAATGGAAAGACAATGGGTTATCTTACAGCTGCTTTCGCCTTTGCACAATTGATTGTTTCGCCATTTGCTGGGAAAGCGGTAGACAAATTTGGAAGAAAGATTATGATCGTACTTGGTTTATTTATTTTTGGTCTATCAGAATTTTTGTTTGGGCTTGGGAAAGAAATCGAAGTGTTATTTATTTCTCGTATTTTAGGTGGAGTAAGTGCTGCCTTCATTATGCCAGCTGTTACTGCCTTTATTGCAGACATTACAACATTTGAAACTCGCCCAAAAGCTTTAGGCTATATGTCAGCTGCCATTAGTACAGGATTTATTATTGGTCCAGGTATCGGCGGATTTTTAGCGGAATTCGGAACACGGACACCCTTCTTCTTTGCAGGTGCCCTAGGCACATTAGCTGCAATATTAACTATTATTCTTATTTCTGAGCCAGATCGGTCAAAAGAAATTCATGAACAATCCTCAGAAGAAATGAATGGTTTCAGACGAATTTTTGAACCGAAATATTTCGTTGCGTTTATTTTAATTTTTATTGCCTCATTAGGGTTGGCAGCCTTTGAATCGTTCTTTAGTTTATTTGTGGATCATAAGTATAAATTTACACCGGCCGGTATCGCCATTGTTATTACAGGGGGTGCCATTGTTGGTGCCATTGCGCAAGTTATGCTTTTTGATAAGCTGACTAGAATTTGGGGTGAAATTAAACTGATTCGGTTCAGCTTACTCTTATCGGCCGTACTTGTTTTTCTAATGACCGTTGTTCATTCATATTCCTCAATTTTACTTGTTACTTTTCTCGTTTTTGTAGGTTTTGATTTATTCCGACCAGCTGTTACTACTTATCTTTCGAATAACGCCGGGAATGAACAGGGTTTCGTTGGTGGAATGAATTCTATGTTTACAAGTTTAGCGAATATTAGCGGACCCATTATTGGAGGGATATTATTCGATGTAGATATTGATTATCCTTACTATTTTGCAACGGTAGTACTAGCTTTAGGCTTTATCTTAACTTTATTTTGGAAGAAGCAAGCAAAGCCTATCAACGAAGTGAAGGTTAGTGTAGCAAATTAAGTAGGTTGCAATCCGAGTAAATATTACTAAAAAAATTTGCAATTTGTAGGAATATGTTGGAAAATAATGAGGCATTTCTGTTGTCAGAAGGAGGGGCGAACTGATATAATAGATTTAATTAAATATCGATCAATCTTCAGGGCAGGGTGAAATTCCCGACCGGCGGTATTGAAATGTTAATTTCTAAGCCCGCGAGCCTTTTTTAGGCACGATTTGGTGAGATTCCAAAGCCGACAGTACAGTCTGGATGGGAGAAGATGGAGGTATAGCGTTTATGTCTTTTTAAGATTGAATAAACGTTTGTTTGCCTATATATTTAACATTCTCCCACTCGTAGTTTGAGTGGGTTTTTATTTGGGCAAAATCTCTTTCTGTTGGTTGGGTCGAGTAAAAGGGAGAGACAAAAGTCAAATGAACAAAAGTAGTCAAAAGATTCGTCAAACCGTAACCGTATCAGTTTTATCAACCATTGCTTACTTGCTTATGATGCTTAACTTTCCGTTGCCAGGGTTGCCACCCTTTTTAAAAATTGATTTTAGTGAAGTGCCGGTATTGTTGGCAGCGGTCGTATTTGGACCGGTTGCCGGAATTACCGTTGAAGCGATCAAAAACATTTTACACTACATCATTGAAGGTGCAATGACAGGAGTACCAATTGACCAAGCAGCAAATTTCCTGGCAGGATTGTTATTTATTTTACCCGTATCATTTTTATATAAAAAGATACGCTCTACAAAGGGCTTAACAATCGGGCTTGTAGTTGGTACGATCACAATGACAGTAATGATGAGTGTCCTTAATTATTTCGTCATTCTTCCAGCTTATACTTTCTTCATGGATTTTCCAGCAATGTCTGGTGCCGAAGCAAAAGGATTAATCGTCGCTGGAATTATGCCTTTTAATTTGATCAAAGGAATTGTAGTAACTTTATTATTTATCGTTTTATTCTCAAGATTAAAGCCTTGGGTACGAAATTACGAGAAAACGATGGCAGCTTAATATATCAAAAAAGGCGGACGCTACTATGCAGGGCCCGCCTTTTTATTTGGTGATAGTAGCCTTCTTACACTATTTTGGAGAATTTTGCTAAATCAACTCTATCACCGATTACGACTAATAGATCACCTGCATGTATAATCTGATCTGGGGAAGGGGACACGATGACCTCGCCTTCGCTGATAATGGCAATAACACTTACCTTGTATTTGGCACGAATATCGAGCTGACGTATACTCTTTTCAGCCATTTTTGAAGGGATCATAACTTCCTCAATATTATATTTTTGTGACAGTTCAATGTAGTTCAACATATTTGGTGAGAGCAGTTGATTGGCAACGCGTTCACCCATATCTCTTTCCGGAAAAACAAGCCAATCCACACCGATTTTCTCCAAAACATGTCCATGACGTTTTCCTTGACACTTTGCTATCACTTTATTTACTCCAAGATCTTTAAGGAGCATACAGGTTAAGATGCTGGACTGTATATCATTCCCTATGGCAACTATAACAACATCAAAATTATGAATTTCGATTGATATAAGTGCTTTTTCTTCCGTTGTATCTGCAACTAACCCATGGGTGATATATTTTTCAGCATCTTCAACGCGCTCTTCATTTACATCAATACCTAATACCTCTTGTCCGGCTTCGTATAGTCTTCTGGCCACACTAGTTCCAAATCTACCTAAACCAATTACAGCATATTGTTTTTTTGCCATTTCCCTTTCACGTCCTTATTTTCTAATTAACCGATCATTATGTTTCCTTTTGGATGATGAAAAGCTTCTTGCTTACGTCTTTTTGTAATGGCAAAAGCAAGGGTTAATGGCCCTAATCTACCTGCAAACATTGTAAAAATAATCAGGATCCGACCAAATGTAGAAAGCTCAGGTGTTAGTCCCATTGACAGCCCAACTGTACCAAACGCAGACGTTGCCTCAAATAAATACATGATAAAAATGGAGCCCTTTTCCGTAATGCTGAGCAAGAAGGTAACAAGCATAACAATCAGGGCACCGCTAGTTGCTACGGTTAGTGCCTTCAAAATTGTTTCGATCATAATTCGGCGTTTAAATAAAACAACATCTTCTTTTCCTTTTAACTGTGACCACACAGTAGACATCAATACGGCAAAGGTGGTAATTTTTATACCACCTGCAGTTGACCCTGATCCCGCTCCAATAAACATAAGGATAATGGTGAGAAAAAGTGTCGGATAGGTCAGATCTGCAATCGGTAATGTGTTGGAACCTGCTGTTCTTGGACTAACTGCTTGATATAATGCACCCAAACTTTTTCCAGCCAGTGATAAAGGTCCCATTGTTTTTTCATTCCCGTATTCAAAAAGGAAGATTAGAATTGTAGAACCTACTGTAAGAATAAGGGTAGCCATCAAAACAACCTTCGTATGCACGGATAAACGGCGTGTTTCTCTGTATTCATATAGTTCATTCATAACGACGAAACCGAGCCCACCTAAAGTGATTAGCAAACTTATCGTAATAACCACTGTTGGATCAGCCACATAAGAGGTCAAACTACTAAAATTCCCCATTAAATCAAATCCAGCATTGTTAAAGTTAGATATGGCATGAAAAAAACCAAAGTAAATTGCTTGTGGTAATGGGAAATCAAAAGAAAACCGAATTGATAAAATAATGCCACCAACACCTTCAATGATTGCCGTGAATATCAATATTCTTTTAACCAACCGTACCAGACCTGCGGTTGATATGTTATTGAAAGCCTCCTTAAGAACTAATCTTTCTTTAAAAGAGATTTTTTTACCTAAAAGCATAAATAATAGAGTCGCAAAAGTCATAAACCCTAAACCGCCAATTTGAATTAGTGTTATGATAACAAGTTCTCCAAATAACGAAAAAGTATCACCAGTATCTACTACAATTAGGCCTGTAACACAGGTGGCGGAAGTTGCGGTAAATAAGGCTTCTAAGAATGATAGGCCTTTCCCGTCCTCTGTCGCCAATGGAAGTGTAAGTAAAATGGCCCCAATAATAATGACAATCGCAAAGCCAATTACAAGAATTTTCGGTGGGGTAAGATTGCCTTTTATTTTATTCATTATTTGATTTTCTCCTTGATTGAAAGTGACTTAAATAATAAAAGACCGCCTTAAATAAGGCGGTCTTTAGGACCTCCCTTCGCTTTAGCCGACGAAGTTAGCTGACGGGTAGGATGGCGAAAGAGAGTTCATCCCTTCTGCAAGCAGAATTAACCCCAAAAAATGGTTCCTCCGTTCTCGTTACAGAGATTAGGCCAGAATTCAATTTTAATTATGTTGAATATTCTACTCCCATTGCCCCTTTTTTGTAAATAAAAAAATAAGACGGATAGAGGAGTCGTCGATGGGCGGGAAGATAGGTCCCTTTTTTAACTTGCAATGATCCTAAATGTGATCGGAGTTTGAATGGCTATCGGTTGTATTTCAACCGTAGAATCATGTACTCCGTTTGTATGATGGCAAAAATAATAAAAAGGGGTAAGGAGAAAATTAAGGTCCGTCTATGCCAATTTAAATTGTATTTCATGACTAAACCTGACGCTAGCAGAGCAGTTAAGAAACTTTTCAACAGAAGAACACCCTTTCATTGTTTATTTTTATTCTATATTGTTTCAAATATATTATGCCCCTCAATTATTCTAAAAGCGTTAGGACTCATTTTTGTCGTCTGTGACCAACAACATAAACAGAAGAATAATTAAAAAAGAAGAACAGCAGGAGAAAATGTCTTCTTTTTTACTCTCCACGTTATTAAATGACTGCTGAATAAAGTAAATAAAAACCCTTTAGATTTTTCTTCCATAAAGCACAACAAAATTAAAATATTTATAGACGCAGTCAACATCCTCAAATCCACTTGCCTTTAGCCAGTTTAATTGTTCCTCTAACGTAGACATCTTATCTAACTTTGTCCGTTCATATGCTGCAGCAAGTTCCTCTTGAGTTAGGCCACTGCTTTCAATTTTTTGACTCCAGTCTGATTTATACAGTGCTTCGATAAAAGGTGTTTGTCCCAAGACCTGATCGGCATTAATGAACAGGCCACCGTTTTTAAGCATCTTAAAAATCTTTTGATAAAGATGCCTTTTTTCAGGATCTGTTAAATGATGAATGGATAATGCGGACACAATAATATCAAATTCACCATCAAAATCATATGTTGTATAGTCATTTAAAATATATTTGACATCAGGAAAATTAGAAAGACGCTTTTTTGCGGCTTCGAACATTTTTTCAGAAATATCAATTAAGGTTATGTTTGCATCTGGATATTTTTCTAGAATTAAAGATGACAATAACCCTGTTCCGGCACCAATATCAAGTACGGCGGGATTGTTAGATTGAGTGTTTAGTAGTGAAACCGGTATCGTATAAAAATCATGAAAACAAGGTATTAATTTTACTCTTTGAGAATCGTACTGGGCTGCATTTTCATTAAACTTTTCAATAATTGAATTAATGGATTGATTGTTTGTCATTTTGTTAGTCCCCTTTAAATTTGATTAGTAATTGAATTATAAAGAATTTAACTTATAATGAAAAATAACAAAAAGTGAGATTTTTAATAACAAACTGTTATTGAAGTAGAAAAGGGACAGATGTGGAATGGAAATGAAGTGGATCAAGACATTTATTGTAACAGCAAAATATGAGAATTTCCGAAAAACAGCGGAGGAGCTTTTTTTAACTCAACCGGCTGTAACAAAACATATTAAAAGGCTGGAGGAATCTCTTAGTATTGAATTATTTGAAAGAACAGGGAATAAAGTGGCACTGACACCAGCAGGTCACAGATTTCTTGTTTATGCAAAGGAAGTGGTTGCAAAGTATGAGGAAGGCATGGAAGACTTTGAATCTTGGAAACAGGGGTATAATCGAAAATTAATCATTGCTACCGCACCCCAAATTGCATCATCGTTTCTGCCGTCATTGTTACGGGGCTTTATTGATGAGAATCCGGATATAGAAGTGATCATCAATATTTTGAGATCCTATGATGTGGGAGAGGAGGTTAGTAAAGGGCGAGCGGACATTGGACTAACGAGAAGCCACCCGATCCAACCCAATATTAAAAGTAAGGTCATCTATGAAGAGCCTGTCATATTAGTAGGGCCATATGAGTGTATGAAGGGAAGCGGGCTTAATGAGGAAACGATTTTACAAAAATATAGATTGTTAACTCATAATCATCCTGAATATTGGGATGATCTATTACATGAAGTGCAACGATATTACCCAACAGTAAGGACAATGGTTGTTAATCAAGTAGAGGTTACAAAACGTTTTATAGAAGCGGGGTTAGGTGTTTCTTATTTGCCAAGGACAATGGTTAAGGAGGAATTGGAAAATAAGAAACTAGCAGTAATCAATTCTGAAAATATAAACCCTCCCACATCATCAACTTTTCTATTGACAAAAATAGAAAACGATGAAGTAATAAAATTCAATAAATTTTTAATGATGTTCATTTCCAGATCGGATAATGCAGATAATAAATAATAATCAGAAAATTACGTGCGTAGTCACCCTGTTTCTGTTATAATTGCAAATACCACTTAAAAATGGAAAATATATAAAAATATATAGTTGGGGTGATTAAAATTGGGACATGGAAAGAAAATTGACAGGAAGTTTTTAGTAGAGAGTGATTATTTATTAAAAAGTTTGGATTTAGTTTCTATCGATCTAGTCGAACAGTTCTACATTGGATTTGGTGTGGATGAAGAAGTACGGATTAGAAGTGTTGAGGATTATGCCTCAGGGGACCACAACGTGACGCATTACCTTTCAATAAAGAAGGGAAGAGGAATGTCCCGTATCAAAACTGAGGTAGAAATTCAGGAAAGTACGTATAAGCAGCTATATGAAAAATTAACACCGATTGTCAAAAAGAGATTATTCTATGATTATTGCGGCTATCACTTAACAATCTTCAAGTATTTCGGGAAACTAGATGGATTAATTATTGTAAAAGTAGAGTTTGATTCAGAGGAAGAGGCCAATAAATTCGAAATTCCTCATTGGTTCAGCACTGAAATCACTGACGACCTTTCTTACAGAAATCAAAATCTTTACTTGAAAATTAATGATATCAACGAATACAGTATGTTAGTGGCGAATTAAGCTTATATTTAGACTTTTTAGCGGATGCTAAAAGGTCTTTATTTTTTTTATATAAAAAAAGCAGTTGGAACAGGAAATGCAATCCTCCATAAAATAGTATTATTACGAACTATAAAAAATGGAGGGGAATGGGATGAATAATCAATATTCCGGTCATTTGGATTATTATAGAATGAATCCTGCAGCAGGAAATTGGGGAAGCGGCGGAAATTATAGAGGGGATACACGATTTGGTGGAAATTTAAAGAACTTTGGAGATAATTTAGGTGGATTATTTAAGCATTTGAATGGTTTGGCAGGCGCTTTTTCAAATGGCAATGGTGCGAACGGTTTAGGTACTGGAGGTGGGGGCCCCAGTGGTTTTAATTGGGGTAATATTTCAGGTGTTACCAAGCACCTGAATGGCTTAATGGGGACTTTTCCGGGTGGTCTAGGCATGAATGGTTTAGGGAGACCGTTCTTTGGTGGGGGCCCTGGTCTAGGTAATTTAATGGGCAATTCGAATCTAGGTGGATTCATGGGTCCTGGTCCATATGGGATGGGAATGAACGGCTTTGGAGGGCCGGGTTTTGGTGGAGGCCAAGGGGGGTTAGGAAATCTTATGGGTCTTATGAAACCACTGGGTGGCATGATGGGGTTGCCATACGGCATGGGCATGAATGGTCTAGGGGGCTTAGGTAGCTTAGGGGGCTTGGGGGGCTCCGGCTTTGGAGGCCCACTTGGACTGCTTGGTTTGATGGGGAATGGAATGGGCGGATTCCCATTCGGAGGAATGGGATCTTTAGGAGGCTTACAGGGAGGTCTACCGGGTTATTTCTTTTAAAAAATTATAAGGCAGTGCCCGCTAGGGGAGCTTTTCTCCTTCAACGGGCACTAAATAAATTAAGATCTTAGTAGATAACGTAATATTGTGTCCTAAACTAAAACTTTACAAAAAAATTAGCAAGCATTTACAGTTTCTTAACATTCAATTGGTAGAATTTTCTCAATAAGACTCGAATATTAGGTGAGTTAATTGGGGGATTAACATTGAAGAAAATATATAATCGACTAAGCTTGCAAAGCAGATTACTTCTTATTTTTATTTTGTTGTTTGTTGTATCCATTAATATCCTTGGATTTACATTGTACAGCAAAGCGAAAACAACCACTATTGAGATTATAGAAAATCGATTATCTCGTGAAGTTGAGATCATGTCATACATCATTAAAAATTTGAAGTTTGTTTATGTCAGTGATGAGAATTATTTTTTTCAACAGGTCGAGATGAGCGTTCGTGAGCAGCAAAAACAGTTGGCAGCGGATGGTATTACTTCAGATATTTATTATATGCAAAATGGAAATATTACACCTTACCAGGTTAGTAAAAAAGTGAAAAACACCTTTTCTAGTAAACTAGTAGAAAAAATTAATAAGATGGATAAGGGAATCTTCCATGAACAATTGGAGGGTGAGGATTATACGATTTCAGTACAAAGAATAAATGAATTAAATGGGAATTATGTTTTAGTAGTCCCTACCAATTCATACTTGGGCCCTGTTAATCAAATGCATTCCTTTATTATCGTAGCAGTCATGATCTCCCTGATTATATGTACAATTCTAATTAGTTTATTTGTAAAGAGTATTACAAAACCTCTAAAGAATTTACAGGAAACGATGAGAGAGGTTCGTGAAGGAAATGTAAACAAAATGATTTCGGTAAAAACAAGTGTTCCGGAAATTATTTCGTTGAATAAAAGCTTTAATATGATGATAGGGAAAATGGGTAACATGATTAACGAATTAAATGTAACAACGAAAGAACTGGAATCTACAGGAGAAAACCTAAGCCAGTCTTCCAACGAAGCACTTGCTTCGAGTCACAAGCTAATCCAAGAAATTAACTTGGTAAAGCAAGCTGCGAAGCAGACAGCAGCAACCTCAGAGGATAGTGTCCATGACTTTAATACGATGAGGGACAAAATTGAATTGCTGATTAACAATATTAATAAAGTATTTACTAGTTCCGAAGATATGAATAGTTCAGCCATCGGGGGCGAACGAAATATTACACAATTAATCGAGACCATTAACTTATTTGAATCAGATTTCGAGTATATGACCGGTACGATTAAAGAGGTAAAAAATCATTCTATTGCTATTGCCAATCTAGTTGGTTTGATACAAGCGGTTGCTGATCAAACCAAGCTGTTAGCACTTAACGCTACGATTGAAGCAGCACGAGCAGGAGAAGCAGGGAAGGGGTTTGCAGTTGTAGCCAATGAAGTACGCAAACTGGCCGACCAATCATCAAAGGCAACTGAGGAAATAACAAGTTCCATTTTAAGCATGGAGGATGTAACCATTCAGGCTACACAAGAATTTGATCAAATTTTATTAAAAATAAAAAAGACGTTAACAACGGCCAATCAATCCAAGGAATCCTTTGATGATTTAATGAGTGAAATTGGGGTCGTAATTGAAAAAATACAAAACATGCAAGGGGAGCTATCTGAGCTTCAATACATATTACCCCAGCTTGAGCAAACAACAATTGGGATCGTTTCTATATCTCAAGAAACACTTTCAAGTACGGAACAAATGCTGACCACAAGTGATAACCAAATAAGTGAAATGGAGAGGACACACCAGATTGGAATGCAGCTGACAGCATTATCGTCCGCATTGTCTTCTAAGACAAAAAAGTTTAACGTAGATTTAACGTAGAATAGAAGTATTAGATATAAAAGCGCCCAGTAGTTTGGTTTCCGTTTGGGCGCTTTTTGCCACTACAATCTAAGCACCTGAGTTCTTGTTCAGGTTCTTAATCAAGCAACTTTTCAATTTACAATCAAAATCACACATAAAAGAACTATAAAATTGATATCTGTTTTTGCCTTTCTTTTTGGCATGATACATTGCCAAGTCAGCATGTCTCATTAACGTTTCATTGTCTTTTCCATTGTTTGGGAAAAGGCTGATTCCAATAGTTGCTCCGACGAATAATTCACTATTTCCGATAACAATTGGTTTATTAATCTCGTTAATTATATTTTGTGCGATGATCCCTGTGTCACTAGGTTTATTTACTTCTTGAAACAATATGACAAATTCATCTCCACCGAGGCGGGCGACTGTGTCAAATTCCCCAGCGTATTTATTTAGACGGTTGGCAGCTATTTTTAACAATTTATCACCGACATCATGTCCGTGGGTGTCATTCACGATCTTAAATCCATCAAGGTCTATGAAAAGAAGGGCTATCATTCGATTTTCTTCTTTTGCATGTAATAACGCTTTTCCGATTGCTTTTTGTAAATAATTGCGATTCGGTAATTCGGTTAAAGGATCATGGTAGGCTTTGTATTTGATTTTGTCTTCATTTCGCTTTTTGTCTGTCATATCCATCAGGGTTTCAATAACAGCTGTTAGTTCACCTTTGTGATTATAAAGAGGGGCTGCATCGAAATAAAGATAGTGATTCAAGCTATTATTTAAAATAAACCAACCTTCCGCATGCAGTCCATCTGGAATAATCCGTGATTTATCGTAGGGTATCGAATAATGATTTATTTGATCTTTACGAATAATTAAATCCGCTAAACAAGGATGTGGTTCTTCGAAAAATGCCTTCCAATGATCAGATGTTCCTAATATCGTCTGGGCTTTAAGGCCTGTTAACTCCTCACATGCTTTATTCCAAATGGTAATGTTGCCTGCAGCATTTATAACAAAGGTAGCAGTTGTGGAGTTTTGAATTAGGTTATCAGAGAACTCTTTTTGTTCCTGTAGCTGTTCCTCAGCAATTTTTAATTCATCGATCTTGTTGCAAAGTGCTTCCGCCATAATATTAAAGGAGTCCCCCGCATGCTTTAGCTCATCGTTTGTTTCCAGTGACAATCTTGCGTTCAAATCACCACTTGCTATTTTAGTTGCTGTTTGTTCGAAGGTAAAAACAGTGTCACGTACGGATTTATAGAAAGCAATAAAAAGATAACTCAAAATTAATAGAATCGTGATTAATAATAAGACGATCTGTGTTCTTTCTTTTTCAATATGATGAATATCGCTTTCAAGGACATCAGTCAATGTTTGGGCTTCAATTTCATACAATATAAAAGCACTGTCTATCGCTCTACTTGCCAATAGAAAATAATGATTTGGCGAAATAGTAATTTCCTCTGTATCTAGAACATTTTTATTTAAAACATCCAAAAAGATTTCCGTTTCGGATATTGTTTTTTCAAGATTGGCTTTTATTAGTGTTTTATTCGGAACATTTTCACTTAGTACGGTATTGACCGAATTTTTGATATCTTCAAGGGTAGAACCAATTAAAATAGATAAGACAAACAGCTTTGTTCTCTCGTCAACCGTCATCGTCTTCTTAGCAATATAGCCTGAACCATATGCCCGTGTTTGTCCGATTTTTTCCGTCATTATGGGTATATTCATATAAGATTCGGCAAGGTGATAGTTTCTTAGCCCTGTATCAAGATATAAGTTTGAAGTATTTCCGATATGATTCATAAATTCTAGCATTTTCGCGATAATCTCTGTGTGTTCATCAAGGGTCTCATTAACGGAAAGCTGGTTCGCATTCCTTTGAAAGGTGTTCCACATATCTTTTATTTCGTTCCATTTTTGCTCGGTTTTGAGCTCAGCCCCTAATTTTTTATCAACGGCATCCAGTTGTTCGATTTTTAACTCAATTTGCGATTTCTTTAGCGCAAGTTCTTCTTTAAAGGACTGATCACCACTAAGGTAAGCATTCGTCATTCCGCGATGCTGTTGCATATCGGCGATCAGGTTTTTCGAGTGCAAAGTATATTCAATCCCTAATTTTTCTTTTTCTATAAAATCAATTTTATCCTTCATATCAGAGATTAGTAGAAATAACATAACAGTTATAGGTAGTAGAAAAATAACCCCGATTAACGCAAATTTATGGGGATACTTTAACTTCTTCATTAAAGAAACAGCAGGTGAAAATATTGAATTCATGATAGGACACCTTCAAATAGTAATTTCTGTTAAAAGTAATGTATCATGCTTTTCAATAGCATGGGGTGTAAAGATATGACAATACAGTTAAATATTAAAAGAAGGGGAAAATAAAAACTCTGCAGAATGGGCTTTTATCCATCTACAGAGTTTTGGCGTTCTATTATTTTACTAAATCAATTTCAATAACCTTCTTATCTTTTTTAATCGTTTTTTCCACTTCAGTAATTCAATTGTTCAAAATCTGTAATGATTAATTTTTAATTATATTGAAATTCGCACCTAGAACTGGCCAATTTTGTTGGAATGTTGGTCCAAGTACCCAATAACTTACTCCGCGCAGATTGTATTCTTTTGCAGTATCGTATTTGACCTGTACACTTCGGGCGTCTTCAAACCACACTTCATGTTGTTGACCTGATTGATCTGCGTAATGGAAAAATGGGGATTGGGAGGTTACATCATAATTAATGGCAACACCGTTTTTAGCCGCAATGTTGACAGCCTGCCTTGGTCCGATTACATCAGCCCGTGTTCCATATTTCCAAGGAACTTTCCAATCATATCCATAAAGCGGCACACCCATAATAATTTTATGACGAGGAATTACGGAAACCGAATAATCTAGCACCTTTCTTACCTCATTAATAGGAGCAACTGCCATTGGTCGGCCGCCAATCCAACCCCATTCATAAGTCATAATCACTACAAAATCAACGATTTCACCGTGAGCGGCATAGTCATGAGCCGCATACTGTAATCCTTTTTGTTCCGCACTGTACTTAGGGGCTAGTGCAGTTGAAACGGAGTAACCCTCAGGTTTTATACGGCTAACGACTCTTCTTAGAAAGTTGTTAAAGTTTTCCTTATCCTCAGGGTAGACGTATTCAAAATCAATATTTACACCTGAATACCCTTTTTGTTTAAGCTCCGTTAAGATATTGGTAATGAGTGTATTCTGAATGTCTTCATTTCTTAAGATTTGGGCGGCCTCTTCAGGATTAAACCCTCTATTTGTAATCGCAAGGAGTGGGGAAACATTTCTGTTCCGAGAAACTGCAAGGATAGCATTGTCATCTAAAGGTGTAAGGCCCCCAGTTTTTGTAACATTATGACTAAATGGGCTGATATAGGTGAGATATGGTGCGATCGGCGAAACAAGATTAGCTCCGTCCTGGCCCATCCTAGTTACGTAGGCATTTATTTCCGTGGCTTTTTTCTTGGACGTCTCAGGTATCCTCAGTCTTTGCCCAATATAAAGCATCTCTGGATTTTGAATTTGATTTGCCTGAACAATAGCTGGAACGCTTACCCCATAGCGATTCGCAATTAACCATAATGTTTCACCTGGTTGAACAGAATGATAAATAACGGGAATGGTTAGTACTTGACCGATATAAAGTCTCGATGGGTCTGTTAGCTGATTTGCTTTTACAATCTCTTGTATCGATACACCAAAACGATGGGCTATTGACCATAACGTATCTCCGGGCTGAACCACATATTGTTGATAAGGCGCTGGGATCACTACGGCCTCGCCAACAACCAACCGGTTTGGGTCCTCCAAACCGTTAGCAAAAACAATCTGTTGATTGGTAGTCCCAAATTTATGAGAGATCTTCGAAAGAGTATCTCCTTTTTGTACAACATATATTTTCATCATCTGCCACCTCAAAGTAAGCATTAATAATATGCAATTTACTTTAGAATATTCCTAGGCAAACATTTATGTGATAAAAGCCGCGAGTGGGCCACAGGGTCGAAAACGATGGGCACTAAAACGCTCTCCTTTACCGATTTTCCGAAGAACAAAATCGCTATCTTTTCTTCTTTTTATTATCCAAAACGGGCTGTTGCTTCTTTTTAATTTCCTCCCGGACAACATTAACGTGAATCGTTCTTTCGTTAATCACATTCACACTCAAAACCTTTGCTTTCCGGCCCTTAATTTTTAGATCCTGACCAACCGATGGAACATTTTGAAGCAGCTGACTTAATAAAATATTTTTGTTTTCAATAAAATGAACAGTAAACATTTTATTTTCACCTACTTTTCGGGATATGTTAAAAAAGACCTAATGGAAAATCTTTATATAGATATTTGAGTCATGTGAGATTTAGACCATATAACCAAAACAAAATGGTATTATATATGGAAACTGATTGAGGGACTACTAGTGGGATTTTTTCAATTGGTGATCTTTAACAGAGAGGGTGATTCGAAAACAGCTTGGTGTAGTCTTTTTATGGAGTATGGACAAGATTCTTTGATTTGTTTTAGTTGGACAAGGAACCAAACTGATGGCCCCTTGTCCGATTTTTAGTAACCCGATTTTTCGGAAGTTAAGTTTTCAAGCATAGTATGATCGCCTTGTTGTAACGGTTTTTCTGCTGGTCCTTCCATGACTTCACCCGTATACGAGAATCTGGATCCATGGCACGGGCAATCCCATGTACGATCGCCGTCATTCCAATTCACTTCACAACCAACATGTGTACATGTCGTATCAACAATATGTAGTTTTCCTTCGGTATCCCTGTAGGCGCCTTTTCGGGTACCATTAATCATCACAATTCCGCCTTCATCATTTGCCAACTCTTCGGCATGCCGATTACTAACTTCCAGTTTTCCCTTTATTAAGTGCTTCGCAACGTCAATATTTTCTTTAAAGAATTTTTGCAAACTTGGGTTAGCATAAAAACGTGAGGGGGTGTAGACCGTTTGATATGGATTATCTTTATTGAGTGCCATATCTGCTAATAACAAGGCTGCTGCCGTCCCATTGGTCATTCCCCACTTCCGATAACCTGTAGCAATAAGAATGTTATGGACACCAGAAGTGATCTCACCAACATACGGAAGTTTATCCAATGTTGCTAAATCCTGAGTAGACCAGCGGTAATCAAATTGATCGAGCTTGAAAACGTCTTTTGCGAACTTTTCCAAAGCGTTATAATGCGCCATTGTATCGACGCCTTGACCGGATTTATGGCTCTCACCACCAATAAGGAGCAAATTCTCACCATCAACCGGTGTAAAACGGATCGACCGGTTTGGCTTATCAACACTTAGATACGTGCCACCCGGATAATCCATGTTTGTTTTCGTAGCGAGTACATAAGAACGATCCGCATGTAATCTTACAGAATAGAACCCAGTTCCTTCATAAAAAGGAAAGTGAGTGCAAGAGAGGACCCCATTCCCTGTAACACGGTGACCATCACGGGTAAGGACTGTCGCTTTATTTTCATCTCGTTCAATATTTACCGCTACCGTATTTTCAAAAAATAATCCACCTTTGTCGGCGATAACTTTTACAAGGTGAGTCAAATATTTGAGGGGGTGAAATTGGGCTTGATTTTTCATAACCAAACCTTTGAATATTTTAATATCAAAAGGAATTTCATTTATTATATTTCCCTCAATATTTAATTTTTGATAAGCTTGGAATTCCTTTTCGATTTTTTGGATACTTTGTTCCTCTGTCGTATAAAGATGCGCATCCTGTTCGCTAAAATCACAATCGATTTTCAGCTCATTGATGGTATTTTTGATGAAATTCAAGGCATTTGTGTTAGCTTCATAATATAATCTTGCTTTATTAATCCCAAAATGGCTGATAAATTCATCATAAATTAAATCATGCTGTGCTGTTATTTTTGCAGTTGTATGACCGGTTGTCCCGTTTAACAGCTTGCCAGCATCGATTAAGGCAACCTTGACGCCTTCTTTAACCAAAAGATAAGCAGCTGTAATACCTGTAATTCCGCCACCAACAATGACAACATCTGTCTGTAAATCTCCATCTAGTTGTTTAAATTCAGGGAAATCTATGCCATCCCGCCAGTAAGGCTCCGGGATTTGGGGAATCTTATTTTCTGTCACTCTAAACCCTCCGTTTTATTAAAAAAAGATAATTTTAGTGTTTGTAACAAATTGGGAAATTATACTTATGTGACGGGGAAACGGATTCTGTAGTTCTTTGGGTCAGAGTTCCCGACCCTACGGCTCTTTCAATTCACGTTCTAGTTCTTTTGAAATTTCATCACCCCAAATTTGATAAGCGTTCCCCATAAGATGAACGCCATCAATCGTGTATTTTTTATTTAATGATTTTCCAGTTGCTAATTTCCCATTTAGGTCAATGAATGCGATATTTCTTTCTTTAGCTACCATTTTTAGTAAAGCATTTAACTCGTCCACTTTCTGATTAATCTTCTTGTGTTTTTTTTCATTTGAAGCAACGTAGAGTGTAGATGTAATTACCGGTTTAATGTGCCGATCCATTAATTCAACCACAATCTTTCGATGGTTACGGGCGATTTCCTCAGGAGTTGCCTCGTTCGATTTAATATCATTAATCCCACCCATTAAAAAGACCATCTTAGGTTTTAATATATAAACATAATGAAGCCGATTTAACATTCCTTCCGTATTGTCGCCGCGAATCCCACGATTAACAACATCATTTCTTTTTAATAATTCATGCCAATCCACCGCCTGAGTGATCGAATCGCCAAGCATAACGACATTAGCCTGTCTCGATGGATAAACATCATAATAACTCGTTCTCATCAAATATAGTTTATTTTGAAGGTAACTAGGGCTTCTGGCATCTACTTCTTCCTCATTCCCAGAAAATTTTACGAGGACAAAAATAAGGAAGAGATTTACTGCTAAGGATAAATAAAATAACCTTTTAAATGTACCCTGCATGATTTTACCCTTTCTTTTTTCATTTAGTTTTACCAGGTAAATAGCATTAATGTATTTAACAAGGAATCGGCTTTTTTGTGTCAATTTCCCTGTTCATCTTCCGTTCATATTAGAGACTTAGAATAAGGATGTAAACAAGAGATTGGAGGAATTAATAATGACCCTTGCATGGAAAGAAATTAAAAAAAATAAATTAAGATATTTAATTTTAGGATCGATTGTTTTTCTAATTAGTTTGTTAACCTTCATTATTTCCGGTTTGGCAAACGGATTATCACAGGATAATGCCGCACTAATAAAAGATTTACCAAACGGACAAGTTTATATGAGTGCAGATGCTGATGGGACCTATAATCTGTCGAAAATAGATAGCAATACCCAGGGGAAATTATTAAACGAACAGAACGATGCTGTAGCACTATCCATTCAAATGGGCTTTTTGAATGATCAGAATGGCAAACAACAAAGTGTTGCTTTTGTGACTTCAACCGATTCCGATTCAATGTTGTTCGAAAATGTTAAAGCTGGTGAGATTATATTAGACAGTTCAATGAAGGAAAAAGGTAGTAAAGTTGGAGATACTTTAACAAATAATCAATTGAATGGTGAGTTTATCGTAAGGGGATTTGTGGATCATAAGAAATTCAGCCATGCCCCTGTTGCTTTTATTAATATGAAAGACTATAAAGAGATTTATAAAACAGATGAAATGCAATTGATTTTTGTTCCTAATAACGATGCGGCACTGGATATAGACGGTTTACAAGCTTTTTCTAAGAAACAATTTCTCAATACGATGTCAAGTTATAAAGCAGAACAAATGTCGCTTAATATGATAGTTTGGTTTTTAGTCGTGATTAGTGGAATGTTGTTTGCCATCTTTTTCTATATGATGAATGTCCAAAAAATGGGCTTGTACGGCATATTAAAAGCCATTGGATTGAAAACGAGTGCTTTATTTAAAATAATGTGGACACAAATGCTTTTTATTACAGTAATAGCACTTGTTTTTTCAATTGGTCTTAGTCAAGGTTTTAATATGATCGCACCACAAGAAATGCCCTTTAGTTTAACCTTAGAAACAACAGCACAATTGTCGGTGGTCTTTTTAATAATCGGCTTTATAGGTGCAACGCTTTCAGGCATACAAATTAAAAAGGTCGAACCATTACAAGCGATCCAACAAGGAGAGGTTTAATATGTCAATATTTACAATGGATAAAGTCAAAAAAACGTTTACTAATGGGGAAATAAAGGAAGATATACTAAAAGGAATTAATCTATCCCTTAAAGAAGGTGAGGTGACAGCGTTAGTGGGTGCTTCAGGCTCCGGCAAAAGTACGTTGCTCACAATTGCAGCAGGACTTCAACACGCATCAGATGGACAAGTTATATTTGAAGGGGAAAATCTAAATGCTATGAATCAAGAACAAATTCGAAAAATCCGAGCAAGCAAATTTGGCTTTGTCTTTCAATTTGCACATCTTGTTCCTTTTCTCACAGTAGAAGAACAACTAATGCTAATGTTAGATGTGTCTGAAACGAAATTAAACAAACAAGAACAAAAAAGGGAAGTTAATAGAATTCTAAAATTAGTTGAAATGGACCATCGGAAAAATGCTTATCCATCTTCTTTATCAGGAGGGGAAAAACAAAGAGTTGCAATTGCTCGTGCCATTATCCATAAACCTAAAGTTCTTTTCGCTGATGAACCAACTGCAAGTCTTGATTCGAAAAGGTCAAAAGATGTAATGGCATTAATCCGGGATTTAACTAAAACTCTCAATATTACAACCCTAATGGTTACCCATGACGAAGAAATGCTTTCTTACGCAGAACATGTCATTAAAATGAGTGATGGTCTAATTATGAAAAAATAAGGTTTTACAGGAGTAAACGTGATGACGAATATTTTAATTGTTGATGACGATATCAATATCTTAAAGCTTCTAAATATCCACTTATCCCAACAAGGTTACAAAGTTTTGGAAGCAAAAAATGGAATAGAAGCTTTGGAGATCCTTAAGAAGGAACTATGTCATTTAGCGGTGGTTGATGTAATGATGCCATTTATGGATGGCTATACATTAACGAGTGAGATTCGCAAACAGTATAATATCCCCATCATCCTTTTAACTGCTAAGAGTCAAATCGAAGATAAGGAGCAGGGCTTTCAAGCGGGTACGGACGATTACCTGGTTAAACCCTTTGAACCGAAAGAATTAACCTTCCGTATAAAAGCTTTGTTGCGGCGATATGATAATCAACCAGATGAATCCATCGTTCACATAGGAAGTACAACTATAAACAAAAAAAGCTATGAAGTGCAGATCGGAGACCGAACTATCCTTTTACCTTTAAAGGAATTTGAACTTTTGTATTTCCTTATGTCCAAACCTTTGCAAGTGTTTTCCAGAGACCACCTAATTGAACAGATTTGGGGGGTAGATTATGAAGGGGATGAACGAACAGTAGATGTTCATGTAAAAAGATTAAGAGAACGTTTTTCTAAATTGACAGATGATTTTCAAATTAAAACAGTTCGTGGGGTGGGATACTCACTGGAGGCAAAACTGTGATGAGAACTCTTTACGTAAAATTTGTCGTCATCACGATTGGGATTATGGTTTTAAGCAGCATTTTTGCTTTTTTAGTATCTAATACCTATTATCAGCAAAAATTAAAACCCTATAACGATCAAAAAATCACAAAAATCGCACTGTCAATCGCTGCTTACACTGATGGTCACTCCGATATGGATTTGGATGAATATTTAAAGAACATTTCAACCATTGGGTATCAAATTTACCTGGTAGACCAATCTGGGGATGCGTCTTTTTTTGGTGAACCATTTAGGGATAAACTTCTTTCTAATATAGTGAAAGAGTATGTATTAAACGGCAATATTTATCATGGGATTCTTCAATTTCCACAAGAAACATTTGTAACGGGCTTCTTTGCAAATGAATTAAAAAACACAATTGGTGTTCCCATTACACATAACGGAAAGAATTATGCTCTTTTCCTTAGGCCAGATATTAAACTCCTTTTTAATGAGATGCATTATTTATTTGGCTGGCTAATTGTATTAACGATTTCTTTAAGCATTATCATGGTAGTTATTAGTACAAAATATCTAGTAAAGCCTATTTCAACATTAACAACAGCGACAAAATCACTCTCCAATGGTGATTTCAATGTAGCTTTCGAAATTACCCGCCATGATGAACTAGGCGAACTTTCTCAAAGCTTTTTAAGAATGGCAAGGAAACTAGAACAAATGGATGACATGAAGAAAGAGTTTATCTCGAACATATCTCATGATATTCAGTCACCTTTATCCAATATAAAAGGCTATATAAATCTACTGGAAAATAAAAACATTAGTCAGGAAGAAAGAAGCCATTACGTTTCAATTATTAATAGTGAAATTAGAAGGTTGTCTACTTTGACCAAACAATTATTACTTCTAGCTTCATTAGATCGTAACGAGGATATTATAAATAAAAAACGATTCAATGTAGGTCAGCAAATTAAGGAATTAATCCGAAATTATCAATGGCTAATCAGTGAAAAAAATATAATGCTTAGCTACTTCTTACCGGATATTGAAGTTATTGGTGATCCATCGTTGCTTAACACGGTTTGGGATAACCTATTAACAAACGCCATTAAATATAATAAACCGGATGGCAGTATTGAAATATCAATTGAAAAAAAGCAAGAATCAATCTTTGTGACCTTTAAAGATACGGGAATTGGATTGAATCATACAGAATTAGAAAGAATATTTGATCGTTTTTATAGGGCTGATACCGCACGTACACGAACTGTTGAAGGAACCGGACTTGGTTTATCGATTGTTTGGACCATCATCAAATTGCACGGTGGTCATATTTCAGTGAATAGTAAAGATAAAGAAGGTACTACCTTTATAGTGGAGTTACCACGTTAAATCGTATTTACTATAATTTCATTGCTGATTGAATTTATAATTTTGCAATGAATGACTCTTTTTTTGTGTGAACTTTTATTCGTTCATCTTCTGTTCATATTTATGGAGTAAATTATAGAAGAACATAAGAAATATAAATTATAAAAAAATACAGAGGGGGATATTGTTTTGAATAATAGTCAAATACTTTTACGATTTGCCGGCGTTTTTGGGGTGATTGGGGCAATACTGGGAGCACATATGGCTGGAGCAGGTTCTTATGCATTCCGTCCGATCCATGCGCATATTCTAGTTGTCGGTTGGCTAAGCCTTTTTGCATGGGCGGTTTATTATAAGGTGTTTCAAACAACACAGACGATTTTGACGAAAGTACATGTTTGGAGTTCGATTATAGGGTCTGTAGGCTTGACAGTAGGCATGTGGCTATACATGGTGAAACCATTCAATCTACCAGAAGGATTAACACTAATCTTTTATATAGGTGGCGGAGGTACCTTACTTATAAGTTTTATTATCTTTTTCTTGCTTACATTACTTTACAAGGATGAAAAATAAACCTTTGGAATTCCCTCAAACAATGTTTTGAGGGAACTTTTTTCATTTCATAAATTCTTTACAGTTGCTACAAACTAAGTAGAAAAACAAAGAAGGGATCTAGAAATGAAAAAAAAGTTTGGGGTTGGATTTATATTATTTAGTTTCCTCTTTATTAATATAGCCCATGCGAATGCTGCCTCTGGCAACGAATTTGGAAATCTTTATTATGTAAAAACCGGTGATTCCTTAGAAGAAATCGCCGTCAAATTTGAAACGACGGTTAAGGATTTAAAAGCAACCAATGGTTTGCAAACAAATTTATTATTTGTTGGTCAAAAACTTAAGGTTCCTGTCAATTACGAAGTTGAAGCCGGTGATACATTGCAGAAAATTGCTACATTATTCAATACTACAGTTGAAACGATAAAAATAACGAATGGACTTTCACCAGAGGCCTTAACAGTTGGACAAAAAATCAAGATATCACCAAAACGAATGTCAATAGAGGGTCAGCACATTTTAATGACGCAGGGAGAATTCAAGGAGTGGTTGCTTAACAATAAATTTAACAGAAAAATAAATGTAATCCAACAACACCATACATGGTCCCCATCCTACAAGCACTTTAAAGGTGGCAACCATTTTTCGTTGTTACAGGGGATGGAAAACTATCATAGACAAACGATGAAATGGAATAATATTGCGCAAAACATCACGACCTTTCCCGATGGAAAAATAGCGGTTTCTAGGCCATTCAACGTTGCACCTGAAGGGACTATAGGGTGGGGGGCGAACTATGCCGGGATCATGATTGAACATGTTGGAAACTTTGACCAAGGCTTCGATGTTATGACAAAAGAGCAAAAGGAAACGATTGTCTACATTACAGCCTTACTTTGTATTAAGTTTGGTTTAACTCCATCAATTGATACGATCACCTACCATCATTGGTGGGATTTGCGAACAGGGAACAGAGTGTTAGATAACAGCAAAGAGGCTGCTGTTAAAACATGTCCAGGAACAGCCTTTTTCGGAGGAAATACAACGAAAAGCGCAACCCAATATTTTTATCCGTTAGTGTCGAATAAAATGAAAGAAATACGGACAGAGCAATAGTACCAAAACGGGGTAGCCAATGGATTGGATCAATGTGTGGGACTACCCCATTTTTCAATCGAATATTATATTATAAAAGTTTATGAATAGAATGAATTTTCTTTTATATAGAAAAATGAAACTCTTTTGGTTATTCTAGAATAACAACTACATAAATTTGAAAGGCGGATAGATGTGTGGAAAAACAACATGAAAAAGAAAAGCTTCAACGGGGTTTAGACAATAGACACATCCAACTTATAGCACTTGGAGGTGCAATTGGGGTTGGACTTTTCTATGGTTCAAGCGCGACAATACAAATGGCAGTCCATCTATTTTAATTTCTTACTTAGTCGGTGGCCTTGTTATTTTCACAATAATGAGAGCGTTGGGAGAAATGGCTGTTGATGAGCCAGTTTCCGGGTCATTTAGTTCCTATGCTAATCGTTACTTAGGACATTTTGCAGGTTACTTAACGGGTTGGACGTATTGGTTCATGTGGGTCGTCGTTGGAATGGCAGAACTAACCGTTGTTGGCGTATATGTCAATTATTGGTTCCCGGATATTCCACAATGGGTTAGTGCTTTAGTAGCACTAGTTTTAATTTCCGTGATAAACATTGCGAACGTAAAAGCATTTGGAGAGTTTGAATTCTGGTTTGCGTTGATTAAAGTAGTTGCTATTGTTGGAATGATCGTAGTAGGTTTAGGAATTATTCTCTTTGGTATCGGTAATGGCGGTAAGCCGATGGGCTTTGATAATCTTTGGGCACATGGTGGTTTCGTTCCTAATGGAGTCTCAGGGATATTAATGTCATTAGTGTTAGTCATGTTTTCATTTGGTGGGGTTGAACTTGTTGGTATTACCGCAGGTGAGGCCAAAAACCCGCAGAAATCCATTCCATCAGCCGTCAACAATGTTGTTTGGAGAATTTTAATTTTTTATATTGCTGCATTGGGAATTATGATGGTTTTATATCCTTGGAACGAAATTGGAACGAATGGAAGTCCATTTGTGTTAATTTTTGATAAAATCGGAATCCCCGGAGCAGCCCATATTATGAATTTCGTCGTGTTAACAGCAGCGTTATCCGCGTTTAATAGTGGTTTATTCAGTACAGGAAGAATGCTTTACAATCTTGCGTTACAAAATAATGGACCAAAATACTTCGGTAAGCTCAACAAGTTTGGCACGCCAAGACGTGGAATCTTATTTTCTTCAGCTATCCTGTCAGTAGCAGTAGTTTTAAATTATATCGTTCCTGAAAAAGTATTTATTTATATTTCATCTGTTGCAACAGTTGCGGTAATTACGAGTTGGACAATCATTCTTATAACACAACTAAGATTTAGACAGTCAAAAACAAAGGAAGAAGTTAATAAATTAGCATTTAAAATGCCACTCCATCCAATTTCAACTTACTTGGCGCTAGCATTTTTGACACTTGTCACTGTTTTGATGGCCTTTATAGAAGAAATGCGAATTGCCCTAGTTGTGGCGCCAGTTTGGTTTTTAATTCTTTATGTAGGTTATAGAATAAAAAAGAAAAATTTGGTCGAAAGTTCTAGTGAAAACAAAAATGTTGGATAAAAGAGTAAAAAGGCGGAAGTCCATAAAAAGTAGGGTTCCGCCTTTCTAATTACTTCTCTTTAAGAGGTTCGCTTTCCTCGCCCATTTCCATTGCATAAGCAAATTTTCCGGGAGCGCCGCCCCTGTTTCGATCTTCTTCTGGCATTGCATTAAGAATCCTGCGGTGTACGAAATATTCGCTAGCCGAAATGATAATCGCTGAAATGATACTACCCCAAGCAATTTGCAAAAGGCTATTCAAAAGTACACTTCCAAAGACCCAAACAATCGAATAAGAAAGGAGGAAATCAGCAATAATAGCATTGATATTGCCAATCCGCGGTAGCAAAATCCGGTCGCCTAAAGAATAGGAAACTATAGTTGTCAGTAAGCTAAACGATATGATATCCACCCATGTCGCATCAAAAAATAGATCAAAGGCTACTGCATAAGCAACCAAACTAGTTATAAATTTAATTAGTAAAACCACAACATTTTTAACCTCCTTTTCCTATATTTTTTCCTTAATTTAAAAATTCATTCGCTGAAACCTTTATTCTTTTTGAGACGTAGAAATATTACGAATAATAAAAAGGTGTGGTTACAATCGTAGACATTATTTTTTGGATTATTATTATTGCCTGTTTCATCCTAAGTTTTGTTGGTCTTATTTATCCCATCATTCCGGCCGTCTTGATGATTTGGATTGGAGTAGTATTATATCATTTTGGTATTAATCCGAATGAACTTTCTTGGATTTCATGGACGATGCTTGTAGTCCTAACGATATTACTGTTTCTAGCAGATTATTTAGCCAATCTTCATTTCGTGGATAAAGCTGGGGGTACTAAATGGGGAATGCGGGCGGCAGCGATAGGGCTAATTGTCGGCAGCTTTGTGATTCCGCCTTTTGGAGTTATAATTGTGCCATTCGCATTAGTATTATTCACTGAAATTATTCAAAAGAAAACCCTTCGGGGATCAATGAAAGTAGCCTTTGCGACTTTCATTGCTTTTTTAAGCGGGACGTTTGCGAAAGGGGTCATTCAGCTGCTGATGATGATTGTGTTTTTCTTTGCTGTTTTATTTTAGTAATAATAACTTTATGGGAATAAAGTAATCCTTTTTGATTAAAAACTTAAGGGAAACTCTAATGTTAGGAGGGTAAAAGTGAATCAGTGGGATACTCGTTTTCAAGCGGAAAACTATATTTATGGAAAAAATCCAAATGTTTTTCTAGCGGAATTTCAGAAGGAACTTCAATTGACTGGAGATGCTTTGGCTATAGCAGAGGGCGAAGGTCGTAATGCCGTTTTTTTGGCTGAACAAGGAATGAATGTAACAGCATGGGATTATGCTGAGTTCGGGCTCGAAAAAACCAACAAGCTGGCAGAGGAACGTGGAGTTACAGTACATACTGAACTTATTGACTTAAATGAAGCTATCTGGGAAAAAGAGAAGTGGGATGAAGTGGTTTGCATCTTTGGCCATTTTCCAAAGGAACTACGTAACAAAATGCTTTTAGAAGTAAAGGATGCCGTAAAACCTGGTGGTTATTATATTACTGAAGTTTATTCGCAAAAACAGATTCCTTATAATAGTGGAGGACCACGTAAGCTAGATTTATTATATGGGCCTGAGGAATTTTTACAAACCTTTGTCGATTGGCGTATCGTTCACTTTTTTATGGGGGAGGTGGTTCGCCATGAAGGGGAACTGCATAATGGTTTAGCCCATGTTATTCAATTCGTGGGGCAAAAGCCCGAAAAACCTAGTTAGATACTTTTAAAACAAAAAAAGCTCCCACTGCTAATCATAATTTGATTATAGTAGGAGCATTATTTTTGGTTGAAACTGAAAACTTAAATCGCCCAATCTCCGTTACGGAAAATTGGAACGACGGTGCCATCTTGTTTAATACCGTCAATATTCATTTGTTTTGAACCAATCATAAAGTCTACGTGGACTGTTGACGTGTTCATCCCATGTTTTAATAATTCTTCTTGGCTCATCTCCGTGCCACTTTGAATGTTTGTAGGGTAAGCAGAACCAATGGCTAAATGATTCGATGCATTTTCATCAAATAGTGTATTGAAGAAGGTAATCCCAGATTGCGAAATTGGCGATGGATCTGGAACAAGGGCAACTTCCCCTAATCCTGTACCGCCGTCATTGTCAAAGACCAACTTTTTAATAGTTTCATCGCCTTTATCGGCAGAGATGTCGACAATCTTGCCGTCTTTGAAATGAACTTCGATCCCTTCAATCAATGTGCCGGCATAGCTAAGTGGTTTCGTGCTACGTACGACACCATCCATCCGATGTGTATCTGGGGCAGAGAACACTTCCTCAGTGGGCATATTGGCGATAAATTCTGTTCCTTTCGGATCCATACTACCCGCACTTGCCCAAATATGGTTTTTAGGTAATCCCAAAGTCAAATCGGTTCCAGCTGCAGTGTAATGAAGAGCATCAAACTGGATTTCGTTTAATTTCGTTGCTTTTTCATCTAATGTCTTCTTATGGGCATCCCACGCTGCAACTGGGTCATCTTCATAGACACGGCAAGTTTTGAAAATTTGCTCCCATAATGCATCCACTTGTTCTTCGGATGTAGAAAGGTCAGGGAATACTTTAGCAGCCCAACCAGCACCGGCAGCTGCCGCAACTGTCCATTTCAAATCATTATTTTGTGTCGCTTTTCGTTGTACATGGAATGCGTTGCCAAACACTGCTTGATAAGTAGCCACTTTTGCAGGATCAATTTCATTTAGTAGACCAGGATCACTTGAAATGATGGAAAGTCGGCAAACGCGATGATTTAAGACATGGTCTTCGGATTCCTCAATTTCATATTGCGGAATGTTTGTTAATACTTCAGTCGATTGGTGAAGATAATGCAATTTTGTAATTTCATCATCTGACCATTTTACAATTACCTTTTCAGCACCTAAGGCATAAGCTTCCTTCGTAACATGACGTGCTAAAGGTGCTTGATCAACTGTGATGGTCATCTTTACCCAATCCCCAGGCTGGACATTAAGTCCTTTTGACACTAGAAGTTTTGCGTATTTGTGTAAATTCTCTTCAAAGTTCGGTAACATCATTGATTCCTCCCATATAGTTTCTTTTTCCAATATTATCATATTAAACTAAAATTAATAAAACTTGACCCCTTCCAATTCAATTATTATTTTCTTTTAAAATAAGTCTATTCCGAAAAAGCCCAGCATTTGCAAATAAAACGAATGATTAAATATAATTAGAAAGAATTGAAAATAATGGAGGAATATAAAATGTTTAAGAGTGGTGCTGTGACAATAGAGGTAGAAGATTTAAAAAAAGCTGAACAATTTTATGTGGAAACACTTGGATTAAAGGTGCAATTTAAAATAGAAGGGCATCTAGTGCAGGTCGAAGCCCCTGGATTGTCAATTGGACTGGTGCAACCTCGTGAAGGACAAGAATCTCATTCAGGGAAATCAGGGAGCGTTCATATTGCATTGGAAGTCCAAGAGCTTGACTCAGCCGTTAAATTGTTAGAATCCCGTGAAGTAGAATTCCAACCGATCATGGAGGAAGGAGCTACCAAAATTGCGTACTTCAGTGATCCTGAAGGAAACCCTCTTTACCTCATAGAGTTAAAACACTAATGCAATAAAAAATTAAGCAGAGAAGCACTCTCTGCTTATGTCCTATATTTTTAACTTCATTCAGCAGAAGTCTCCCCCTTCCATAAGTGGTGAGATGAATGCAAGTTAGTATTTTAAATTCAGTGGGGGTTCAAACCCCTGCTGAATAAAGTTAGAGCCTCCGGCGGATACCACAGATTTTAAAAGGTAGCTTTTCGAGCAGATCAAAGACTAAGAACGCCACATCCTGTGGCAACGTCTTTGTGACCCACGTCCTGTGGGCCTAAAAAATCTGGGCGCAAATACGCCAAGGCGAA
>DULJ01000117.1 GCA_012840465.1 Caryophanales bacterium
CACCATTATCAGGGAGGTTACCATTTGGTTGATTCCACCCGTGGAGCCATTATTCACACCTGGAATTTAGAGGGACGGACAAATATCTCAAGCCGGGTGGAATTAACGGACAATGACAACAACTGGACGCAGGCAGAACACCGTTCCAACAACAATGATATGGGATTGGATGTGCAATGGGCATTACAAGGTATTTATGATAGGTTGGACAATACTCATGGAATAAACAGTATGGACGACAATGGGTTTACGGTGAATGCGCATATTCGTGATGGTCGCGCTCCGGACAATGCGTTTTGGGATACTGTTGAAAGGACATTGTCTTTCGGAGAAGGAGGAAGTGATTTTCGTTCATTAGCCAGTGTCGATGTGGTGGCGCATGAGTTCGGGCATGGCATTACACATTTCCAGATAGGCTGGAACAATACCACCGACCAACGGGCTTTTAACGAAGGGATGAGTGATGTATGGGGCGTGATAATGGAACACCGCATCCGTCCTAATTCCGTATGGCAGTTCGGGGAACAATTGACAATAAATTACGGTTGTTTACGGAATATACAAAGTACGAATGCGAGTAATGCTATGAGTAAAATAGCAAATACATTTGGTTCTACTCAATACAATTCCGGTGACAGTTATGTCCGGAGCGGTATTTTTTCGCATTGGTATTACCTGTTGGTCAATGGTGGAACAGGAACAAATGACTTAGGAAGAAATTATACTGTATATGGTGTTGGAATGGATGTGGCAGAAAATTTTATCGTGAACGCTGTATTCGACGGATATTTACGAAACACAACTTCTTACGCACAAATAAGAACATCCACGGTAAACGCTGCTAAGGCATTGGCCGGAACTAACAGTTATTTAGTTCACCAAGTCGAAAATGCATGGTATGCAGTAGGAGTTGGAAATATGCAGTATCAATATTCCATCTCCGGCTCCTCCCTCGTTTGCGATCAGGTTACTTACACCATCGAAAACCTCGGCAACCTGTCTCCGGGAGCAACGGCGCAGTGGAGTTCCAGCAGCAACATTACGCGCGTTTCTCCGCAGGGATCCAATTCTTGCGTATTTTTGAGAAACGGTTCGGGTTCGGGCTGGATTGAGGCAACTATCATTACGGGGAGTGGGGACAGTATATCCCTTCCGCGGAACACCGTATGGGTTGGAGTCCCTACCAATAATAAAATCCAATTCGGTGCATTTTTTCAAGCACCTCCGAATAATCAAGTGCCTATCTCGCGGGAAACTTACATAGGGGTAAGTTCCAATCCTGATGCCGCTGATCAAAGCGTTACGGGCTACGTTTGGGAGTTCATGTCCTGGAGTCCCTATATTAAAAAATATGAAGAGTATCTGGGTTACGATAATGGGAGGGCGACCATATTATTAACTGGCAATGCTGCTCCGACGCAGATAGTGCAGGTCAGTGCCTGCAACACTTGCGGGTATAATGAGGTTAGGGGGGCGGCAAAAATGTTTTATGCAGTACAGACTTACTCCCTGTCCCTTTACCCCAACCCCGCTGCTGATATGGTTACGGTGGAGTTGCAGGAGCAACAATCGGCAGATACGGGCTTTTCTTCGCAACAGGCTGTGGGATCAGTTAGTGTCGACACATATACAATAGAGCTTTGGAGCGCGTCAGCTATGCTTCGGAGATATACCACCGACCAGCCGGTGTATCATATACCGGTAAGCGGCCTACCCGCGGGTGTCTATTTCGTGCGGGTGGTTAAAGACGGACAAACGTATACGAAGAAGCTGATCAAGAAGTGAGATCCGTTGTGCCACAACTTGTTCCGGGATGAGGCGGTGAAGAAATACGTCGCGAAAATTTGTTATCTTTGTGCGTTTTATTGAAAAATAGTTGTGAATTTTATCTCAATAATGATTATCGTCATCGGGCTTGCCATGGATTCGTTTGCCGTTTGTATCGGTAAGGGAATGTGTCGGCAGTCGGGAACCATTTTAACTGCAACGATAACCATTGGGTTGGTTACCCTTTTCTTTGCCTTTCTGGGAATGTTTATCGGAGTACGGTTTGGCCGGAGATTACGCTTCAATATCGAAATGCTGGGCGGCATCATCCTGATTGCGATAGGGGTGAAAATTTTGTTGCAACACCTGCTGAACGGGGCGTGAAGTTGATTTTATATTTTCTCCAATACCTTTAGCAACA
>DULJ01000037.1 GCA_012840465.1 Caryophanales bacterium
CAGTTTTTTCGTCGCTGAACAGTCGCCTTCGCTTTTCTTTGTCTAGCTCCAGCTCCTTGCGACTCGTAAAACTTCACCCGCCTCCCTACGATAAGTCAACATCGATTCGCTTCGTTCATCGTGTTTCCTTTATCTCAGTCACCGTGCTCCAGTTTTTTCGTCGCTTAACAGTCGCCTTCGCTTTTCTACACCACCGCAAGTTTTGTGGGGACTTTTGGGTCTGTATCGTATAGCTTAAACTCTTCGCCAACAGCAAATCCCTTTTCCTGCAATGTCTGTGAAACAGACATTCTCGCCAAATCTTTAATGTTATTATCTTTACTTAAATGGGCCAAATAAATGCGCTTTGTTTTATCACCGATGCAATCTGCTAAGGCAAGACCAGCATCTTCGTTGCAAACATGACCGACATCACTAAGGATGCGGCGTTTTACATTCCAGGGATAGGGGCCCATTCTTAACATTTCAACATCATGATTGGCTTCAAAAATAAAGGCGTCTGAATTGCGAATTGTTCCTTTTATTCGATCGCTTACATACCCTAGGTCGGTTACTATCGTTACCTTTTTTCCTCCGCTATGGAAGCAATAAAACATTGGCTCTGCTGCATCATGGGATACCCCAAAAGATTCTACATCAATATCAGCAAATGTTTTAATGGACCCCACATCGAAGATAAACTTTTGCTCTGTTGGGATGGCGCCGATTAATCCCTCCATAGCCATCCACGTTTTCTTATTCGCATAGATCGGTAATTTGTACCTTCTCGCCAATATCCCTAACCCTTTAATATGATCACTATGCTCATGTGTGACTAATAATCCATCCAACTCCTTTGGGTCAAGGTTAACAGTATTCATTAGACTCTCCATTTGTTTCCCACTAAAACCTGCATCTACAAGCAATTTTGCTTTGTCTGTTCCTATATAAAAGGCGTTTCCCGTACTGCCGCTAGCGAGTACACTAAAATGCAAACTCATTTTCTCCAACTCCAGTTTGAATTAATTCAAGTACCTGTCCGTCAATGGCATTGACAAAAAAGTCTTCTTTATTATCAACAATGATATGCCATGTTGGAACGAATATTTGAACATCACCTGATAATGGAACATTTTTGTAGTATCCTAATTCTACCTTGGTTATATGTCCACCAGATGTCAAATAATCGTTATTATATAAATTTCCAATTGCCTTCAGAGGAGGTGAAATTTCTTGATTGGACCCTTCCTCTTTTATTTCCTTTATATTCGTCAACATCGTTTGTTCATAGCCGACAATTTCATTGTCCTCATTTAATTGAATCGAAACCATCGCATTTTCGTTGAAATATAAAGGCCTTCCCCGATAGGTTTGGAAAAAGACCAGCTTATTTATCTTTTTATTCCAACCCCAATACTTATAGGATTGACCTGAAATCACATGTTCCTTTAAAAAGCCCTGTAAAAATGGCTCAATATTTGTATTTGGAAGCGGAACTGGTTTAATTAGCTTAGATATAATCCATTCCTGAGTTAAAAATGAAATCTTTTGATCTGTCAATTTTAACAAATCAGATGAAATAAACTTTTTTCTTTTACCAGTAATATAAGACTCACGTTCGACTTCTTTCGGAAGCTCTACATAGGTAATTTCATCCGCTTCTAATTGTTCCTCAATCGTCGACTCTGTTATATATTCAAGTTCAGCACTCGTTCTTTTTTCAATAATTTGAAATACCAAAAACAAATCAAGGACAAGAAAAATTAGAATAAAAATAGTCTTAGTTTTACTCCAATCCAAGCTTTTCTCCTCCTTGACTAATAGACGTACTAGGAATATAGATTTCTTCCCATTTTCCGTCATATTTTATATACCATTTCGGTTTGACTGTTGCGACAGCTGTGTCTAACTTCTCCCTTGAAAAGTCATAGCCTATTAGCGCCGCCTCTAATGAATTCAACGTAAAGTTCGGCTTTACTTGCGTTAAATAACTAAGAAGCTCTCTACCAGATGGCAAAATTACTTGTTTTTGCTCACTATCTATAGCAAATCGCAAATTAATTAAAGATCGAACATACTCATAAATTTCATTATCACGCCAAGATTCATAGATCTTGGTTGCACCCTTGTCATTAAAGACAGGATAGCCATTTACCATTAGTTGAAAATTCACTGTATGATTCGCCCTGCTCCAATCCATTAATGAAAAGGAATCTGTCCAGCCTGAATGGTCATTAATAAACTCAATTGATTTTAAAATCATCTCTTCAGGTTCCAGCTCGTACACTTCCTGATTGGCTGGATTTACAAATCGCATCATATCTTGATTTTGAGAAATTTCTAATGCCTTTATCCCATCAGTAAAGGATTCCTCACCATTATTTAACTGATATTGTTTAAGAGTATTGGGATCATTAAACAATCCATTTTTAAAATCAGACGATGAAATAGTTTCAGTTGAAAAGGTAAGTTGCTTGATCGCTGTCCGTTGTTCCGGTAAATATAAAGTGTGACCTTGGTTGCCGTTGACAGTAAAATATGTTAAATTCTTATAATTGCTGTGCACCAACAACTCATTAATTTTGTTGACCTGATTTTGTTCAACCTTCAATTTTATCGCCTGGTCTGTATCATATGAGATAATGTAAAAAGCAGTTTCCTTTGAAAAGCTTACGATAATACGGTCGAAATAATTAATATCCCACTCTTGTCTTATTGGCCCCATAATATAGTTGGAAATATTGATTGGTAAATGAACGGGAAATACCATTTCCAAGCTTCGTTCTTTCAACAAAGCGGATTCCAATTGTTCCGCTGTTGAAAAAGTGATATGTTCATATTCCAACGGCCTAAGATCCATCACCATTTGATAAAGTTCATCTGTCAACACGAAGTCAGTAATCCCATAATGAAGACCATCTTGATGATAAATAAATTGCGTTGGTTTGATTATTTCATTGAATTGACGCTTTTCACCAATTGCAACGGTTTGAAAGTTATTTACTTTTTGATGAAAATCATACTGAGGCTGAAACGTCCATAATCCCCATGTCAAAGCTAAACTTAATAAAACAAGCAAGGCAAGAAGTATTGATTTTATTGTTTCAATCCTTATTTTCACACCAAATCCTCCTCCCTTTGCCTATCAAGAGGGAGTGTAAAGATGATTGTCGTTCCTTTTCCGTCTTCACTGTCTGCCCAAATTTCTCCGCCATGAATTTCAATTATTTCCTTCGCGATTGCCAACCCTAGACCAGTACCGCCCATTTTCCGCGAACGTGCTTTATCGACACGGTAAAAACGATCAAAGACCTTCGGCAAGTCTGATTTAGGAATGCCGACCCCTTCATCTGATATTCTTACATGGAGCATATTTCCCTTTTGTAATAATTCAAATCTAACCTTTCCGCCTTCAGGTGAGTATTTCAATGCATTCGAAATAATGTTATCCAACACTTGGGTAACTTTATCTTTATCAATCGTTACAAAGCGGTCCCGGTGTGAAAAGGCTCTTTCGAAAACAAATTGATCCTCTTTCGCCATTTCAAACCGATCAATAATTTGTTGGAAAAACCCTGTGAAGTTTATGCTTTTCTTAACAAACTGGTAATCCCTGCTATCCAATCGTGAAAGCTGCAAAAGATCATTAACTAAACGAATCATTCGCTCCGTTTCCGTCTGTGTAACATTAATAAATCGTGGAGCAATGTCTTCGTTTTCCCATGCCCCATCTGCAAGTGCCTCTAAATAACTTCGCATTGTCGTCAACGGCGTCCTTAATTCATGCGAAACATTGGCAACAAACTCACGGCGTTCCTGGTCGATTGTTTCTTGTTCCGTCGCATCCTGTAAAACTGTAATTAATCCCGTTAATTCACCATGGTCAGCTTTAATGACAGAGAAGTTAGCACGTAAAATATATTTATCTCGATAAACATCACTAAAATCAAGCAAAACAGAGTCTTTACAGTCAAACAGCTTTTCTAAAGTTACTGTTTCTTCAAGTTTTAGTAGTGACAAAATAGACGCATTTAGAACTGTTTCACGTGAAACATTCAGCATCTTTTCCGCAGGCTCATTCATTAAAATAATGTAGCCGTTCTTATCTGTCGCGATAACACCATCGGACATGTGGGCCAAAACTGTGCTCAGCTTTCTTCTTTCGCCTTCCGTTGTTTCCTGGGCGATCTCAAGCTTATTTGTCAAATCATTAAAGGTTTCGGCAAGTTGACCAATTTCATCCTCCCCAAATACATTAACCTTTCGGGAAAAGTCCCCTTCAGCCAAAACAAGAGCTTGCTTCCGCATATCTGCAATTGGTCGCGTTATCGTACGCGCGACGAAAACTCCTAATAATGCGGTTATTACTAGGGCAATAATAGTACCTGAGGCTAAAATGGCATTAATAACACGCATTTGTTCATAAACCTTTTCCATTGAAGCAACGACGTACATGCCGCCGATCACATCTTCATTCACCTTAATCGGCACTGCCCTTACAAACATCCTGTTTCCTGTTCGAGGATCCAATAAGATTTTCTCCGATTCAATTCCGCCAATAATCGCCTTCTTAATTCGGACTTCTGTCGTTCTTCTACCAATCATCCCGCGATTATATGGGTCGGAAATACCAATGACACGAAAACTGCTGTCAGCAACTTGAACAGATGTAATATCGTCTGAAAGAAAGTCCTGTAAAATCAAATTGATTTTGTCTTCAAGCTGCTGCGTTCTTCCGCTTCGTTCATCTTTCATTTCCTGCCCGATATTATAGACTAGTAAGCGAATCCGTTCATTAATTGATTCAGTAAAATTGTTAACTAGCTGTTGTTCAAGCTCACGGACAAAGTATACGCCAATAACCTGGATCGCAAATAATATGAGCAAAACGTAAATTAAAACAAATTTAAAATAGATCGATTTAAAGAAACCGACTTTTTTCATTGCTGCTACTCCTGATCTGGATTTCTGAAATAATAACCTACTCCTCGACGAGTGACGATCCATGATGGATGACTTGGCATGTCCTCTATCTTTTCTCTTAACCTACGAACAGTCACATCAACTGTGCGAACATCACCAAAATAATCGTATCCCCATACTGTCTGCAAAAGATGCTCCCTAGTCATCACTTGGCCAATATGTTTAGCTAAATAATGAACAAGCTCAAATTCGCGATGTGTCAGTTCAATATGTTCTCCTCTTTTCGTGACCATATAAGCATCAGGATGGATCGAAAGCGCTCCTACAACGATCTCAGACAATTGCCCATTGCCTTTATCAGCATCTTGTTGATGTCTTCGTAAATTGGCTTTAACACGAGCAATTAATTCTCTATTACTAAATGGTTTTGTTACATAATCATCTGCTCCAAGCTCTAACCCTAATACTTTGTCAATTTCAGAATCCTTCGCTGTTAACATAATAATTGGCATTTCATATTTTTTTCTTACTTCACGACAAACTTCCATTCCATCCTTGTGCGGTAACATAATATCTAATAAAATTAAATCCGGTTTTACTTCTTCCACCTTGCGAAGAGCCTCTAACCCATCATAAGCACAAGTAACCTTATAGCCTTCTTTCTCTAAATTAAATTGCAAAATATCTGCTATCGGCATTTCGTCATCGACAACTAGAATGTGCTTTTTCACCTAACTCACTCCCCTATAATCGTTCAGAAGTTTCCTACTTTACTTTACCATTTCTTCAGCTTTTAAGCATCCCTTGACGCATAGTTTGTAATATATTCCCGCAATTTTCCCATTAATTCCAATGGAAAAAAGGCTATCTCAAATGCGGCAAGCACACGCTCATTTGAGAAGCCCTATTATCCTGTAATTCTATGATTTTATAATTCTTTTCTTGGGTTTACTAATTTACCACTTTCATATACTTCAAAGTGAAGATGAGTTCCTGTTGAATTACCAGTAGAACCCATAACGCCGATTTTCTGACCTTGTGATACAGTTTGACCGACTTTTACTTCAATTTTTGATAAATGGCCATATACCGTTTTCATTCCATTGCCATGATTAATCACAATTTTATTTCCATAACCACCATCATAGCCTGCAGATTCTACTTTTCCATTATCAGCTGCCATGATTGTGTAGTCACTTGGTCCCGCAATATCAATACCTTTATGTTGTCTTCCCCATCTATATCCCATCGGACTTGAAATGTACCCACCATTTGTAGGCCAAGCTAAAGTTCCAGTTCCACGAGATGGAATAACCTTTGTTCCTTTAATCATGACTTTCTTTGTAGGTTCCTTCACAATAGCCTCATCTACAATTACCTTTTTAGCAAGTGAACCATTCTTTTCAATAATGGAGTATCTTACAACCCTTTCTCCATTAACACCTTCTTGCTTAACTTTGGTTGTACCTTTAAATACGGTATTGTCCTCGCTGACCTCTGTTTCAAAAGGAATCACTTCATTTCGAATAGCATTTTTTTCAACTGCTACATGAACTAACGGTTCATACGACTGTATGTTCACTTCATCCCCAATATGTATGGTTGCCTCTTCGTTTAAATTTGGATTCAATTTAAGAAATTGCGCTAATGTTAAACCATTATCATTTGCGATTTTTCCTAATACTTCTCCTTCTTGAACTGTGTGCTTCTTCGGTTGGAGTGTACCTTTTAGCAATAACTCAATTGCTTGATCAACAGATAAAATATCTTCCGGAACAACTTTTCCAGCGGCTGATGTAACACTTTCTTCTAGATGAACGTCAATATATACGAAGTCCTCATATTCAACTTCTTTTGAACCATTCTCCAGCCCAGTCAGAACTTTTTCTGGAACATATTTCATCTTTAACCTTTTAATAACTTGATCAGCCTCTTGTTTATTAGATACAAATGCAACGGCCTTGCCATCAACGGCAATTCCTTCGGCATCTGCTAATACAGTAAATGAACTATTTACATTTTTAATGGCTTCTTTATTATCGTATAAAGGTGTATACACTCTTTCTGGTACATATGTAATTTGATCAACTACAGAAAAGCCTAAATCTTTATATGTCTTCTCAGCTTCTTTAACCTTTTTCTTTAGTACATCATTAATTACGGTCTTGTCACTTACAGTACCAAGTAAATTACCTTCCGAATATATGTGGTATACAGTATTAACATCTTTATCGTTAGCGGCATATACAGAACCAATTGACAAAGTAGCAACAACAGAAGTTGCGATAATTGCCTTTTTAATTGACTTTTTGGAATGAGGTGGTTGGAATAATCGTGTCATATTAGCAGTCATCTTTCGAAAAAATTGAACCACGGAATTTCCTCCTACGTTTCTTCCTACTCCTTCTTTCTTTAAAGAGATTTTCAGAATTTTTTTAATAGCGCATAAACATACCCATATTTCACCTTTTCTAATTTACCATAAATGAATCTAAAACTCTACCAAAATCCTAATCTTGTCGAAAATACCCGAAAATAAAAATAGGCTATTCCATATGTAGTGTACAGCCGCATATAACACCCAGATATAGTTCTAGATATGATATGCGGATGTTACACCTATTTAGGACAGCCCATTATCACTTTATTTTCTGTTATCACTGTCTAGCTTTAAGCTTTTCTAGTTTGAAGCGTAAACGCTGCGAATCACATTTGTTTGGTTTCTGTCGGGACCTACTGAAAAAACAGAAAGCGGAATGCCTGTTAATTGTGACACACGTTCAACATAATGGCGTGCATTATCAGGAAGCTCATCTAACTTTTTAACACCCGTTATATCTTCAGTCCAGCCTGGCATTTCTTCATAAACTGGCTCACATTCTGCCAAGACTTTTAAGCTTGCAGGAAACTCATCAATCACTTCACCTTTATATTTATAAGCAACGCAAATCTTTAATGTTTCAATGCCTGTTAAAACATCAATGGAGTTTAAAGATAAATCTGTAAGTCCACTCACACGGCGTGCATGACGAACTACTACGCTGTCAAACCAGCCGACACGGCGCGGGCGGCCTGTTGTTGTTCCGTATTCACGGCCCACTTCACGAATTTGGTGGCCAATTTCATCATGAAGCTCAGTTGGGAATGGACCATCGCCGACACGTGTTGTATAGGCCTTACAAACACCAACAACATGGTTGATTTTCGAAGGACCTACACCAGATCCAATTGTAACTCCACCGGCAACTGGATTGGATGATGTAACAAACGGATATGTACCTTGGTCAATATCCAACATAACTCCTTGTGCACCTTCAAATAATACACGTCTACCCTCATCAAGGGCATCATTTAATACAACAGATGTGTCACAAACGTATTTTGCAAACTGCTGTCCGTAATTATAATATTCATCTAAAATATCTTCAATTTTAAAACCTTCTGCATCATATAGCTTTTCAAGAATGCGATTTTTTTCCGCTAAGTTCTGTGTTAGCTTTCTTTCAAATTCCTCACGGTCTAATAAATCAGCGATTCTAATGCCAATACGAGCAGCTTTATCCATATAAGCTGGACCAATACCTTTTTTAGTAGTACCTATTTTGTTAGCACCTTTTCGTTCTTCGTCTAACTCATCAATTTTAAGATGATAAGGCAGGATAACATGGGCGCGGTTGCTAATTCTTAAATTATCAGTATTTACGCCTTCGTTATGTAAGTATTGTAATTCCGTTACTAACGCTTTAGGGTCAATAACCATTCCGTTTCCGATTACACAAATTTTATCGTTAAAGAAAATTCCTGATGGAATTAAATGTAGTTTATACTTTTTGCCACCAAATACAATCGTATGGCCTGCGTTATTTCCACCTTGGTAACGAGCAACAACCTCTGCATTTTGTGATAAAAAGTCAGTAATCTTTCCTTTACCTTCATCGCCCCATTGTGATCCTACTACCACTACTGAAGACATTTTTGTCTGCACCTCCGAATATGAATACGGCATAATTTTTTTCAAATGTTTATTGCCACTGAGTAAAGTATAAGTATAAGTTTGCCTAAGGAATGCAAATAAATACCAAAGTAAGTGTAACAATATACAACTTCAAAGTCAATTAAACACGAACGTTTTTTATAAGATGTTACTTTTTGTTCGTGATATTCAAAAAAGCAACTCAGAGCCTAAGCACTTGGTTGCATATCACGATGACGTTCTAAATTAACGAATTTATTATATTCCTTTACAAAGGCAAGCTCTACTGTCCCAACAGGGCCGTTACGCTGCTTGGCAATAATGATCTCAATTATATTTTTATTCTCTGTTTCTTTATCATAGTAATCATCACGATATAAGAAGGCTACAATATCGGCATCTTGCTCAATACTTCCTGACTCACGAATATCCGACATCATCGGGCGCTTGTCCTGACGTTGCTCAACACCACGGGAAAGCTGTGACAAGGCAATAACCGGCACTCTTAATTCACGGGCTAATGCCTTCAGGGAGCGAGATATTTCCGATACTTCCTGCTGGCGGTTCTCACCTGAGCGTCCACTTCCTTGAATTAATTGCAAGTAATCTATTAAAATCATGCCTAGGCCGTGTTCCTGCTGTAATCTGCGGCATTTAGAACGGATTTCATTAATTCTCACACCAGGCGTATCATCAATATAGATCCCAGCGTTAGAAAGGCTTCCCATCGCCATGGTAAGCTTTTTCCAATCATCTTCTGACATTTTCCCAGTTCTTAAGGCTTGGGCATCAATATTTCCTTCTGCACACAGCATCCTCATGACAAGTTGCTCTGCACCCATCTCTAGGCTAAAAATAGCGACATTTTCATCCGTCTTCGTGGCAACGTTTTGGGCAATATTCAAGGCAAAGGCTGTTTTACCAACTGATGGACGGGCTGCAACGATAATTAAGTCATTGCGTTGAAATCCAGCCGTCATGTGGTCCAAATCAACGAACCCGGTTGGGATTCCTGTTACATCCCCTTTGCGATTATGAAGCACCTCGATATTATCATAAACGTTAACCAATACATCTTTAATATTTCGAAAACCACTCGTGTTTTTCCGATTTGCTACTTCAAGGATTGACTTTTCCGCATCGTTTAATAGTACTTCCACATCATCTTCACTATTAAAGCCATCTGTAACGATGACTGTCGCTGTTCGGATGAGTCGTCTTAAGATTGACTTTTCCTCAACAATTCGGGCGTAATACTCTATATTTGCGGCTGTTGGAACAGCATCGGCTAAATCACTCAAATATTGAAGTCCACCGACTTCCTCCAAAAGTTTTTTGTCAGCAAGTTCTGAAGTTACAGTTACAATATCAACCGGCTCGCCCTTTTCTGAAAGATCAAGCATAGCGGTAAATATCTTCAAATGGGCTGTTCGATAGAAATCGTCTGGCATCAAAATCTCCGAAGCAGTTGTTAAAGCCGATGGTTCAAGAAAAATCGCACCGATTATCGCTTGCTCCGCTTCCGAATTATGCGGTGGTGTCCGATCAGTAAATACATCACTCATATTGACTGCCCCTCTCATTTAAGTTAGATCTTGCATTTGAAAAGAGGCTGTCCAGAATCTTTGTGGCAGCCTCTTTATTATAATTTGCGTATCTGTCTAGCTTTAGTGCCCAGCGACTCGAAAAACTTCGCCACTGAATATCCTTTATCTCAGTCGACGTGTTCCAGCTTTTTCGTCGCTAGATGGGCACTTCCGCTTTTCTAGTTATTTAGTTTCGTTTACATGTACCTTTAATGTAGCTGTGACCCCCTGATGAAGCTTAACGGGTACATTTGTTACCCCGAGCGAACGAATGGAATCATCTAGATCTAATTTACGTTTATCAATTTTAATACTGTAGGCTTTGTTTAGCGCATCTGCGATTTGTTTTGAAGTAATCGCCCCAAATAGTCTACCGCCTTCTCCAGATTTAGCAGTTAGCTCAACTGTGAGCTTCTCCAGCTTTTCTTTTAACACTTTTGCTTCTTGCAATTCTTCAGCAGCTTCACGATCCTGTTTTTTCTTCTGCGCCTCTAATGATTTCATATTTGCGGGTGTTGCTTCAAGGGCTAAATTATTCTTTAAAAGGAAATTATGGGCATATCCGTCAGCAACATTCTTAACTTCACCTTTTTTCCCTTTACCTTTAACATCTTGTAAAAATATAACTTTCATTATCTTTTTCCCCCTTCGAGATAATCATCAATAGCATCTTTTAATAATTGTTCAACTTCATCAATTGTTTTTCCTTCAATTTGAGTGGCTGCATTTGTTAAATGGCCGCCCCCATTTAAATTCTCCATAATGATTTGAACATTAACATCTCCAAGTGAACGAGCACTAATACTTATTTTACCATCCTGCCTTTTAGAAATCACAAAGGAGGCGATTATATTATTCATTGATAGTAATGCATCGGCTGCTTGCGCTATTAAGACTTGACCAAAAGTTTGATCGGCACCGGCTTTTGCAATGGCAATCCCTTTTTTATAGATTTTGCTACTTTCAATTAGCTTTGACCGTTTAACATATTGCTCCAAGTCTTCTTTTAGGAACCTTTGAACTAGTACTGTATCGGCGCCATGTGAACGTAAATAGGAGGCCGCATCAAAAGTTCGGGAACCGGTTCGTAATGTAAAACTTTTCGTATCAACGATGATGCCTGCTAGTAATGCCGTTGACTCTAACATATCGATTTTCAATGTTTTCGGTTGATATTCCAATAACTCTGTAACAAGCTCTGATGTAGAGGAGGCATAAGGCTCCATATACACCATTACTGGATTTTCAATGAATTCCTCACCGCGGCGATGGTGGTCGATTACGACAACATTATCGAGTTTATTTAACAGTTTCTGGTCAATAACCATGGATGGCTTATGGGTATCAACAACAACTAGTAAAGAATGGTCTGTAGCAATTTCCAAGGCCTCTTCGGGTGAAATAAACCTTTGCCATAACTCACCTTTCAATTTAACCTCAGCCAATAGTCTTTGGACACCTAAATCAATATCGTTTTCATTCAGAACAATATAGCCTTCCGCATTATTTGCTTCAGCAACCTTTAGAATCCCTATGGCTGCCCCAATTGCATCCATGTCAGGCGCTTTATGCCCCATAATAAGGACCTTATCACTCGCGAGCACCCATTCACGAAGGGCATGGGAGATTACTCTTGCTCTTACCCTCGTTCGTTTCTCCATTGGATTTGTCTTGCCGCCATAAAACTTCACTTTTCCATTTAGACTTTTAATTGCAACCTGGTCACCGCCTCGACCAAGGGCGAGTTCCAAACTGGATTGTGCCAAACCTCCAAGTTCCGGCAAATCAGAAGAATCGCTGCCAATCCCAATACTAAGTGTTAATGAAACATTTTGTTTTGTTGTTAATTCACGAACTTCATCCAAAATATCAAATTTTGTTTTTTCCAGCTGGGTTAAAATCAATTGATTAAACACTGCAATAAAACGGTCTGATGAAGTTCTCTTAAGGAAAATACCATAGTTACTGGCCCAATTATTAAGAATGGAGATCACCTTGCTATTGATTGTACTTTTTGTTTGATCATCCATACCTTGCGTTACATCATCATAATTATCTAAAAAGATGATCGCTAATACAGCCTTTTCTTCTTCGTATAATCGTTCAACTTCCTCTTGGTCAGTTATATTGAAAAAGTATAGCAGTCTTTCATCGCGCTTAATATGAATTTGGAATGTCCGCTCATCTAATATTACCTTCTCATAATCCGCTTCACCCTTTATCAACGAATTCAGGCCATCAAAAATTGTGTTTAAATGGCGCCCTATTAACGTTTCCTCATTTAGAACATCCGCCAAATAATGGTTGGACCACTCAATTTGGTGCTCGTCATTATACAACAGAATTCCAATAGGCATTTCCAGCAGCGCTTCATCGCCAACCTTTTTTACACGATGGGATAATGTTGAAATATATTGTTCCATCTCTTCATACAAATTAAGCTCATATCTTAATAAGTAATAAACGATAATGCCCATGAATAGGAAGGAGATTAGCCCAAACACCCACTCGTAATAAGCTATGACCGCCATCATAGCAATGGATAAGATCAAGAAGAGAATAAATGGAATGCTTCGCCATCGTTTTTTGATTGAATTTGGCATATCTTCATCTCCACATCATTGTGGGTCTTTCATGCGCTTTCGCAAATCAAACCCTAAATCAATTATACCTAAGATTCTTATTATAGATAGTAGAAAAGGCATAAACAAAGATAGAATTACGATAACAACAGGTATTGTTAAAGGCTTTTTATTTATATGAAAGTAAAAAAAGATAAATGAAAACCCTTGTATTGCCATTATTATTTCAAGCACAATAAATAGGTTAATAATTATTGTAAAAAGTATTGTGCCCTGTTCCGGTCCTGTCATAAAAATAATCATGACAATTAAATAGTACCATATTATGCTTTTTGGAAAGGCCCAGTTTCTTATCGGTGGGAATGACTTTATTTCATATTTAAATCTTTTTAATATTTGATTTGCAAAAAGTTGAGTAACAAAGGCCAACACGATGCTTATAATAACCATCGCACTTGGGACTATGTAAGAAATCATCTCAATGGATTGGTACATCCTTTCAAATTGGTCTGTAGGTTGTCCAAGTGATGTTACTATTTTTTCAGCTGTTTCCATCGATTGGTACATCATTTTCTTCGTATCTTCAATGAAATTTATATGAAAGAATGCGTTAATAATAATGTATAACAGGACAAAGTTTGCGATGAAGCCAAGGCTTCCGCTAAGTAGTACAGCATAAGCGCCCTTTTTTAATGAATATATGTACCCCATGATAAGACCAGTTGTTCCAAACACAATAGTAATTGGTAGCATTGCGATCGAACCAACCATATATGTAATAATTAATGCAACCGTTAACATTAATAGCCCTTTTTTCAAAGTATGACGGGTTGCATAGATGACAAAAGGAACTGGCAGTACAAAAAGAAAGAAGCTACCAATGATCGGTATAAATAAGATTGCTAATAAAAGAATAGAATATAACGCTGTTACTATGGCCCCTTCAATTATTGAACGTATTGAATTCAAATCTTCACCTCATATATCCCTTTTTTTTCATTCTCTGTATGTACTATTTTATGTATTTATTTACTTAGTTTCAAGAAATCAGTATTACTTCAGCTTCAATGAAAAAAAGACAGCAAGATAATCCTGCTGCCTTTTATTATTTATATATTAATCGTTAACGTATGGTAACAATGCCATTTGACGTGCACGCTTGATAGCTGTTGTTAATTTACGTTGGTATTTAGAAGATGTTCCTGTTACACGACGAGGTAAAATTTTACCGCGCTCTGAAACGAAACGTTTTAAAAGTTCAACATCTTTATAGTCGATGTGTGTAATTCCGTTCGCTGTGAAATAGCACACTTTACGACGCTTTTGTCGACCTTTACGAGCTCCACCCATTGCCATTATGATTCCCCTCCTTACTTTCCTATATATGAATTTCCGTTCTTGGTTAAAGGGGATGAATACTCCAGATATGGAATATCCCCCCCTTAATGGTTTATAAGAGATTAAGCATATCTAAGATTTAGACAACCTATATCTTTTATAAACCTGTTATATCAAGTTCTCAATTATTAGTTTTAGACAATCAACAGACCCCTTAACAAATCTAATCAAATATTCTCCTAATAACTAATGAGATTTATACACCTATAAATAGGTATATCCTCCTTATAAATCAAGGCGTTAGGTATATATATTTAGATTTAGACAGTTATAGGGCGGTCAGAACGGTAAGTCATCGTCTGATATGTCAATTGGTAAACCATCATCTTTAAATGGGTCATCATCGACAGTAGAAAAATTATCGTTCGAACGTTGATTCTGATTTGGACGATATCCGCCGCCGGATGGTTTTTGGCCCCCATATCCTTGTCCAGATCCAAGGTTTCCACCACCAGGGTTTCCTCCTCCAAATCCATAAGGATCTGCTTGACCGCCCCCTTGGTTAGCACCTTTAGGCTCCAAAAATTGCACGCTATCCGCCACAACCTCTGTTACATAAACGCGACGACCATCTTGTCCCTCATAATTACGAGTCTGCAAGCGACCATCGACACCAGCTAAGCTTCCCTTTTTAAGGAAGTTTGCTACATTTTCAGCTGCACGGCGCCATACAACACAGTTAATAAAATCTGCTTCACGGTCACCTTGTTGATTAGAAAATGTACGATTAACAGCAAGTGTAAATTGGGTAACAGCAACTCCGTTTGGAGTATAACGCAATTCAGGATCTTTCGTTAACCTGCCAACGAGTACCACGCGGTTTAACATCAGAATCACTCCTTAATGAAAATTCAAAACTTAACAAATATTATTATTCTTCACGTACTGCGATGTGACGGATGATATCTTCGCTGATCTTCGCTAAGCGGTCAAATTCGCTGATCGCTTCTGGCTTCGCCACAACGTTAAGAAGCATGTAATAACCTTCACGGAAATCGTTAATTTCGTAAGCTAAACGACGCTTACCCATGTCAGTTGACTTAGCGATTTCAGTGCCTTCGTTCGTTAAAATATCGTTAAAACGATCGATTACAGCCTTCTTTGTTTCTTCTTCAACGTTTGGACGAATGATGTACATAATTTCATATTTACGCATATCTTTCACCTCCTCTTGGACTAAACGGCTCACTTTTTAAAAAGGAGCAAGGAGCAATATATTCATATAATTACTCACGGAATAAAATTATAACATGATTGTTGGGTGTGCGCAAGTGCCTAGTTTTCGGGGACAGGCACCAGTGACGGCACTACTGCCGTACCAACCGCGGTACGGGGACAGGCACCACAATGTTACACATTGAATCTGAAATGCATGACGTCTCCGTCTTGAACGATGTATTCTTTCCCTTCAAGGCGGACTTTACCTGCTTCACGGGCTGCTGTCATGGAACCACCTGCAAGCAAATCTTCATAAGAAACTGTCTCTGCACGAATAAAACCGCGCTCAAAGTCAGTATGAATGATTCCAGCACATTGTGGTGCTTTCATGCCCTTTTTAAATGTCCATGCTCTAACTTCTTGTTCTCCAGCTGTAAAATACGTTGCTAAACCTAGTAAAGAATAAGCTGCTTTAATCAGTTGATCTAAGCCAGACTCTTTAATACCAAGCTCTTCAAGGAACATTTGCTTCTCTTCCCCATCCAGCTCAGCAATTTCAGATTCAATTTTTGCACAAATGACGATAACTTCAGCATTATCATCTTCAGCAAATTCACGAACCTTTTGTACATATTCATTTCCAGATGGATCTGCTACTTCATCCTCGCCAACATTGGCAACATAAAGCATTGGCTTAATTGTTAAAAGGTGGAGATCCCTCACAAGCTTCAATTGCTCTTCCGTAAATTCGATTGAACGAGCCATTTTACCTTCTTCAAAGGCTTCTTTCAATATAACAAGAATTTCATGTTCGGCTGCTGCATCTTTATCTTTTTGCTTCGCTAATTTTCCAACACGGTCAATACGCTTGTCCACTGTTTCAAGATCAGCTAAAATTAATTCCAAATTAATCGTTTCAATATCTGAGATTGGATCGACCTTACCCGCTACATGTGTTATCTCATCATCTGCAAAACAACGAACAACTTGACAAATCGCATCCACTTGGCGAATATGGGATAAAAATTTATTTCCCAAACCTTCACCCTTACTCGCACCTTTAACGATTCCAGCAATATCTGTGAACTCAAATGCTGTCGGTACAGTTTTCTTCGGCTTTACTAATGTTGTTAATTTATCCAAACGCTCATCTGGTACTTCAACAATCCCCACATTAGGATCGATCGTACAGAAAGGGTAGTTTGCTGATTCAGCACCTGCCTGTGTAATTGCATTAAAAAGCGTTGATTTTCCAACGTTCGGAAGACCAACGATTCCGGCTGTTAAACCCATTAACCATTCACTCCTTAAAAAAATCTTCGTTCTAACTATCTTAACCAATTATAGGAACTGTTCCCGAAAAGCGCAAGCATTGATTGGTAAAACAAAATAAGCCAATCATTGCCTAGAACTCGGTTGCAATAATTGGCTTGCCTCATTAATTAGCTACGTTCTTCATGCGGTATGCTACTTTTCATGTTTAACAAGGATCTTCTTTAATTTTCTTGTGAACTCTTTTCGGGGTATTAAAACACTATGATCGCAGCCTTCGCATTTAATGCGAATATCCATGCCAATGCGAATGATCTTCCAACGGTTAGTTCCACATGGATGCTGCTTTTTCATTTCTACAATATCATTTAGTCCAAAATCTTTATCAACCATTTTGCTCCCCCTTCATGTATTCACGGTCACAATATCAAACTGCTTATTTATATTTTACCAATTTTTCGTTACCATTTGTAGCGATTTGCGATAGGATACAACAAAAGCGCAGCCAACATATATAAATTTAACAGCCCATACAACGGATAAAGAACGGCAACTAATGTTGAAAATCCAAATGTTGTTAATGGCATCATCACCAAAAGTATAATGAGTGCCATTAGCCATAATGGCATGGACATTTTCTTTCTAAATCGGGTGGATAAACCAACAACTCCAGAAGCAGCTGTTGTATAAATGGCACACCATAAAACAAAAGACATGAATATTAACATAATATAATGGTAATTTTTCAATATCGCAAATAAAGGAATTTCGTAGAGTACTATATCTGAAGCCATTTGTGACAATATTTCATTATAGAGAAATGTTAGGCCTCCTAATATTACCCCACTTCCCATACTTGCAATCCAAATTTCACCCTGATGCTTGATTTCTTTTCCAATCGCCGCGAGGACGGCAACTAATGGCAGGATATTTAAAGCCGTAAACGTAAAAGCAGATGGCCAGTTCCCCTGCTTTGTCCAATCGATAACTATTGGCTGTCCATATTTAAACGTAAAGGAAAGAAGGGCTCCAATTAGACCGGCAACTAATAATGGAATGATAAAGGCATTAATGGATACCATCCCTTGAATATCCCAAACGAATAAAAATACTAATAAAACAATTGTAACGGCAATTCCTACCCAAAACGGTAAATAAAATACTTCTAAAGCAGCACCTGCCCCCGCCAACATCACAACAGTAACTGAAAATAAATACAATATAATCATTAAATCATATAGACCAGCTAATTTCTTTCCTAACAAAGTCTCCAATAATGGCAAATAGTGAACAGTCTTCTTTTCAAAACTAATTTTCATAATAAAATAACAGCAAATTATAAATAATACGGTAAATAGTAAAATAGCAAGTCCACTTTCATGCCCGAAAAATTGCCATATTTCCCTGCCTGATGCATATCCTGCACCAATCATCGTACCCATGATGAGAAACATCCATTTAAGACCGGCTTTCCACATTATTTATCTTCCTTTCAATTGATTTATTTATCAACTTTATGTATAGGAACTTAATAAATTCCGTATACTGTTACTACTATTAAAGAGGAGTGGATCCTATGAATCTAAAACCAAAGTTTTTTGAAAAAAAAGAGGCCTCCTCCTACCGTATTTCTTACGAAGAGCAAAATGCCCCTTCCTATATTGGTGAAAAATTAGTTGAACTTTTGCCACACCATACTTTTCAACCTGTCGTTATCACTTGTATTGGAACAGATCGCTCAACTGGGGATGCGCTTGGACCACTGATTGGAACAATCCTTAACGAAAAAAAAACTACTCATTTCCATGTATACGGTACACTTGAGAATCCTATTCATGCTGTTAATCTTGAGGAACAATTGAAATTTATAAATAATACACATAGGAATCCATTTATTATTGGAATTGATGCATGCTTAGGAAGACTAAAAAGTGTTGGGGATGTTACTTTAAATGTTGGTGCGTTAAAACCTGGGGCTGGTGTTAACAAACAGCTTCCACCTGTTGGAGAGGTTCATTTAACTGGGATTGTAAATGTCAGTGGATTTATGGAGTTTTTTGTTTTACAAAATACGAGATTAAATCTTGTTATGAAAATGGCACAAGCAATGGCAAGTGGCATTATCGAGGCAGATCAATTATTAAAGATAAGAAACACGGAATCACCCATTCAGCGCCGTATAAACTGGAGCGCATCGACTGAGATAAAGGAAACACGATAAGCGGTAACGAATCGATGTTGACTTATCGTAGAGGGGTGAGAGAAGTTTACTAGTCGCTGGGTGCTGGAGCTGGACAAAAAAAGTCCCCTCCTTCACAGGTAGGGGACAAGATTCACAACTAACATATTACATTACCAATTGATGATAATAATATTGTCCAGCAACTAAAAGAGCAACTACAAGGATTGCAGGCAACATATTGGCAACGCGAATTTTTGTAATTTCCAACATATTTAAACCAATCGCTAAAATCATAATCCCACCGGCAGACGTCATCTCAACAATAAAGGTCTCCATAATTTTAGCTGGAATCCACTGTTCAATTTGCGTTGCGAATAAGGCAATCATCCCTTGATAGATCATAACCGGAAATGCTGAAAATAAGACGCCTACCCCCAATGTGGTTGCAAGAACGATACTCGTAAAGCCGTCCAAAAGTGACTTTGTATATAAAACTTGATGGTCACCTCTTAGACCGCTGTCAAGGGCTCCAATGATCGCCATTGCTCCAACTGCAAAAATCAACGTTGCTGTTACGAACCCTCTTGCTATTCCACCTTCTTCAGTAGCACCCATTCTTCGTTCTATCCAAAGGCCAAGTCTATTTAACTTTCCATCAAGATCCAAGACCTCTCCTATAATACTTCCAAATAAAAGACTTAGGATGACAATAAGAAACTGTTCACTTTTAACTCCCATTTGTACTCCTAAAATCACAACAGCAAGTCCAATGGATTGTAAAACTAATGTTTTTACCTTTTCGGGAATGCGATGCATCACTTTTCCTAGAAAGGTCCCAGCAATGATCGCAATCCCATTAACGATAGTACCTAACAAAACCATATTTTTGTCTCTCCCTAGGCTAAATATCCTGCTCTAATCTCATCTATAGCTTGTACAAATTTTTCAACTTCGTCTACTGTATTAAAAAGGCCAAAACTTGCCCTTACTGTACCGCCTTGTCCAATCGTTCCGATTGACTGATGGGCCAATGGTGAACAATGAAGGCCTGCCCTAACTGCAATTTTATAATGTTGGTCCAAAATCATCGCCACTTCTTGACTATCAACCCCGTCAATATTAAAGGAAATGACAGCAAGCTGTTTACTATCTTCATCGGGACCGTATACAGTTACACCTTCCAATTTTTTAAGTCCCTTTTTGCAGGTATCCGTCAAAATCCGTTCATGATTAAATATTTCAGCAAGCCCTTTTTCCTTTATAAACAAAATACCTGCAAGGAGCCCTGCAATTCCTGGGGTATTCAAGGTCCCACTCTCTAATCTTTCCGGAAGTTCATCAGGCTGTTCAATTCTTTCAGAAAAATGACCTGTTCCACCGGTTACAAGTGGCTTCAACTCAATGTTTTTATTAATTAATAAAGCGCCCGTTCCTTGTGGCCCCATTAATCCTTTATGGCCTGCAAAAGCTAAAAGGTCAATATTCATTTCTTCCATATTTAGTGGTAAAACTCCCGCTGTTTGTGAAGCATCCACCATAAATATGAGATTATACTTTTTGCTTATTTCCCCTAACTGGGCAATAGGAATAATCGCCCCGGTCAAGTTGGAACCGTGGGTAACAACAAGTAATTTAGTTTCAGCTGTTATTGCATTCTCTAACGCTTCAATATTAATTTCACCGTTATGGTTTGGCTGGATGTATGTAATTTCTATACCGATTTCGCTTTTCAAACGTTCTAAAGGACGGCGGACTGAATTATGCTCATAAGCAGTTGTAATCACATGATCGCCGCGCTTTAAGGGAAGTCCTTGAATTCCTATATTAAGTGCTCCGGTCGCATTTTGGGTAAACACAACCCGCCTTGGATCTGCTAATCTAAAAAACTGAGCCAATTGAACCCGAGCCTCAAAGATTTTATTTCCCGCTTCATTCGCTAAGGCATGGCTGCCCCTTCCGGGATTAGCGCCGTATTTTGTCAATGCCTCAACTACCGCATCTATTACTTCTTTTGGTTTTGGAAAAGATGAAGCTGCTTGGTCAAAGTAAATCATAAAACTCCCCCTATTTAGTTAGATATTTCATAAGCCGATTATCGCTCTCTAAGTGTTCAGACACTTCATTGATATCATGTCCTCAAGCCTCTAAGCTAACCCGAATGAACATCTGGGTATTTCGAAGAAGTGAGACTACATTCGGGTCTTAACGCTTAGAGACTTAGTTTGCGTAATTCCTTTTATTTAGAACGGCGTCTGAACAAACGCGTTTGCAATGATTGGCCTATGAAATATACTCTGGAATATAGACTTTGAGAAATTGATAAAAAATAAAACCACCTTATAGATGGCTTTTTTTACAATGACTCCCGATCAAGCAACTCCAAAATACGATTCAAATCGTCTGGGGAGTAAAATTCAATTTCAATTTTACCTTTATTTTTATTTTTATTTTGTTTGATGGCAACAGCTGTTCCAAAACGGTCGCGAAGACGGGACTCCTGCTGTTTAATAAAAACATCCTTTGGTTTTTCTTTCTTCTTTGTTTCACGTGAAACATTTTCGTTAAGACTTTGGACAATTTGTTCTAATTGGCGTACGTTCAAGTTTTCCTTTTTTATCTTTTCTACAAGCGGAAGCAGAAGTTCTTTGTCTTTAAGACCTAATAGTGTCCGTCCATGCCCCATTGTTAAGTCGCCATTTGAAATCAACGTTTTAACTGGCTCTGGCAATGCTAACAAGCGGATATGATTTGCAATATGTGGACGACTTTTGCCTAAACGACCAGCCAGCTCCTCTTGTGTTAACTTCAGTTGTTCAATTAAAGTTTGGTAGGCCAATCCTTCTTCGATTGGATTTAAATCTTCCCGCTGTAAGTTCTCAATTAAGGCTAGCTCCATCATTTGTTGTTCGGTATAATCCTTTACAATGACCGGAATTGTTTCTAAGCCTGCTTCTTTCGCTGCACGAAATCGTCTTTCACCAACGACAATATCATAGCCTTTAATGCTTTTTCTTACTACAATCGGTTGCAGAATTCCGTGAGTTTCAATTGACTCTTTTAATTCTTTAATAGACTCCGGATCAAATGTTTTTCTAGGCTGATAGGGATTCGGACGGCATTCCTTTAACTTTACATTCTGGATTTTATCCAAGGGTTCCAACACTTCATCTACCGAAAAATAAGCCCCCAGGCCTAACCCCTTCCCCAAACCTTTAGCCATTAGCAATCACTTCCTTAGCAAAATCTAGATATACCTCTGCCCCTCTTGACTTAGGGTCATAAATAATAATTGGTTTACCGTGACTTGGTGCTTCGCTTAACCTGATATTGCGTGGAATGATAGAATGGTAAACTCTGTCCTGGAAATACTTTTTAACTTCATCTATTACTTGAATTCCAAGATTTGTTCTTGCATCAAGCATCGTTAATAAAACTCCGTCAATTTTTAATGATTGATTTAAATGCTTTTGGACTAATCTCACTGTATTTAATAATTGACTAAGACCTTCAAGGGCGTAATATTCACATTGTACTGGAATAATAACTGAATCCGCAGCCGTTAAAGCGTTCAAGGTTAATAATCCTAATGAAGGAGGACAATCAATAATGATATAATCGTACTCTCCGACAAGTGGCTCAAGTGCTCTTTTTAAACGGACTTCCCTCGAAATAGTTGGCACTAATTCTATTTCTGCACCGGCCAACTGGATGGTCGAAGGCAATACATATAGGTTTTCTACATTAGTAGGCAGGACCACTGTTTTTGCTTCTTCATCATCAACTAAAACATTATAGACGCATTGCTCCACATCTGCCTTTTCAACGCCAACCCCGCTTGATGCATTCCCTTGCGGATCTATATCAACAAGTAACACTCTTTTCCCTAAATATGCTAGACATGCACTCAAATTCACCGAAGTCGTTGTTTTTCCAACTCCGCCTTTTTGGTTTGCAATTGCAATAGTTTTACCCATGCTGTCACCTACCTTCCTTTAAAGAGAAGCTTGTCCTATAACAGTTATCTGTTAGGTCAATGGATTAAATCGTTTTATCTTTTTCATACTTTTCTATTTTATCATGAATTCCGATGAATTTCGTTTTAAAAATAAAAAAACCATCTACTTTTTTAGTGATGGATAAGAAATCAAATGTGCCTTGGCGTATTTGCCCCAGACTTTTTAGGTCCACAGGATGTGGGTCACCGCCGAAGGCTTTAACTTTATTCAGTAGGGTTTGAACTTCTACTGAATAAAGTTATGTTACTTTTTTGGTATTTTTATCGTAAATTGAATATAATCTTCATGTTCTTCTTCCTGACTATCTATTTTCATTCCAGTACTGGCTACCATATTAAGTGATTGACGAATTGTATTCATCGCAATTCTGGTATCCTTGCTAAATGCTTTTCTTTTCGGCTTGGGCTTTTTCACTTTACTTTCGAGCATTTTAATAACACGTTCTTCTGTCTGTTTTACATTTAAGTGTTTTTCGATGATCTCTTCTAAAAGCTTTTCTTGTAATTCCTGTTCCTTTAGTGGAATTAATGCCCTGGCGTGTCTTTCTGTAATTTTCTTTTGCAACAGTGCCTCTTGAATAGCTTCTGGTAATTTTAATAGACGAAGTTTATTGGCAACAGTTGATTGGCCCTTGCCTAATCTTTGTGCTAATGCCTCTTGCGTTAAATTATGCAACTCTAATAGTCTAGCATAGGCAATTGCTTCTTCCAGCGGAGACAACTCCTCCCGCTGTAGGTTCTCAATTAAAGCAACTGAAGCTGTTTCCGTATCATTAAAGTCTTTAATAATAGCCGGAATTGTATCCCACCCAAGCTTCGTAACAGCCCGCCATCTTCTTTCTCCAGCAATAATTTCATATTTACCTTTTTCATATTCTCTTAAAACAATAGGCTGAATGATTCCATGGATATGAATTGTCTGCATTAATTCATTGATTTTTTCATCAACAAATACAGTACGTGGCTGAAAACGATTTGGAATAATATCCCCAATAGGGATCCGCTTCACTTCTTCATTTTCTGTTATTAATTCTTTCTTTGGTTCTACATCATTAGTCTCTACAGTCTTTTCCCCTATACCAAAAAGGCGCGAAAAAGGGTGTTTCATTTTTCATACACCACCTTTTGAATACTACAAAAAAGCAATACAATTCGACATGTACTTCTATTTTCTATGGAAATAGAAAATCCTACAATATCAAATTTGAAAATGTCATAAATAAATATACTCCAGTGTTTCACGTGAAACATAAACAAAGCTTAGGAGCATGGACCTATTTACTCAATTGGAGTTTTGTTAGGTGTCCCTGGTTTTCTTGGATACTTATTAGGCGTTTTACGCTCCTTTTTAAGGATTACGATATTACGCTCACTGTTTTCTATAGGTAATTGAAAGTTATGTATACTTTCTACTTTACAGCCTAATACTTCAATTGCTTTTTTTCCAGCTTCCAGCTCTTCTGCTAGATTCGCACCTTTCATCCCTATGAAGTACCCACCAACCTTTGCCAACGGGATGCATAATTCACTTAATACCGACAGCCTAGCAACAGCCCTTGCCATTACTATATCATACGACTCTCTTATTTCAGGTCTTTTTCCGAATGTTTCAGCACGGTCATGATAAAAAGTAACCTGATCTAATTGCAAAGAAGATGCTAATTCATTTAAAAAAGTAATCCTTTTTTGCAGTGAATCAACGATTGAAATAGAAAGATGTGGGAAACATATTTTTAAGGGGATACTTGGAAACCCTGCCCCTGCTCCGACATCGCAGATTTTATACTCTTTTGTAAAATCAAAGTAAAATGCTGCTGTTATCGAATCATAGAAATGTTTCAAATAAACTTCCGGCTTATCAGTAATGGCCGTTAAGTTCATTTTTTCATTCCATTCGACTAATGTGTTATAATACAGGTTGAATTGTTCTAGTTGCCTAGAGGAAAGGGAGATCCCCTTTTCCTCTAGGCTTGTTTGAAATAATTGAATATCCATAATCAATCCCCTATTGTTGAATTCTCGCTATTTTCCCTTGCTCTAAATAAACTAAAAGAATAGAAATATCAGCAGGGTTGACACCAGAAATCCGGGATGCTTGTCCGACTGATAGTGGACGAATTTGTGACAGCTTTTGGCGAGCTTCGGATGCAATTCCTGTTATAGCATCATAATCAATATCAACTGGAATCTTTTTATCTTCCATCTTCTTCATACGCTCAACTTGCTGCAATGATTTTTCAATATAACCTGCATACTTAATTTGAATCTCAACCTGTTCCGTTACATCAATAGGCAGTTCCTCTTCAACTGGGGCTAATTGCATTAGCAGTTCATACGTCATTTCCGGACGTTTTAATAAATCAGAAGCCCGTACACCATCTTTAAGCGGACTGCCACCCAATTGTTGAATCAAATTCTGTACCTGTTCATTAGGCTTAATAATAATGCTTTCCAGCCTATTTATTTCTCGTTCTACTTTTTCTTTTTTCTCTAAGAATCTTTCGTATCTTTCATCGGAAATTAAGCCGATTTTATGTCCAATTTCTGTAAGCCGTAGATCAGCGTTATCATGGCGCAATAATAATCGATATTCAGCTCGTGATGTTAATAAACGGTATGGATCGATTGTTCCCTTTGTAACTAAATCATCAATTAATACACCGATATAGGCTTGAGATCGATCTAAGATAACAGGTTCTTTATTTAAAATTTTACAAGCGGCATTAATTCCAGCCATTAATCCTTGGCCCGCTGCTTCTTCATAGCCGGATGTTCCATTAATTTGACCCGCTGTAAATAAATTTTGAATTAGCTTTGTTTCTAGTGTTGGCCATAATTGGGTAGGATGGACCATATCGTATTCAATCGCATAACCCGCCCTCATCAATTCGGCATTTTCTAACCCTGGTACTGAGTGAACCATCTCCACTTGGACCTCTTCAGGTAAGCTTGTGGAAAGTCCTTGGACATAGACTTCTTCGGTATTTCGGCCCTCTGGCTCAAGGAAGATTTGATGGCGTGGTTTATCATTGAAGCGAACAATTTTGTCTTCAATCGATGGACAGTACCGTGTCCCGATCCCTTCAATCATCCCTGAATACATGGGACTGCGATGTAGATTGGCATGAATGATTTCGTGAGTTTTCGGACTAGTATAAGTCAACCAGCATGGAATTTGATCCGTGATCAATTCAAGCGTTTCATAAGAGAATGCTCGTCGCTCTTCATCACCGGGTTGAATCTCCGTTTTACTATAATCGATCGTTTGCCCCTTGATACGCATTGGTGTACCTGTTTTGAACCGGCCCATATCAAGTCCTAATTCTTTAAGATTTTTGGACAAATCTACGGAAGCCCGTTGGTTATTCGGACCACTTTCGTAAGCAAAGTCACCAATAATGATCTTTCCTCTTAAAAATGTACCTGTAGTAATAATAACAGCCTTGGCGTAATACATGGCACCTGTTTCGGTTACGACACCTTTACATTCTTCATTCTCTACAATGAGGCTCTTAACCATGGCTTGTTTCAATACTAAATTTTCTTCTTTCTCTAACGTGTACTTCATTTCCTTTTGGTAATGATGTTTATCAGCCTGTGCTCTTAGTGCTCTAACAGCAGGGCCCTTACCTGTATTCAACATTCTCATTTGAATATGGGTTTTATCAATATTCCGCCCCATTTCACCACCAAGGGCATCTATTTCACGCACAACGATTCCTTTTGCCGGTCCTCCAATCGAGGGATTACAAGGCATAAACGCAACCATATCTAAATTTAAAGTTAAAACTAAAGTTTTTGCACCCATTCTTGCTGCGGCAAGTGCTGCTTCACAACCAGCATGCCCTGCACCTACAACAATTACATCATATGAACCAGCATGATACTCCATAAAAAACCTCCTAATTAGAAAAGCGTAAGCACCCGTTTGGCGACGTTCACGAGTCGCTGGGTGCTAAAGCTGGACATCAACGTACAATCCAGCCAGCCCTATTTACCTAAACAAAATTGTGAAAATAATTGATTAATTAAGCTCTCATGTACAGTATCTCCAATTATTTCCCCTAAGATTTCCCACGTTCTTGTAAAATCTATTTGAATTAAATCAATTGGGATCCCTGCATCGATCCCAGAAAGAACGTCATCAATTGCCTTTTGGGCCTGATTTAATAGTGCAATATGACGAGTATTAGATACATAGGTCATATCTCCTGATTCTAGCTTTCCTGTAAAAAATAACCCTGAAATAGCTTCCTCCAATTGGTCTATGCCAGATTCTTCTTTTAAAGATGTTGAAATGACTGGATAATTGTCAGCAAGTTTTTTAACTTCAGCAATATCAACTTTTCTGTCTAAATCAATTTTATTTACAAGTACAATCACATCCATACCACGTGCAGCTTCAAACAGCTTTTTGTCCTCCACTGTTAATGGCTCAGCATGATTTAGGACTAATAAAATTAGATCCGCTTCTTTGAGAACCTGTTTTGATCGTTCGACACCTATTCTTTCAACAATGTCCTCTGTTTCCCTAATTCCCGCCGTATCTACAAGACGTAATGGGACACCGCGAACATTGACATATTCCTCAATGACATCACGGGTCGTACCTGGAATTTCAGTAACAATAGCTTTATTTTCATGTACTAGACTATTTAATAGTGATGATTTTCCAACATTCGGGCGTCCAATAATAACTGTCGAAATGCCATCACGCAATATTTTTCCTTGCTTCGATGTCTCAAGCAACTTCGCAATTTCCGCTTTAATTTCAGTCGCCTTTTCTAATAATAATTGATGTGTCATTTCTTCAACATCATCATATTCAGGATAATCTATGTTCACTTCAACATGGGCAAGCGTCTCAAGGATGGTTTGCCTTAATTGCCGTACTAATTTCGACAATCTCCCTTCCATTTGGCCGATCGCCACATTCATCGCTCGGTCAGTTTTAGCCCGAATTAAATCCATCACAGCCTCTGCCTGCGACAAATCAATTCTACCATTTAAAAAAGCACGCTTAGTAAACTCCCCAGGTTCTGCTAAACGTACTCCATGATTTAATACAAGTTGCAAAACCCGATTCACGGAAACAAGACCACCATGACAGTTGATTTCGACAATATCCTCTCTTGTAAAGGTTCTTGGTGCCCGCAAAACTGAAAGCATAACCTCTTCCACTTTTTCATTCGTTTCCGGGTCAACAATAAACCCATAATGAATCGTATGGCTTTCTACTTCCTCTATGTTTTTCCCTTTAAAGATCTGATTGGCTGCTTTTACTGCCTCTGATCCGCTTATTCTTACAATTGCAATCGCTCCTTCCCCCATCGGAGTCGATATCGCCGCAATCGTATCCATTTCCATCATACTATCACCTCTCAATCGCCAACTGGCTTTTTATAAAAAAAAATAATCATCGTGATCTATATTTTATCCACAGTGGATAACTTTTTAATTTTTTAAGCAATATATTTAGTTTAACTTATCCACAATAGGGAACGCAACTGCAAAACTTTGATATTGTACATTCATATTTTCTCTCAATGGAAATTTGCCAAAAATCGATTCACGGCAATAAAACAAATAAAAAAGCATGGCAGCTACTAGAGTTAATCTAGTTCTGCCATGCTTCTCATGTTTATCAAACATAATCTTTGATCCTCCTCGCAAACTACCTTTGAAAATCACAAAGTTAATTCGGGATGATCACGATATGACGATTTGGTTCTATTCCATCAGATGAAGTTGATACACCATCAACATCATAAAGAGCAGAATGGATAATTTTTCTTTCAAACGACGGCATTGGTTCTAAAACGACTTTTGTTTTCGTCTTCTTAGCTTTTGCCGCTAATCTTGTTGCCAGCTGTTCCAATGTTTCTTTACGGCGTAATCGATAGTCCTCAGCATCTACAATTACAGTTAAGTAATCCTCTGAATACTTATTGGCCACTAATTGAACTAAATATTGAAGAGAATTCAATGTTTGACCCCGCTTTCCAATAAGGATTGCGACATCATCACCTGAAATTTTAAATGAAAGCTCTTTGCCGTGTTGAGATTTTTCAACAGTCGCTGAAATGCCCATCTTTTTAATGACATTTTCTAAATAGGTTTGAGCTTCAAAAACAGGGTCAATCTTAACTGTAAGCTTTACGATCACTGGTCTGTTTCCAAAAAAGCCGAATAGGCCCTTTTTGCCTTCATCAATGATTAAAACATCTACTTTGTCTTTTGAAACATTAAGTTCCTTTAATCCAGATTCAATCGCTGCATCAACTGTTTGTCCTGTACCGGTAGCTGTTACTTGTTTCACTTCTTCGCTCCCCCTGTAGCATTCACTTCAGTTTTTACTGGACCTTTAATGAAAAAAGTTTGGACAATCATAAAAATATTACCCACTACCCAATACAGTGATAATGCAGCTGGGAATGAAACTGCGAATACAACAATCATAACAGGCATAATGTACAGCATCATTTTCATCTGCGGATTATTTTCCATACCATGCATCATCATTTTTTGCTGTAGGAATGTAGTCGCACCAGCAATTAAAGGCAAAATATAAAACGGATCCTTTTCTCCAAGGTCAAACCACAAGAAACTATGATTTGCAATTTCAGCTGTCCTCATAATGGCATGGTAAAATCCAATTAAGATTGGCATTTGAATAAATAGTGGGAAACACCCTGCCAAAGGGTTAACACCATGTTTTTGGAATAATGCCATTGTTTCCTGTTGAAGCTTTTGTTGTGTCTTCGGATCTTTAGAAGCATATTTTTGTTGAAGTTCTTTTATTTCCGGTTGAATAGCTTGCATCGCTTTTGAATTTTTGGTTTGCTTGATCATTAAAGGCAAAATGGCCAAACGAATAACAATTGTAACAACAATTATCGAAAGTCCATAATTAGAACCAAATAAATTAGCAACATACGTTATTAACCAGGATAATGGATAAACAAAATACTGGTTCCAAATCCCTTCACTCTCTGCAGTGATGGGTTCATTCACTTGCGAACACGCCGATAAAACCGCTAAGAGACCTACTAAGGTCAAAATCAGGGCGATTCTTTTCTTCAAACTCCGTTCCTCCTTCTTACGAATCCCTATGTTCCTATGTATGATAGATTTATATTACCATTTAAAATATGACATTCATAATATAAATCCTCTCAAAATCAACTTATTTTCTTTGTAAACGCTTTTGCTATTTTTAATACGTGCATTAAACTTTTCTTTGTCTCATGAAAGTTCATTTCCGCTGTCGGCTTCCGAGCAATTATGACGTAATCCACATTTTGCTTTAAGTCTTCCTTCAGCTCCAGAAAGACCTGCCTCACATATCTTTTTATCTGATTTCGAACGACGGCTTTTCCAATTTTTTTACTCACAGACAAGCCAATTCTCATTTCAATTTGCTCCGGTTTTTCTAGCATATAAATGACAAATTGCCGATTTGCCACGGATACTCCTCGTTTAAAAACTGCTTGAAATTCATCATTCTTTTTAATTCTATTCCTTTTGTTCACAAAAATTCACTCCGGCGCTTCCGCTTCTTTGTCTAGCTTCAGCCACCCAGCACCTAGCGAGACTTCCTTCACCTCCGTACGATAAGTCAACATCGACTTGCTTCGTTCGTCGTGTTTCCTTTATCTCCTCCGGCTCAGTCCAGTCCGAACGGTGCTAAACGGGTGGCTTCCGCTTTTCTCATTGTCTAGCTCCGGCTCCTAGCGACTCGAAAAACTTCACCCGCCTCCCTACGATAAGTCAACATCAACTCACTTCATTCGTTGTGTTTCCTTTATCTCAGTCGCCGTGCTCCAGTTTTTTCGTCGCTTAACAGTCGCCTCCGCTTTTCGTTTTATCTAGAAAAAAAACCACTGATCTTATTCAGTGGCCTATGCTGATAATACTTTTCTTCCTTTTCTACGACGACGAGCTAGAACGTTACGTCCATTTGCAGAGCTCATACGAGCGCGAAAACCATGTACTCTTTTATGCTTACGATTACTCGGTTGATAAGTACGTTTCATTAATATTTGCACCTCCCTGAGGAAAAACTCTAAAGACAGTCCTACTAAGTATAGCGGGCGATGTGAATATTGTCAATCTTCTATTGAATTTTGAGTTTCACCAAAAGACCCTTTTTGTTTTCCAAATTTCGCCTTGTGGATATCTTTTTCGACACATTTTTTATCCACGCACTAGTTATCTACAACCTTTACACAAAATATAGTGTTGTTGATAACTTAACTCCACAAGGTATGGTGGTTGTGGATAAAGTGCCAAAACCCATTGCAATAAAGGGGTTTATTTGTTATTATATTTGTGTTTTCTCTTTTCTTACTACATACACTTATCCACAAGTGTGGATATCTTGTGTATAACTTTATTAACTATTGTGAAGAACTTTGTCCACAGGGTTGTGTAAAAAGTCGAATAAACACTTTTCTACTATATTATATACTTATACACCTTTCTTTAGGAATCTATTTTTATGCAAGCATATACATTTATCATTTTGAGGGTGTACAAAAGCTGTACAAGTTGTTTTTTATGCCCTCCTTCGTTTTAAAAAAAATCCTTTTCAAAGGAGGGAGTCTTTCTGTAATGGAAAACATCTCTGATTTATGGACCAAGGCTTTAGAAGCAATCCAGAAAAAGTTAAGCAAGCCCAGCTTTGAAACTTGGTTAAAGTCAACAAAAGCTCACTCACTACACAATGACACTTTAATCATTACTGCACCAAATGACTTTGCTAGAGATTGGCTTGAAACAAGATATTCAAAACTAATAGCCGATACCATTCTTGACATTACGGGGGCGGAATTGGAAATAAAATTTGTCATCCCACAATCTCAAGAAGAGGGAGAGCTTAAATTTGAAGGCCCGGCCAAAAAGAGGAAAGTTGAAGAGCATTCTGAAGAAGTGCCCCAAAGTATGCTAATCCCTAAATATACCTTTGATACTTTTGTTATTGGGGCGGGGAATCGTTTTGCACATGCCGCTTCCCTAGCTGTTGCTGAAGCACCAGCAAAAGCCTACAATCCATTGTTTATTTATGGGGGGGTTGGACTCGGAAAGACCCACTTAATGCATGCAATCGGGCATTATGTGTTAGAGCATAATCCTAATGCGAAAGTGGTTTACCTGTCCTCAGAGAAATTTACAAATGAGTTTATTAACTCAATTCGTGATAATAAAGCGATTGAATTTCGCAATAAATATCGCAAGGTTGACGTTCTTTTAATTGATGATATTCAATTTTTAGCTGGAAAAGAATCGACACAAGAGGAGTTTTTCCATACCTTTAATGCATTACATGAGGAAAGTAAACAAATAGTAATTTCAAGTGACCGCCCGCCAAAGGAAATTCCAACATTAGAGGATCGCCTGCGTTCAAGATTTGAATGGGGTCTGATCACCGATATAACACCACCTGATTTGGAGACGCGAATTGCCATCCTAAGAAAGAAAGCAAAGGCAGAAGGTCTCGATATTTCTAATGAAGTTATGATTTATATTGCTAATCAAATCGATACGAATATCCGTGAACTAGAAGGTGCCCTTATCCGTGTAGTAGCGTACTCTTCATTAATAAATAAAGATATTAATGCAGACTTAGCTGCGGAAGCACTTAAAGATATTATTCCTGGGACGAAGACTAAAGTAATCACCATTCAAGAAATCCAACGGGTTGTTGGGGAATTTTATCACGTGAAATTAGAGGACTTTAAAGCCAGGAAAAGGACGAAATCTGTCGCATTTCCACGGCAAATTGCGATGTATTTGTCGAGAGAGATGACCGATTCATCACTGCCAAAAATCGGTGAAGAGTTTGGAGGAAGGGATCATACAACGGTGATTCATGCCCATGAAAAGATCTCAAAACTTCTACAGTCAGATACAGAATTCCAACGACGGATCCAAGAGATAGAAGAAAAAATTAAATTATAAAAGTATGGATTGTGTGAATAACTTGGACTTGCTTATATACAGTCTATCCACATGTGGATAGACTGTTCTATCGTTTCAAAAATGCACTTATCCACAAATCCACAAGCCCTACTACTATTATTACTATATTTTATTTATTAAAATAATAATATATGCCAGCCAGTTTGAAAAAATAACAAATAGGAGGCATTTAAAAAAATGCAATTTACCATTCAAAAAAATAAATTAGTAGATGCTGTTAATGATGTAATGAAAGCTGTATCATCGAGAACGACGATTCCGATCTTAACGGGGATTAAAATATCTGCGACATATGATGGTGTAACCTTAACAGGAAGCGATTCAGATATTTCAATTGAGAGCTTTATTCCAGCTGATGAAGAAGGTAATCAACATGTGGATATCCAAAGAATAGGAAGTATTGTCCTGCAGGCTAAATTTTTCAGTGAGATTGTAAAAAAGTTACCGAAGGAAACTGTGGATATCGAAGTTCAAGATAATTTCTCTACTAAAATTGTTTCTGGAAGTGCCGAATTTAATTTAATTGGATTGGACCCTGAAGAATATCCACAGCTGCCGCAAATCTCCGATAACCATGCTTTTCAAATGCCAATTGACTTACTTAAACAAATGACACGCCAAACTGTTTTTGCTGTGTCAACATCTGAAACAAGACCGGTTTTAACAGGTGTAAACTGGCGTATTGAAGATCGAGAACTTATTTGCGTAGCAACGGACAGCCATCGTTTGGCAATGAGAAAAGCTCCAATTGAGAGCGGGGAAATAGCCGATATTACAAGTGTTGTTATTCCAGGAAAAAGCTTAAATGAATTAAATAAAATTCTAGAAGATACAAATGAACTTATCGATATTGTCATTACTGATAATCAAATATTGTTTAAAACAAAATATTTATTATTTTTCTCACGATTATTAGAAGGGAATTATCCTGATACATCAAGATTGATCCCAGACGATTTCAAGACTGAAGTGATCATTTCTGCCAAGGATTTTCTGCAAGCAATTGACCGTGCCTCTTTATTAGCGAAAGAAGGACGAAATAATGTCGTTAAATTAACGACAATTGATAACAAAAGTGTCCAAATCTCGACAATACTGCCTGAGGTTGGTAAGGTAGAAGAAGATGTAAATTGTGAATCGCTAATTGGCGAAGAATTAAAAATTTCTTTTAGTGCTAAATATATGATGGATGCCCTAAAAGCTTTAGATAGTACGGATATTAAAATTAGTTTTACAGGGGCCATGCGTCCGTTTTTAATTCGACCTTTGGATAATGATTCAATTCTTCAGCTGATCCTACCAGTAAGAACATATTAAAAAAAGAGGCGGGGGAAGTTTTTCGAGTCGCTGGGCGCTGGAGCTGGGTAAAGAAGCACCAACTTTTATTTGAAAGCTGAACGGGAAATAAATTCAATAGTTCCTGTTTTAGCTTTCTTTTATATTTATCCAACATTTAGTAAAATGAAAATAACGATATAAAGCGAATGAATACAAAATTGAGGTGAGAAATGATGGCTACTGAAGTTTCCATTTCAACGGAATATATCACGTTGGGTCAATTTCTAAAATTGGCTGGAATCATTGATACCGGTGGTGCCGTTAAGTGGTTTTTAAGTGAACATGAAGTCTTCATCAATGGTGAACCCGAAAATCGTAGAGGAAAAAAGCTGATAGATAATGATGAAGTATTTGTTAAAGGGATTGGGGCTTTTAAAGTTGTTTTTAACTGATCTATCATTAACAAATTATAGAAACTATAAGAAAACCGGGCTTTCCTTTGAAAATAAAGTGAATGTAATCCTTGGTGAGAATGCACAAGGGAAAACAAATTTGCTGGAAAGTATATATGTTTTAGCGATTGCCAAGTCCCATCGGACATCAAGAGATAAAGAACTTATCAAATGGGATGAAGAGTATGCTAAAATAGAAGGAAGAGTGCAAAAAAGAATGTCCGCTCTTTCACTTGAACTTGTAATATCAAATAAAGGTAAAAAGGCAAAAGTAAATTCATTAGAACAAAAAAAATTAAGCAGCTATATTGGTTCATTAAATGTCGTGATGTTCGCACCTGAGGATTTAAATCTTGTCAAAGGAAGTCCTCAGGTTCGTCGACGTTTTATAGACATTGAGATCGGGCAAGTGATGCCGGTCTATATGCATGATTTAAATCAGTATCATCATATTTTGCAGCAGCGGAATCACTTATTGAAGCAATATAATCGCGACCCCGGGAAAAATAAAGTCATGCTCGAAATATTGACAACCCAGCTTGTTGAAATTGCGGTGAAAATAACGAATCGAAGAATTCACTTTTTACATTTACTGCAAAATTGGGCTGAACCAATCCACAACGGCATCTCAAGAGGTTTAGAAGTGCTGAAAATTCAGTATAATCCTTCTGTTAATGTATCAGAGGGGCTGGATTTGTCAAAAATGGTAGAAGTATATTATGAAAAGTTTTCTGAAATTAAAGAAAAAGAAATTGATAGAGGAATTACATTGGCTGGTCCGCATCGCGATGACATGCAGTTTTTTGTGAATGGCAAGGATGTTCAAGTGTATGGTTCACAAGGACAGCAGCGAACAACGGCTTTATCAATTAAATTAGCGGAAATTGAATTAATTAAATCAGAGGTTGGAGAATATCCGATTCTACTTTTAGATGATGTACTTTCGGAGCTAGATGACTATAGACAATCACACTTACTAAATACGATCCAAGACAAAGTTCAAACATTCGTTACGACGACAAGTGTGGAAGGAATTGATCATGAAACATTAAAAAAAGCTGCAAAATTTTATGTTACAGCAGGTGGCGTTGAAAGTTCCTAAACTCGAAAGGTGGATAAGTGTTTGTTTCTGCATCTAGGTGAAGATATTGTTCTACAAACAAAGGAAATTGTGGCTATTATTGATTCAAATTTAGTCGAAGGATCGGAAATCCTAATGGAGTTTATTGATGTAAATGACAAAAACAATAATATTATCCACATCTCAGATGGAACGGTTAAATCCATTGTTATAACTGAAAATAACGTTTATTTTTCACCATTAACAGCCGTCACGTTAAAAAGACGGTCCCAATATATTTATGAGTTGGAAATGGTAAGCGAATAAAGGTAAACAAAGTGAAGGTGGTTTTAGTGGCCATGGAAGAAAAACAAACAGTAGTAGAAACAAGCTATGATGAAAATCAGATACAGGTTCTTGAGGGCTTAGAGGCTGTAAGAAAACGCCCAGGAATGTACATTGGATCTACTAGTGGAAAAGGTCTTCATCATCTCGTTTGGGAAATTGTTGATAATAGTATTGATGAGGCATTAGCCGGCTATTGTACGGAGATTAAGGTAACGATTGAAACAGACAATAGTATTACGGTAACAGATAATGGGCGTGGGATTCCTGTCGGTATTCAAAAGAAAATGGGCCGTCCAGCGGTTGAAGTAATCATGACTGTCCTTCATGCCGGCGGTAAATTCGGCGGTGGCGGCTATAAAGTATCCGGTGGCCTACATGGCGTTGGTGCGTCTGTAGTTAACGCCTTATCGACTGAATTAGAGGTTTATGTTCACCTTGAAGGCCATATTCATTATATAAAGTTTGAGCGCGGGGCTGTTGTTGAAGAGTTAAAAGTTATTGGGGAAACGGACAAAACGGGAACTATTGTCCACTTTCGTCCTGACCCTGAAATTTTCCAGGAAACAACCGTATACGAGTACGATACATTAGCGACTCGTCTTCGTGAATTGGCTTTCTTGAATCGTGGTTTAAACTTAATCATTGAAGATAAGCGTCCGGAAGGAAAAACACAACATTGGTGCTATGAAGGCGGTATTATCTCCTATGTAGAACATTTAAACCGTTCACGTGAAGTTGTTCATGAAGAGCCTGTCTATGTGATAGGTGAAAAAGATGGAATTACTGCCGAAGTAGCTCTTCAATACAACGATAGTTATGTTAGTAATATATATTCTTTTGCAAATAATATTCATACATATGAGGGCGGAACCCATGAGGTTGGTTTTAAAACAGCCTTAACACGTGTCATTAACGACTACGCAAGAAAAAGCGGTATGTTTAAAGAAAATGACCCCAATCTAACCGGGGATGATGTACGTGAAGGGTTGACAACGATCATTTCCATTAAGCACCCCAACCCGCAATTTGAGGGCCAAACAAAGACAAAGTTTGGAAATAGTGAAGTGAGGGCCATTGTTGATTCTATACTTTCTGAGCAATTAGATAAATTTTTAATGGAGAATCCTTCAGTAGGTAAAAAAATTGTTGAAAAGGGATTAATGGCATCAAGGGCAAGGGTCGCTGCTAAAAAGGCGAGAGAATTGACGCGCCGTAAAGGTGCCTTGGAAATATCAAGTCTGCCTGGAAAACTGGCTGATTGTTCATCCAAAGACGCTTCCATCAGCGAATTATATATCGTTGAGGGTGACTCTGCGGGCGGTTCAGCTAAATCAGGTAGGGATCGTCACTTTCAAGCCATCCTTCCATTACGCGGTAAAATTCTAAACGTAGAAAAAGCACGTTTGGATAGAATTTTATCAAATAATGAAATTCGCACAATTATTACGGCGCTTGGAACTGGAATAGGCGAAGACTTTGATATTAAGAAAGCCAGATACCACAAGATTGTTATCATGACCGATGCGGATGTTGATGGAGCGCATATTCGCACATTGCTGTTAACATTCTTCTATCGATTTATGAAGCCAATCATTGAAAATGGCTATATTTATATCGCCCAACCACCTTTATATAAAGTGCAACAAGGGAAAAAGGTTATATATGTTTATAATGACCGCGAGTTAGAAACAATTTTAGCTGAATTACCTGAGAATCCTAAACCTAGTCTACAACGCTATAAAGGTCTTGGTGAGATGAATCCAGAACAGCTATGGGAAACTACAATGGACCCGGAAGTTCGGACATTACTCCAAGTACAGCTTCAGGATGCAATGGAAGCTGATGAAGTATTTGAAATTTTAATGGGGGACCAAGTTGAACCTCGACGTGAATTTATCCAGGAAAATGCCCGTTATGTTAAAAATCTAGATATATAGAGAGGAGGGGCTTAAGATATGCAGGAAGAACGTCAACATATACAAGAAGTAAATTTAAGCACTGAAATGAAGACATCCTTTTTAGACTATGCCATGAGTGTTATTGTGTCTCGTGCTTTACCAGATGTAAGGGATGGCTTGAAGCCAGTGCATCGAAGAATCCTATATGCGATGAATGAATTAGGGAATACAGCAGATAAGGCACATAAAAAGTCTGCCCGTATTGTTGGTGATGTAATCGGTAAATATCATCCACACGGTGATTCCGCCGTATATGAAGCAATGGTACGGATGGCCCAAGATTTTAACTTTCGCTATATGCTAGTGGATGGTCATGGCAACTTTGGATCTGTGGACGGAGACCCAGCAGCTGCGATGCGTTATACAGAAGCACGGATGTCTAAGTTGGCCATGGAAATGTTACGTGATATTAACAAAGATACCATTGACTATAAAGATAACTATGATGGATCGGAACAAGAGCCAGTTGTATTACCTGCAAGATTTCCCAACCTTTTAGTAAATGGAGCTTCAGGTATCGCTGTAGGGATGGCTACTAATATTCCACCGCATCATTTAGGGGAAGTTATTGATGGAGTTTTAGCCGTTAGCCGCAATCGCGATATTACAATTCCTGAATTAATGGAAATTGTACCTGGACCTGATTTTCCAACAGCTGGACAAATATTAGGCCGCAGTGGTATTCGCCGGGCCTATGAGACAGGAAGAGGGTCTATTACCCTTCGCGCCCAATCATTTATTGAAGAAAAAGCAAACGGAAGACAAACGATTATTATCAATGAAATACCTTACCAAGTTAATAAAGCAAAGCTGATTGAAAAAATAGCAGAGCTTGTTCATGATAAAAAAATTGAGGGAATTTCAGACCTCCGTGATGAATCAGACCGCACAGGTATGAGAATCGTAATTGAGGTTAAGCGGGATGCCAATGCCAATGTCCTTTTAAATAACCTATTTAAACTAACGGCATTACAATCAAGCTTTGGTATTAATATGCTTGCCCTTGTTGACGGCCATCCAAAGGTATTGAACTTAAAACAAATGTTAAGTTATTACCTTGATCATCAGATTGTGATCATTCGCCGCAGGACAGAGTTTGAACTGCGTAAGGCCGAGGCCCGCGCCCATATCTTAGAGGGATTAAGAATCGCACTAGACCATATAGATGAGATTATTGCCTTAATTCGCGCCTCACAAACAACAGATATTGCGAGACAAGGATTAATGGAGAAATTTAACCTATCTGAAAAGCAAGCACAAGCTATATTGGATATGCGCTTGCAGCGTCTGACAGGTTTGGAACGTGAGAAAATTGAAGAAGAGTACCAAGAACTGATTAAGCTTATTGCAGAATTAAAAGCAATCTTAGCAGATGAAGAAAAGGTTCTTGATATTATTCGCGAAGAATTAACTGAAGTTAAAGAACGTTTCCATGACGAACGCCGTACAGAAATTATTTCAGGTAGTTTCGGTGAAATTGAAGATGAGGATTTAATCCCAGAGCAAGGTATCGTTATTTCGCTTACCCATAAGGGTTATATTAAGCGATTGCCGGCAGATACCTACAGAAGCCAAAGAAGGGGCGGTCGTGGGGTACAAGGAATGGGCACCAATGAAGATGACTTTGTTGAACATTTGCTGTCTACTTCTACCCACAATACAATTCTGTTCTTTAGCAATAAAGGAAAGGTATACCGTCTAAAAGGCTATGAAATTCCTGAATTTAGCCGTACAGCGAAAGGAATTCCAATCATAAACTTATTAGAAATTGAAAAAGATGAGTGGATTAATGCTGTAATCCCTGTTGAGGAGTTTTTAGATGATTGGTATTTGTTCTTTGCAACAAAGCAAGGTGTTGCTAAACGTTCGCCACTATCTTCATTTGCCAATATTCGAAAAGGCGGCTTAATTGCCCTTCATTTAAGGGAAGGTGACGAGGTCATCTCTGTCGGGTTAACTGACGGCCAAAGTGAGATTATGATTGGTACAGTGAACGGAATGTTAATTCGCTTTAACGAGACCGATGTCCGTTCGATGAGCCGATTAGCGACTGGTGTAAAAGGAATTAATCTAAATAAAGATGATTATGTCATCGGTATGGAAATCATCGAAGGAACAGAAGATGTATTAGTCGTAACACGCTATGGCTACGGTAAACGTACACCATTAAGCGAATATCGGATGCAAAGTCGCGGTGGTAAAGGTATTAAGACATGTAATATTACTGAAAAGAATGGACCATTATCAGCGATTAAAGCAGTTACAGGTGAAGAGGATTTAATGCTCATCACCGAAAGCGGCATTGTGATTCGAATGGCTATAGATACGATTTCAATTACGGGACGTAATACACAAGGTGTTAAATTAATGCGTCTTGGTGAAAATGAGGTTGTTTCTACTGTTGCAAAGGTTGATCGCGAAGAAGAGGAAGAAGAAACAACAGATGAAAATGTAACAACTGAGGAAACAAAGGAAGAAGCACCAAACGATTCTGAACCGGAACAAGATGAATAAATAGTTAGGGGGAAAGACATTTATGAAAGTCCAGGTTAATCAATTAATAGAAGGCTGTATATTATCTGAAGATGTTTTTTCCCTAACTAATTCTCCAATCGTTTCACAGAAAACAGTTTTATCAAATAAAACATTAGAAATACTTAACGCCTTTTTAATAAAAGAAGTTGCAGTAGAGCCTACCCTTGTTACTGGTGGAAAGTTTACCCCTGCTTGGGTTGAAGATGAGGTTAAGTCCATAAAGGAAGAACATATAGTAGTCCAACATAGTTTTACGGAAAGGTACTTAAAGGCTGTCCAAGGCTATAAAAAACTGTTTCAAGGTTGGCAGTCAGGTATGGCCATTGATATGCCAGCTGTAAGGGCATTGATCGTACCGATTATTGAGGGAGCAATTGAAAATCCGCGGGAATTATTTACCCTACACCATTATTCAACAGTAGAGGACTACCTATATCATCATGCTATTTCAGTTGCAGCCATGTCAGCTGTATTGGCTAGTGTGCTTAACTTCTCAAAAGGAGATTATATTCAAATTGGTATTGCGGGTGCGATGTGCAATTGTGGTATGGCCAAAATTTCAACGAAGATCATGAATAAAAAGGGTCCATTGACAAAAGTGGAATTTGAAGAAATCAAAAAACACCCTATCTACAGCTATATCCTTTTAAAGGATATTAAACTTCTTAAAGATGAAGTGAAGAAAGCTATATATAAACATCATGAACGAATTGATGGTAGCGGCTACCCTAATGGGGTTAAATCTGAATATTTATCCCCTTATGAAAGGATTATTTCTGTTGCCGATGTATATTATGCCATGACGTCAGAAAGAAATTATCGCAGTAAGCAATCTCCATTTAAAGTATTAGAATCAATATTGCAGGACCAGTTTGGCAAATTTGATATGAAGGTTGTCCAAACATTAACGAAAATTATGACGAACTTTTCTTTAGGGACAAAGGTCCGTTTATCGAATAATAAGATTGGAGAAATTGTTTTTATTGAACAAAAATCCCCGACAAGACCAATGGTCAGACTAGATGAATCAGGGGAAATCACCCAGCTTGTTAATCAGCGCGGTCTTTTTATCGAAGAAATACTATAACTTTATTCAGTTAAGAGAAGGGTCTGTCCAAAAAGTGCTACTCTCAAGCGCTTACCTGGGCACTCCCTTCCTTTTACTTAAACTTTTGTTTTTCTAACAAGTATTGATTAATAAGATACGGAACCTTTACAGTAGTCACACTTAAGAATTGTTCAATAAATGGGTAATCTAAGCTGTCGAAGCTATGCAATAGCTCACTCCACCATTCAGTCTCATACCTGCTAATCATACTTAAATTATAAAGCAACAAATAATGCGTTAAGATCTCCGGAAAAATCATAAATTGCTCTTTAGCAGTGGGGATATGTAATGTATTTTCAAAGTAATCAAATTGGAGCGGCGAATAGTCATTGGAATTTATGGGACAATTCACTTGCAACTCAATAAGTTCAAGTTGTTTGCTACCTGTGCTCGCTTTGTTCACCATTTGGAAGTCAAAAGACAATAGTTCCTTTAAAAAACTATCAAAGCGGTCAACTGTCATATGTAAATCATCTAATATGCAAGCGGGTATTATAAAAGTTTGGTCATGCAGGCCGGCTATTTTATAGTTTTGTTGTTTCCTTAAACTAACTTGAAAGAGGTGGTTTAATTCAGGAATCCGTCCTAAAAGAAAGTCCATAGTAAATTTTTCTGCATCAAGATGGTGTTTCACATGGAACATTTTTACGGCAACATGTGAAAATAAACCGTTTTTTTGGGTCTTTACTTCATCTTTTAGAAAGTCATAATTTCTTTTTTTTCTTTTACGTGTTGTAACACCGTGAGCCAAAACAGTGGCGGATTCAGGGTATTCCGGGTCAACTGTTAGTAGACAGGCCTTAAGGAGCTGTACCATTCCATAAAACAGCAAAATGGGTTTGATCGATAACGGAGCTTGTTTGGATAGCTCGTAATAGCTCTTCCCATGATCTAAATAATAAATAAAGGGATAGCAGTTTTCGAAGCTCTTCTTTTCGGAATCATCGACATTGTTGTTTTGATAGCTATGTAAAAGGTACCTCTGTACGTTGATTGATGAATGATAAATTGCAAATGATTTCCAGGTAGAATCCCAAGAGCTCATACCGATTTTGCCTCCAGTTAAAACTTTTTGTAAAAAAATTGTCGAGATCATTGTCGTTCCTTGACAGTAGTGTGTCCAATTGTTAAGCTACTAATAATATTTTTCAGAAATTAACTTTATTCAGCAAAAAGCGTGCTGAATAAAGTTAAGCCTCCGGCGGATGCCTCAGATTTTCAATGGTAGTTTTTCAAGCAGATCAAAGACTAAGAACGCCACATCCTGTGGTAACGTCTTTGTGACCCACGTCCTGTGGGCCTAAAAATCTGGGCACAAATACGCCAAGGCGCATTTGATTATGAAAGGGAGAAGATTTTACCATGTGGGAAAGTAAGTTTAGTAAGGAAGGATTAACATTTGACGATGTGTTGTTAGTTCCGGCTCATTCTAATGTTTTACCAAAAGATGTTGTTGTAAAGACCGTTCTTTCAGAGACATTGAAGCTCAATATTCCATTAATTAGTGCGGGTATGGATACTGTTACGGAAGCAGATATGGCTATTGCTATGGCAAGACAGGGTGGCCTTGGCGTTATTCATAAAAACATGTCAGTAGAACAACAAGCTGAGCAGGTAGATAAGGTAAAGCGTTCCGAAAGCGGCGTTATTACCAATCCATTCTTTTTAACACCAGATCATCAAGTATTCGATGCGGAGCATTTAATGAGCAAATACCGGATCTCTGGTGTTCCTATCGTTAATAATGAAAACGACCTTAAATTGGTTGGTATTTTGACTAACCGTGACCTTCGCTTCATTCAAGATTACTCAATCAAAATTTATGATGTGATGACAAAAGAAAACTTAGTTACTGCCCCAGTTGGGACAACTTTAGTGCAGGCAGAAAAAATTCTCCAACAATACAAAATTGAGAAATTGCCATTAGTTGATGATGAGGGCACATTAAAAGGCCTAATCACAATTAAAGATATTGAAAAAGTAATTGAATTTCCTAATTCAGCCAAAGACAGTCATGGTAGACTATTGGCTGGAGCAGCAGTTGGAGCAACAGCGGATGCTTTGATTCGTGTTGAAGCATTAGTGAATGCCAGCGTCGATGCCATTGTGATTGATACTGCTCATGGGCATTCTGAAGGTGTTCTAAATCGAGTTCGTGAAATTAGAGCCGCCTATCCAAATTTAAATATTATTGCGGGTAATGTTGCTACAGGTGAAGGTACTAAGGCATTAATTGAAGCTGGTGTTAATATTGTTAAGGTGGGTATTGGTCCAGGTTCCATTTGTACTACTCGTGTAGTTGCCGGTGTAGGTGTACCGCAAATTACGGCTATTTATGATTGTGCTGCCGAAGCAAGAAAGCATGGTGTTCCAATTATTGCTGATGGTGGTATTAAGTATTCTGGGGATATTGTAAAGGCAATTGCAGCAGGTGCAAATGCTGTTATGCTTGGAAGTATTTTTGCTGGCACAACTGAAAGCCCTGGTGAAACAGAAATTTTCCAAGGTCGTCGTTTTAAAGTATATCGCGGCATGGGTTCTGTTGGAGCGATGGAAAGAGGAAGTAAAGACCGTTATTTCCAAGAAGAAAACCAAAAGTTCGTTCCAGAGGGAATTGAAGGCCGTGTTCCTTATAAAGGACCTTTAGCTGATATGGTCTATCAATTAGTTGGCGGACTTCGTTCAGGTATGGGATATTGTGGTGCTAAAGACCTTGAGTCTTTACGTGAAAATGGGCAATTTATTCGTATGACCGGAGCCGGTTTACGTGAAAGTCACCCCCATGATGTCCAAATTACAAAAGAATCACCAAACTATTCTGTCTGATTTTTAGTGTTAAACTTGTAAAACTTTAACAACCACTCTTTTGAAAACAGAGGAAGTTTTCCTCTGTTTTTTTTATGTTAAATTTGGTAGAATAACCGTTGAAGTTAAAAGGGAGACAGAACTTATTGGAGGGATATGAATTGAAAAAATATATAAGGAACAAGAGTTTCCTTTATAGTTTACTTACACTATTGTTATTTACTACTTTATTTGCAAACTCCCCTACTAAAGCGAGTGCTGTAGAGCTTGGTCTTGAAGCGGAAGCAGCAATCTTAATTGATGCAAATTCGGGAAAAATTTTGTATGAGCTCAACCCTGATATGACTTTACCTCCTGCGAGTATGTCAAAAATGATGACAGAGTACTTATTGTTAGAGGCTATTCATAATAAACAAATTAGCTGGGATGAAGAAGTGTCCATTTCGGATTTTGTATACAAAATCTCACAAAATACAAAGCTATCAAATGTCCCGTTAAGAAAGGATGTTAAATATACAGTAAGAGAGCTTTATGAATCTATGGCGATTTACTCTGCTAATGGTTCAACGATTGCATTAGCTGAAAAAGTCGCCGGTTCTGAGACAAATTTCATTAAAATGATGAATGATAAAGCGCAGAAATTAGGGATGAAGGACGCAATGTTCGTCAACTCAACAGGTTTAAATAATAAAGACTTATTAGGCATGCATCCAAAGGGTACAGGTGAAACGGAAGAAAATATGATGTCACCACGCTCTGAAGCAATCCTTGCCTACTCCTTACTTAAAGATTATCCTGAGGTTTTGGAAACAGCTAGCATTCCTTTCAAAAAGTTCACAAAAGGAATTGATGGCGAAGGAATTTCCATGTTGAACTGGAATGCCATGCTTCCCAATATTCCTGGTTATTTACAGCAATTTGCCTACCAAGGAGTAGACGGACTTAAGACAGGCTCTACAGCCCTTGCCGGCTATTGTTTTACAGGAACAGCAGAACGCGATGGAATGAGACTTATAAGTGTTGTTATGCGTACAAAGTCACAATATGCTCGTTTTGAAGAAACTAAAAAACTATTTGATTATGGATTCAGCAACTTTGTAGAAAAAGAACTTTTCCCTGTAAACTATCAAGTCAAAAAGCAAGATGCATTAAAGGTTGAGAAGGGGAAAGAAAGGGAAGTTCAAATTGCTAGTAAAGAAGCTTTAAAAACTGTAATCAAAACAAATGAAGAAGAGCTCTATGTACCCAAATTAGTGTTAGATAAAAAAGCCCTTACGAAGAAAGGCACATTAATTGCCCCTGTGGAAAAAGGGCAAAAGGTTGGCTACTTAACCTATGAATATAAAGGTGAAAATAACTATGGTTACCTATTTAAAAACGGTGCTGCTAATGAAAGGGTAGAAATCGTTGCACAAGCAGGTGTTGAGAAAGCAAATTGGTTCTCATTAACAATGCGGGCAATCGGCGGTTTTTTCGCTGATATCTGGTCAAGTGTAGCCGGTGGAATAGCAGGTTTATTTTCATAAAGATACAAAGTAAAAAACAGTAAAATTCATAAAATTTACGATAGAATATTCGAGTATTCCCAGTGAATTTTATGGATTTTTTATTTTTTTATAAATAAAAATAGGAATTTTTGATATTTTAGGTTAAAATATTTGATAAGCCTTTAATTGTACATGATTAGAAAGACACGATTTGCCGCCCATAATGGCGGAAGTCGATGTCCTTTCTTATACTATCGTCGAGAAAAGATATAATATACGATAGTATAAAAAAGAGTAAAGATAAAGAATGAATACATATATTTAGGAGGAATTTTCAAAATGTCACAAAATATTGGAACAGAAAGAGTTAAACGTGGAATGGCTGAAATGCAAAAAGGCGGCGTTATTATGGATGTTGTCAATGCAGAGCAGGCTAAAATTGCAGAAGCTGCTGGTGCGGTAGCAGTAATGGCACTTGAGCGTGTACCTGCTGATATTCGTGCAGCTGGTGGAGTTGCTCGTATGGCCGATCCAACAATCGTAGAAGAAGTTATGAACGCTGTGTCAATCCCAGTTATGGCAAAGGCTCGTATTGGTCATATTGTTGAAGCACGCGTGTTAGAATCAATGGGAGTGGACTACATTGACGAGAGTGAAGTATTAACTCCAGCTGATGAAGTGTACCACATTAATAAGCGTGAATACACAGTTCCGTTTGTTTGCGGATGTCGTGATTTAGGCGAAGCATTACGTCGTATTGGTGAAGGTGCTTCAATGCTTCGTACAAAAGGTGAGCCCGGAACAGGTAATATTGTTGAAGCTGTTCGTCATATGCGTACGGTTCAAGCACAAATTCGTCAAGTTGCTGCAATGTCAGAAGATGAGCTAATGACATTTGCTAAAAATATTCAAGCTCCATTTGAGCAAGTTCTTCAAATTAAGCGTGAAGGAAAACTTCCAGTTGTTAACTTTGCTGCTGGCGGTGTTGCTACACCTGCTGATGCTGCATTAATGATGCAGTTAGGAGCAGACGGAGTATTCGTTGGTTCAGGTATCTTCAAATCAGATAATCCTGAAAAGTTTGCTCGTGCGATCGTTGAAGCAACAACTCATTACGAAGACTATAAATTAATTGCTGAGCTTTCTAAAAACTTAGGAACAGCGATGAAGGGTATTGAAATTTCATCATTACAACCTAGCGAGCGCATGCAAGAACGCGGTTGGTGATTAGAAAAGCGGAGGTCACCCGTTTAGCGCCGTTCGGACTGGACTGAGCCGGAGGAGATAAAGGAAACACAACGAATGAAATGAGTTGATGTTGACTTATCGTACGGAGGTGAAGGAAGTCTGCTAGGCGCTGGGTGACCGAAGCTGGACAGAAAGAAAAACGAAGGCGACTGTAAAGCGACGAAAAAACTGGAGCACGGCGACTGAGATAAAGGAAACACGACGAACGAAGAGAGTCGATGTTGACTTATCGTAGGAAGGCGTGTGAAGTTTTACGAGTCGCTAGGAGCCGAAGCTGGACAGAAAGAAAAGCGAAGGTAGTTAGAGTAAAAAGGAGAAATGGAACATGGTTAAAGTAGGGGTTTTGGCTCTACAAGGGGCTGTAAGAGAACATATTCGCGCCCTTGAAGCAACAGGTGCGGAAGCAGTTGCCATTAAAAGGGTTGAACAATTACAAGACATCGACGGTCTTATACTCCCTGGCGGTGAAAGCACGACCATGAGACGTTTAATTGATAAATATGGCTTTTTTGAACCGCTTAAGGAATTTGGAAAAAGCGGCAAGCCGATCTTTGGTACTTGTGCAGGTCTAATTTTAATGGCAAGCAAGCTTGCTGGCGGGGAGAATGCACATTTAGGATTAATTGATATGACCGTTGAACGTAATGCTTTCGGACGTCAAGTAGACAGCTTTGAAGCGAGCTTGATGATTACAGATGTTGCTGATGACCTCGTAGGTGTATTTATTCGCGCACCAAGAATACTTGAAGTTGGCAACGATGTGGAGATCATTTGTAAGCATAATGATAAAATTGTTGCGGTTAAACAAGACAATTTCTTAGCATGTTCATTCCATCCAGAATTAACAGATGATCACCGTATGGCAGAGTACTTTGTTAAAATGGTTGAAAAAGCAAAAGAAAAATTAGCTGTATAACAGAAGACTATTTGTGGTAAAATATAGTTATAAATACGTAAACAGTGTTGACGGGAACTAGTAACAATAATTCTTTTTCTAGAGAGTCGGTGGCCGGTGTAAACCGATAAAAGGCTATTGTGAATCCATCCCTGAGCAAAATATTGAACAGCTGTAAAGCTTATGTAGATGTATAGCTTTGGAGCCAAGTAAATATTTTCGGTTTAAAGACCGTTATGATTATGAGTGGAAAAAGGACTTGTGTTTTTTTTCAATCAGGGTGGCAACGCGGGTTAACTCTCGTCCCTTTTTATAGGGACGGGAGTTTTTTGTATGGAAAAGCGGAAGCCCCCCAATTAGCGCCGTTCGGACTGGACTGAGCCGGGGGAGATAAAAGCAACACGAGAAGCAAACAGGACTCAAAGCGTGTGATTGACGCCCGAAATCAGTGCTAAGGCGCCAAACCGGGACTCAAAGCGCTTGATTGACGCCCGAAATCAGTGCTAAGTCGTCAAACCGGGACTCAAAGCGTGTGATTGACGCCCGAAATCAGTGCTAAGTCGCCAAACCGGGACTCAAAGCGTGTGATTGACGCCCGAAATCAGTGCTAAGTCGTCAAACCGGGACTCAAAGCGGGTGATTGACGCCCGAAATCAGTGCTAAGTCGCCAAACCGAGGCTCAAAGCGCTTGATTGACGCCCGAAATCAGTGCTAAGTCGCCAAACCGGGACTCAAAGCGCTTGATTGACGCTCGAAATCAGTGCTAAGTCGCCAAACCGGGACTCAAAGCGGGTGATTGACACCCGAAATCAGTGCTAAGTCGCCAAACCGGGGCTCAAAGCGCTTGTTTGACACCCGAAATCAGTGCTGGGAAGCCGAAATGGGGCTCAAAGCGAATGATTGACGCCCAAAATTAGTGCCGAAGCGCCAAAGCGGGAATCATTGCGATCCCGATAAAATAAAGGAGGAATATACAATGCTTGATTTGAAATTTTTACGAGAAAATTTTGTAGAAATTAAAGAAAGACTACAATGTCGTGGTGAGGATTTAGGAGACTTTGATCGTTTTGGTGAGTTGGATGCAAGACGCCGTGAGTTAATTGCTGAGGGTGAAGTACTTAAAAGTAAGCGTAATGAAGTTTCAAAGCAAGTATCTGTGTTGAAAAGAGAAAAGCAGGATGCTGATCATCTTATCGCTGAAATGAGAGAAGTTGGAGACCGCATTAAAGTACTTGATGATGAACTTCACACTGTTGAAGATGATCTTCAGCTTTTATTGCTATCTATTCCGAATGTTCCACATGAAACAGTACCGGTTGGTGAATCTGAGGATGATAATGTAGTTGTTCGCAAATGGGGCGATATTCGCCAATTTTCATTTGAAGCGAAGCCACACTGGGATGTTGCTGACACTCTTGGCATTCTTGATTTTGAGCGTGCAGGGAAAGTTACCGGCAGTCGTTTCGTATTTTATAAAGGCTTAGGTGCCCGCCTTGAACGTGCTCTTATCGGTTTTATGATGGATTACCATTCAGACAATCATGGTTATGAGGAAGTAATCCCGCCTTATATGGTTAATAGGGATAGCATGATTGGAACAGGTCAGCTGCCTAAATTTGAAGAAGATGCCTTCAAAATTGATGGCATGGATTATTTCTTAATTCCAACAGCTGAGGTTCCAGTTACGAATATGCATCGTGATGAAATTCTGGATGGGACAGCTCTTCCGATTGCTTATTGCGGTTATAGTGCATGTTTCCGCTCTGAAGCGGGATCAGCAGGTCGGGATACACGTGGTTTAATCCGCCAGCACCAGTTTAATAAAGTTGAACTTGTTCGCTTTGTGAAGCCGGAGGATTCCTATAATGAATTAGAAAAACTTACAGGTCATGCTGAGAAAATTCTCCAACTTTTAGGTCTTCCTTATCGTGTTATGAGCATGTGTACAGCTGATCTTGGTTTTACCGCTGCTAAAAAGTATGATATCGAAGTATGGCTTCCAAGTTATGACACATATCGAGAAATTTCTTCTTGCAGTAACTTTGAAGCATTCCAAGCAAGACGTGCCAATATTCGCTTTCGTCGCGAAACAGGGGCAAAACCGGAGCATGTTCATACATTAAACGGATCTGGATTAGCAATTGGCCGTACTGTTTCAGCAATATTAGAGAACTACCAACAAGAAGACGGCAGTGTTGTAATCCCCGAGGTATTAAGACCTTATATGGGAAATGTTGAGGTTATTAAGCCAAAATAAAAATATCAAGTAACAAGGAAGGGGATTCAAACTGAATCCCCTTCAGTATAGTGCGTAAATTGAACATAAGCTTCGACAACTAATATTTTTAGCTTATTGACTTTTCAATAATTGACACTGTTTTTTCTCCATGTTATATTATTTATTGTCTTACACGGAGGAATACCCAAGTCCGGCTGAAGGGATCGGTCTTGAAAACCGACAGGCGGGTTAAACCGCGCGGGGGTTCGAATCCCTCTTCCTCCGCCATACATAGGAAATCAAATCGTTACTAAGTAGTAGCGATTTTTTTATTTTCCATTTGACACCAGAGTTTTAATGGATTTGACATTGTTTTGTAACATAATAGTGGTAGAATTAGAGGGATTTGTTTTGGTTTATGAAGGGGGAAGTATTTTGAAGAAAAAGATAATAACAGCATTCTTATCTAGTACTCTAGCAATGAATGTATTTTTGCCAAATGTTTATGCAAAAGAAGCACCAAAAGGGGCATCCGTCACAGAGATGGGTGGGCTAACAATCCTTGTAAATGAGGTCCCAGTGGCGTTTGACGTTCCGCCTGTAATGAAAAATGATCGAACCTTGGTTCCATTGCGTGCCATCTTTGAAGCGATGGATGCGAATGTGAATTGGGACGAAAAAAATAGGGCGATTAGTGCGATAAAAAATGATAAAAATATTAATCTAGTTATTGATTCCGATGTTGCACAAATTAAGGGGGAAGATTATAAACTAGATGTCCCTGCCACTATTTATAAAGACAGGACGCTTGTTCCTTTGCGTTTCGTAGGTGAGGCTTTTGGCGGCGAGGTCGTTTGGGATGAGAATGCAAAGAAAATTCAAATTACATTGCCTGATACCACCTTCCAAACGATTGATGCACCGGTCTATGTAAATGATAACAAGCTTGATTTTGGTTCTTTTACGAGAATTGTTAGGAATGGGGTTACCTTTATTCCACTTCAATCGGTATTGGACAACGCGTCTGGTGAATTAACATGGAAGCAGACAGATGACGGGATTGATGTCCAATGGAATGAAACGAAAATTAAATTTGTAAAAGATAAAAATTATGTCATTGTAGATGGAGAACAAATCCAAATTGCAAATCCAATATTTGATTATAAGGGTACGCTGGTAATGCCAATTAATCTGGTTCCTAAAGTTTTTGGCGGCTACTCCCACTATGATGCGGATACAAAAGAAATCTTTATTTATATCAATCAAGCAAAGTTCAAACATGAGTTTCTAAAAAAGGAAGAGGTAATTTTTAAGAAACCAACGAATGTTGAAAAAGCTAGCTTTGTAGGAAACAGAAGAATCATGATTAGTGATAACCCAGAAAATTTAAATGACCGAACATTACCGGAAGACAATGTTACGTTATGGCATGATGAAGTTCAATCTGGGGATGCTGAAGTCAACCATCGTGTGTTTGGCTGGCATATTAGTGAGCTGGACAAGACTGTTACGGTAGGAATTACAATTGAAAATCTGTCCTCCACCAATGAAATTGAAGTCGTTGATTTTAAAGGTACAAATCGCAAAACTGCCAATGGCTGGGTGAATTGGGATGTTGGATTGCCGCTTGTTGATAATGTATTAAGCGGGAAAGTCACGAATGTTCAAATGGACAGTCCTGTTGTAAAGGCGGGGCAGAGTGCATTAATGAAGTCATTTGATGTTCCAAAAGGGAATACACTTGGATTCCAATATGATTTTACAGTGAAGAAAAAATCAGGCACTGGGGAATTGAAATATAAAATCCGGACAGTTTTAAGCAAAAATGGATCTGATTTAGTGACGATTAAGTCTAAACCGGTTGAGCTTGATCAAACCGCCCGTCATCCACGTGGTGTATGGAGTGGCTCTCAGCTAACTACTGAACTACCACCATATGAAGTTGGAAGTGAAGAAACAGCATATCAAATTTCAAATGGGGCAACAGACAATCTGATGTCGCAAGAAAATGGCATCGGTGACAAAGAGCAAATGATAAAAAATCCTGGTCATTTCGGTGCGTCTTATCTTGTGAAGATCCCAATTATTAATAAAACGGGAGAATCAAAGACTGTTAGAGTTAGCGTAGGTGCCCGTGGTGGAATTTACAATGGAGCTGTAAAGGTGGATGGAAAAGTCTATTTAATCCCAACTCTCAAGCCGATGACGGAATTAGCTTCTATCATTGATTATGTTTCTGAAAAAGAAAAAGGATTGATCGAACTTGAAATCATGCATGCTGGCGGCTCAGCATTGCCACTTGCAATTGATTTAGTTACGGTTGAAGAGAAACTGCAAGAATTAGAGGAAACGCAAGAACTAGAGAATGTTCAAGATTCCGAGAAAAGTATTCAGGATTCAGAAAAGTTAGTAGAGTCACAAGATGTGCAAGAAATAGTGCAGTAGTCCTTTGCAGGAGGGACCCCGTATACTATGCTGGGTCCTTTCTACTTTTAATTTAGGGTTTACTTTTTAGCTATTGTTATTATAATTAATAAATAGACACATTCATATATTTGGCTCCGTAGCTCAGCGGATAGAGCGTCGGTTTCCTAAACCGTGCGTCGGAGGTTCGATTCCTCTCGGGGCCGCTACTAAAACTCTTGGTATACTAAGGGTTTTTATTTTTGTTCAAATATGTAGATTTCATGTCATTTCTCGGTTAGCGGTAAGAAGATAACAAATGTAAATTATAATGAAGTTATCATTGGATCATAATCATTACTTTTCTGCTATTACCGGGGAGGGTTTAGAAAATATGGATATTGAATTTCTAAGAAGCATTCCTTTTTTTCAAAATGTTTCTGATAATATAATAAGTACTTTGAGTTTAAAGGTGAAAACGGCAACTTATAAAAAAGGAGAGATTATATTCTCTGAAACTGATGAATCAAAGGCGATTTATTTTGTAAAAAGTGGGACAGTTAAAATAAAGAAGGTTAACCATCAGGGGAAGGAATTAGTTGTTTGCATTAAGCGACCTGGTAATCTTTTTGCGGAGGTTTCTGTATTTAGTGCACGAGGCGCCACGTATCCAGGAACGGCACAAACACTAGCGGATACAGAGGTATTATATTTGTTGGCTGCCGATGTAGAGGAACTAATGGGAACGAATCCTAGTTTTTCAGTTGAAATGATTCGCTTTATGGCGGGGCAATTATATTCATTTTCGAATATATTAGGGGATGTAGCCTTATTAGATGTCTATACGAAAACGGTTAAAACAATTGAAAGGCTTGCGAATGATTTTGGCAAAAGGACAAAATGTGGTGTCAAAATAGAGCTCCCGTTAACGATACAGGAATTAGCTAATATTATTGGTTCAACTCGTGAAAGTGTAAATCGAGTGATTTTGAAGTTAAAGGAACAGGGTTCGATCACCTTTGATGATAAAAAAATTGTGATTACGAATAGATGTGATTTTTGTAAGAGATTTGCAGAAACAGCTAGTTCAGTAGAATATTAAAAATCATAGTAATAGACAAATCAAATCTTTTTCCACCCAATAATGCGCAATAATCGACAATAATCAATGATAAAAGCTAAAGACTTCCAGCGCAAACCGACGACCTTTTTACTAGAAGGATATTATCCTTAAGTAAAGAGGTGAATGGTATGTATAAGACAATTACTTTACGAGTCTCCAAGGAAGAGGCACAAAAAATTGAGGAATTAAGAGAGCTGCATTATCAAAAGTTTCAAGCGCCCATCAGTCAAAGCCAGCTCATCAGAAATTTAATTCATGAAAAGTGTAAAGAACCGGATAATATAGTGGAGGTAAAGGAAAAAGCAGATTTATTTACTGAAAAAGAAATCGCCCATAAAAGAGACATCACGATTGTTGATCGATTGAGGGAACGAAGATGGGGTCGGGCAAAAGAATAAGTTTAGATTTCAGAAAAATCACCTTGATTTAGTGAAAAACCTATATTTCGAAGGACTGTCTATGTGATCGTTCTTTTTTTCTTTGTCAAAAATGCCCCCTCCTTGCATATATTGATGTAGATGTCTAGGTGAGGGGGATGAGACTCAAAATGTACTATCGGCAAATCATGTATGTCGTGCAACCTGGGGAATCTTTATCTTCAATTGCACAAAAGTTTAATGCGACAGTCCAAGGTATTAAAGATGAAAACCGTTTAACGTCAAATGTTATTTATATTGGTCAGCCATTAACCGTTCCTTCTAATTTAGAAAAAACGGTATATAATGTCCAGCCGGGGGATAGCTTGTATACAATTGCGGCAAGATTTGGTTTAGATGTGGAAGAATTAAAAGGAATGAACCGCTTAGAGGATAATATTATTTATGCTAATCAACAGCTTGTTATTCCTGAGGAATTCAATGTTGATTACTATATCGTTCAGGCAGGGGATTCCTTATATACACTTTCCGAACGGTTTGAAACTACGGTTGAGGAGATAAAGAATCTGAATCAGTTGCGTTCAAACATTATTTATATCGGACAACGGCTTAAAGTATCGGAAGAAAATGAGAGACAAACGGAATATACCGTTAAATCAGGGGATTCGTTATACAGCATTGCAAACAAGTACAATATAACGGTTGAGAGTATAATGACTCTAAATCATTTAGAAAATATGGATTTAAATATTGGTCAAAAGCTGACAATCCCTGTATTTTCTGAAGTGGTTGTTAATGTTGATGCAGCCAATGTCAGGGAGAGACCAGGGGCAAGTTATAATGTTTTAGCACAAATGGCCCGGGGGGCAAGATTGCCGCTCCTAGGCGTCCAAGGGGATTGGTATCGGGTTGCATTATTTAATGGAAATCCCGGTTGGATTTCAAAAACGGTAACAACATTACATGCCTATGATGGTTCTGAACCAATCGTTCAAATTTTAGGCTACTATACATTGGAAGAGGGTCCGACGCTTCCAAGCTCCTATCAGTCATTTGTTACTAACATGGGGCAAATATCGCAGGCTGGTTTATTCATGTTTAGAATCAGTAAAGATAACCCAACAACAATTGATAAGTTTGGTGAATTTACGGATGATGAAATTCGGGCTGTCGTCACAATTGGTCACCGTCATAATGTAAAAATGCTCGCAACAGTCCATAATCTTTTATATGATGAAGGGGTAGAACTTGCCAAGCGTGTTATCCATGAGCTTGTCTCATCTGAACAAAATATGAATGCTTTTGCATCGAATTTAGTTCGACTTGTTGAGCAATATGGATTAGATGGTGTCGACATTGATATTGAAGATGTGTTAGAGGAAGACAGAAATCGTTTGACCCAGCTATATCGTGTGATCGGTCGTGTCTTCGATGAGCGGGGATACTTCTTTTCAACCGCTGTACCATCGAAAATAGGTCCTAAGGATCCGAGTGTTTTCGCCAAACCGTTTGATTATCCGAATCTTCATCAGCCAACAGACCAATTTGTTATTATGCTATATAATGAACATGGCTGGCCTGGCAGCGGTCCGGGGCCGGTTGTTTCAATCGGACGGATGGAGAAAGTTTTACGGTATGCGATGACGGTTATGCCAAAAGAAAAGATCGTAGCAGCAGTTTCCGTATTTGGCTTTGATTTTAACCTTAAAACAGGTCGTGCATCGTATGTTACTTATGATATGGCAATCAATTTAGCTAAGAAATATAATAAGGAAATTACTTTTGATAAAGAAACGCAAACCCCAATGTTTGCTTATACAGATGAAAATGGTGTTAACCATGAAGTATGGTTTGAAGACAGTGCAAGCATAAGAGCAAAAGTAGAGTTGGCGAATCGGTTGGGAATTCGTGGCTTAGCCCTTTGGAGACTGGGAATGGAAGATCCGGCAATCTGGACGATGCTTCGGGATGATGCTGTTGTTAGAAAACATGGGCTTGAACGATAATTTTCTTATACAAAGATAAGTCAATTGAAAAACTGTGGGCACATACTGTTGCTTACAGTTTTTTTTGTTTTGGCTCTTTTCTAAGATATTGTGACCTTTTGCTACCTTTTTTAGGGTTCATCAAATAAATAGGCGGGGAAATTCCGCTTAATTAGGTAATTGGATGAAAATTAGCAGAAATAAACGGAGACATTCCGTCTATTTGATATTAAACTGCAAAAATGGGCGACTTTTCTTACAATAACCGGAAAACCTCCCCTTATTTAAGCCAAAATGAGCTCCATTTTGCAAATAACCGGAAAACTTCCGCTTATTTGTTACCCTTCCGAGGGGGCTGTCCTATTAGCTCGCTTTTTTGTAGTGTAGTTCTGATTCTAAATGAATAAACCTTCGCTTTTCTTCCATAAACAAAGTTTATTATAATTGTGGAAGACGATGTGTACGAAAAGGAGCATTTAAATGACTAGCCAAGATGAATTATTTATGAAGGCTGCTATTGAGGAAGCAAAAAAAGCAGAAGCAATCGGTGAGGTTCCAATTGGGGCTGTTATTGTTAAGGATGGAGAAATCATTTCTACAGCATATAACTTAAGAGAAACCAGGCAAAGGGCCATCGCCCATGCGGAACTGTTAGCGATCGATGATGCTTGCCAAAAGTTAGGGACATGGCGGCTTTCTGAAACTACATTATATGTGACATTGGAGCCATGCCCAATGTGTGCCGGGGCTATTGTTTTATCAAGGGTCGACCGGGTTGTGTATGGAGCGAAGGATCCGAAGGGCGGCTGTGCCGGAACGCTCATGAATTTATTACAGGAGGACCGCTTCAATCATACCGCTGAAGTGACAAGTGGTGTGTTGGAGGATGAATGTGCTGGATTACTAAGTAATTTTTTTAAAGGGCTACGTGAAAAGAAAAAGCAGAAAAAATGTACAAACAATTACCACCGCCTATCTTATTGATTTTTTGGATAAAAGACTATATACTTAGGGAGTCGTGCTAAGCGGGGAGGTAGCGGTGCCCTGTACTCGCAATCCGCTGTAGCGAGGCCGAATCCCTTCTCGAGGTTGGTAGCCGTAAGGCCTGCCTTAAGTAAGTGGTGTTGACGTCTGGGTCCTACGCAACGGGAACCCACGAACCCTGTCAGGTCCGGAAGGAAGCAGCAGTAAGTGGATCATCTCGTGTGCCGTGGGGTTGCCTGGACCGAGCTAACTGCTTAAGTAACGCTTATGGTTGCCATATCGACGGAAGGTGCACGACACGTACATAAGCTTTTAAGAACCCACCGTTATGTTAAAGATGTATCATTATTTGGAGTAAAGATAGTAAGGATTGGTTATCCCTACTATCTTTTTTTATTTAATAGATTGATTATTATAAAATAAAAGGTTCCTATTAAAAATCCAATTAAAGATAAAAGTAAAAGTGAAATATTGTCTGTTTTTACGATTAGCTTTAGAACGCAAAATGAACAGATAATTAAAACAAAGCTGGATAATACTTTCGCTTTAGTATTTTGAAAAAATGAATTTAAAATTTGGATGATCGAAAAACTGGCTATAAAAAAGCTGGGGATAAATAAAAAGGTATTTATAATATCTGAAAAAAGAGGATACTCATTATTAGAGTAGCTTACAAAATTCGGGGATAAAGTTACAATTACAATTAAAGAAATGAGTAAGCAGCCATATACGATAACATTATAAAACAATTAAAAGACCACCTTAGAGGCCCAACATTATGTTGGGCTTGATTTTTAATAAGTATACCATTCATTTTTCCAAACGTATTTATAATCCCAATTGGTTACACTAGATTCACTTAAAATTAATTCATCGTTGTTTTTGGCTGTGTAGAATGCTCTCCGATAATTTGATGACTTACTAGGATACGCACGACCAACACAGTTATTGGTTAAGTCCATAATATGTGAATCGTCCATAAAAGCTTTCCTTGATGCTGTGCTATTTGAATAGCCATTATCTAAATAGTAATCGTACTGATTATCATAATAAATATTTAACGTAAATGGTGGGTCTTTTGCATTTCCTTGACAGTAATATTACCTTTGGAAAAAAAGGCTATATCAGTTATAATTATTTAGTATATATGAAATAAAAAAAGTAAGGTAAAGGGAGGCATGGGAATGGCATATCAAGCGTTGTACCGGGTTTGGAGACCGCAGACCTTTCATGATGTAGTCGGTCAAGAACATATTACAAGAACATTGCAAAATGCATTAGTTCAAGAAAAACTTTCCCATGCTTATTTATTTTCCGGTCCACGCGGTACAGGGAAAACAAGTGCTGCAAAGATTTTAGCAAAGGCTGTTAACTGTGAAAGGGCGCCAATTAGTGAGCCCTGTAATGAGTGTGATGCTTGTAGAGGTATTACAAACGGTTCGATATCGGATGTTATTGAAATTGACGCTGCCTCAAATAATGGCGTCGAAGAAATTCGGGATATACGGGATAAAGTTAACTATGCACCAAGCTCTGTTCGCTATAAGGTATATATTATCGACGAGGTACATATGCTTTCTATTGGCGCCTTTAACGCACTACTCAAAACATTAGAAGAGCCGCCGAAACATGTTATTTTTATTTTAGCAACAACTGAACCGCATAAAATCCCACTAACGATTATTTCCCGTTGTCAGCGTTTTGAATTTAAACGAATTCCGCCTCAAGCGATGGTCGAACGAATGAAGGAAATTACAGACTCAAACAATATTGAGACAGAAGAGCAAGCTTTGCCATTAATCGCAAAGGCCGCTGAAGGTGGAATGCGTGATGCATTAAGCCTTCTCGACCAAGCAATCTCATTTAGTGGTGAGAGAGTAACGGTAGAGGATGTCCTATCTATCACAGGAGCTGTTTCCCAGCAATTTTTAGTTGAAACCGCCGGGAATTTGTTGAACAGGGATGTAGTAGAGGCATTACATATAGTTGATAAGCTTTTAAAGCTAGGTAAAGAGCCGACTCGTTTTATCGAGGATTTAATTTTTTACTTTAGAGATATGTTGTTATATCAAACTGCACCGAATCTAGAGGGAATGATGGAACGGGCGATTGTTGATGAGGCGTTTCAGAAGTTATCCGCTGAAACATCACCAGACCAAATCTATACAATCATAAATCAGCTTAACGAAAGCCAACAAGAAATGAAATGGACAAATCATCCGAGAATTTTCCTAGAGTTGGCTTTAGTAAAAATATGCCAACAGCAGCAGAGTGATGCAGGAACGGGTGACTCAGGGGCCAATGACCAAATCGGTGCACTCCTTGATCGCATCAATCGGTTGGAATCGGAATTAAATGAGTGGAAGAAAAATGGTTCGATGGTCGACTCGGGTAGAGGTTCCGAATTGCACCAAGCGGAGAGGAAACCTGTAAAAGCAGGGTCAAGCCGAAACTCCAGAAAGGCAACAGGTCCGGTAAGGGAAATGTTGAAAACTGCCTCAAAGCAGGACCTTGGCTGGTTATCAAGCCAGTGGGGGTTATTTCTAGATAATTTAAAAAATCGAGAAATTGCTGCGCAGGCGATGATTCTAGATGCCAAAGTTGTTGCAGCTTCAAAAACAGCCTTCGTTCTTGCCTTTAAACATGAATTTCACTGCCAAATGGCATCAACAAATAAACGTGATATAATTGAAAAGGTTCTCAGAGAAACAACGGGCTTAGATTTGAAAATGCATGCGATCACTCTTGATGAATGGGAAACTGTAAAAGAGGAATTTATTCGTAAGCAAAAGAATGAAAATGAAGAGGAAGTGCCTGAAGAAGATCCATTAATTGCAGAAGCAAAAAAATTATTTGGTTCTGATTTAATTGAAATAAAAGATTAATAAATTATTGATTATACTTACAGGAGGTTTCACAATATGCGTGGTGGAATGGGAAATATGAATAATATGATGAAGCAAGTGCAAAAAATGCAAAAGCAAATGCAACAGTCGCAGGAAGAATTGTTGGCAATGGTATTCGAAGGAACAGCTGGTGGCGGTATGGTCTCTGTCACTGTTACTGGAGGCAAAATTGTTCAGGAAGTAAAGATTAATGAAGAAGTAGTAGATCCTGAAGACATTGAAATGCTTCAAGATTTAATCTTAGCTGCAACAAATGATGCCTTAAAGAAGGTTGATGAAAAGACAAACCAAACAATGGGTAAATATACGCAAGGTTTAAATATTCCAGGCCTATTTTAATACTATAAAAAAGTATATAAATTTGTACATTATTGTCTAGGGCAAGCAGCCAGGCGCTTACGCTTTTCTAAAAGAGGAGACAAAAAAATGCATTACCCTGAACCAATTGCGAAGCTGATTGATAGCTTTATGAAATTGCCAGGGATCGGTCCTAAAACGGCCGTTCGTCTGGCTTTTTTTGTATTAAAAATGAAAGAGGAAGATGTATTGGATTTCGGTAAAGCGTTGGTGAATGCCAAAAGAAATCTGATACATTGCTCTGTTTGTTTTAATATAACAGACCGAGACCCATGCTCCATTTGTGATGACCATTACCGGGATCACAGTGTTATTTGTGTTGTCCAGGACCCAAAAGATGTCATTGCTATGGAAAAAATGAAGGAGTACCATGGTCTGTACCATGTACTTCATGGTGCCATTTCACCAATGGATGGTGTAGGTCCGGAAGATATTAAAGTAGCGGAACTATTGAAAAGATTGCAGGATGAAGAAGTACAGGAAATTATTCTTGCCACAAACCCGAATATAGAAGGAGAAGCAACAGCTATGTATATTTCACGATTAGTCAAGCCATCGGGTATCCGCATTACTAGAATTGCCCACGGTCTGCCGGTTGGTGGGGACTTGGAATATGCAGATGAAGTCACCCTATCAAAGGCATTAGAAGGACGACGTGAATTATAACGAACAGGGGGATTAGTTGATGTTTTTCCGCCGCAAAGGGAAACTTCGAAGAGAGACAGATCAAAAACTGTGGAGTTCTTTAAATGAACTTAAAGACGAATGGATGAGAAATAAGGTATTAGTAGAAAAAGGTATAGATCCGAGTGTACATTTACTGAATGAACTAAAAATTTCAGAGTCCAAGTATTTTTATTTAGTAAGAGAGGCTAAAGTTCGTAATCTATCAGCGGACCGAAAATAAAGAGCCTTTCTTTGTTCTTTTTTAAACCTCCCCTTCATAGTAATGATAATAAATGGGACAATGTGTGAAAGGGGAAGGGATGATGGATATAGGTACATTTGAACCGACGACGATTATCGTTGTTCTCGGAGGGCTAATGGGTCTCCTGTTAATATTAGGCGCCCCGATTAAACCAATAAGAATGGTGGGTAGTGGCCTTATAAAAATCATGATCGGTGCCTTAGGTCTGTTTATTATAAATTCAATTGGGACATTAATGGACTTTCATATTCCAATTAATTTCGTTACAGCTTGCATTGGTGGGTTTTTAGGCATCCCTGGTATGGCAGCTTTAATAGCGATTGATCAAATCATTCTCTAATCCAAATGCAAATGGCTATAGTGGATAAAGCCATTTGTATTTTTTTGTAGAAATTTGTTGACTTTACCTTTTAGGGGTGATATATTATTAAAGTTGCAGTTGATGGTGTTCACAAAAAGTTTACATTTAATTTTTTGACATCAGTCACGCGATGTTGTAAGATATAAAGGATCTCTACGAAAGCAGAGAACTTAAATAAAAAAAGTTGTTGACTTCTGCAAAATAAGATGTTAAGATAAATCTTGTCGCTGAAAATACGACGAACGAAATGATCTTTGAAAACTAAACAAAATGTCAAGCGTGCAAACAAAGTTGAACATCAAGTTCAACAAACAAGTCAGTATTAATTTTGAGCAATCAAACACTTTTCGGAGAGTTTGATCCTGGCTCAGG
>DULJ01000124.1 GCA_012840465.1 Caryophanales bacterium
CGTCCTGTCCACCTGCAGGCGGATGATGTTCTCTCCAGGCAGCGCGCGGCTGCTTACTCCCTGGCTGAAGACGGCAAAACTCCCCTCCGGCCCACGCCGGATGTAGAGCCTGGTTTCCCCAAAGGGAGCCGCACTTAAGCGCAGATCCCAGCCAGCAGAGGAACCTGTGCTCAGCTGGTGGGAGCCCAGGAAGATAGTATCTGGCCCAGGACGGCTTCCTGTAGTTATATACACTTCGAGGCGCTGGTGGAAGTACCCTTCCGGGGCGCGGAAGGGATTGGTTAAGGCAGCGAACTCCAAATCGAAATAGACGTACTGCTCGTCGGCGCTGACCTCCAGACTGAGCAGGTCAAACAGGCCGGGGACGAACACCTCGTGGCTGGGATACTCCACATCCCCTGCCCCCCGGTCATCTCCCCTGGGATCCCGCATCTGGAACAGCACCTGGCCAGCTGCGGCCTGTCCGCCTGTGCACAGCAGAACCAGGAGCCACACCAAGATCCTCTGCACGCTCCATCCCTCCGTATAGGGATCCTATGCGGGGGGAGGCGCGATATACACCCTTTCCACCCGGTTGGTGAGCATGCAGGTGATCTCATAGTTGATGGTTCCCAGATGCCTGGCCCAGTCGTCGGCAGTGACGGCCAAGTTTCCATCTGTTCCCAGCAGGATCACTTCATCCCCAATGCGCACCGGCAGATCCCCCACGTCCACCATGGTGTGGTCCATGGTCACATTCCCCACAATGGGGCAGTAATGCCCGTGGATGATCACCTGCCCCCGGTTCCCCAGCCGCCGGGAAAGCCCGTCGGCATAACCGATGGGCAGAACAGCCAGGGACGTTTCCTTCCAGGTTACATAGGTTCCGCCGTAGCTGACGGCACTACCCGCGGGCACCCTCTTCACGAAGGCCACCCGGGTCTTCAAGCTCAGCGCGGGCCTCAGGTCCAATGGGCGCCTCCCATCGGGGTACAGGCCGTAAATGCCCAGCCCCACCCGGACCAGATCCTGGCGGGATTCGGGGAAGAACAAGGTGGCCGCGGTATTGGCGGCGTGGTACAAGGGCACCTGGACTTTCCGGGCAGCCAAATCCTCCTTCACACGGCAAAAGCGCTCCCACTGCCAGCGGGTGTATTCCAGATCCGGCTCTTCAGCCCGGGCAAAATGGGTGAACACTCCCTGGATCTCCAGCCCCGGCAGGCTCTGCACCAACTCTACCAGGGCGCCAAAGTCGCCGGGCAAAAGTCCCAGCCGGCCCATGCCCGTATCCACCTTGATGTGCACCTTCGCCGTCTTGCCCTGGGCCACCGCCGCCTTGGACAGGAGGCGGGCAATATGGGGCTCAAACACGGTCACGGCCAGATCGTATGCTACACACACATCCAGCTCATCTGCACCCACTGCCCCCAACACCAAAATGGGGGCGGTAATGCCTCCCCGGCGCAGCCGCACGGCCTCTTCCGGCAGGGCGGTGGCCAGCCAATTGGCGCCGTGGGCGATCATGGTGTAGGCTGTCTCCAAAGCGCCGTGCCCATAGGCGTTGCCCTTCACCACAGCCATAAGTTCACAGCCGGGGCCGATCAACTGGCGAAACTGCTGTACATTGTGTGCTATGTTTTCTAGGCTAACCTCCGCCCACACCTGTCTGGTGAGCTTGCTCATGGAGGCACCACTCCGTCCTATTGCAAAATCTCCTGGATGAAAGGGAGGCAGTCGCCGGCCTTCAGGCCCCGAGGGCCTTTGGCCGCGGCTAGATCACCGGCCCGGCCGTGCACGTAGGCGGCCAGGGCCCCAGCCCGCAGTGGCTCCAGCCCTTGGCCCAAGAGGGCCGCGGTCAGGCCGGTGAGGATATCCCCGGTACCCGCGGTGGCGAGCCCGTGGTTGCCGGTACTGTTAATGTACACCCTCTCTGGCGCAGCGGTCACCGTGGGGGCACCCTTAAGGACCACCACCAACCCCCACTGCTGGGCGTAGTTTAAGGCACTGCCCACCCGATCCCCATTCACCGCTGCCGGATCGGAAGCGGTGAGCCGGGCCATTTCCCCCGGATGGGGGGTGAGCACCCAGCGCCGGCGTTGTTCCGGGGGCACGCTGCGCAGAAAATCACTGCCCAAG
>DULJ01000038.1 GCA_012840465.1 Caryophanales bacterium
AATCCATGAAAATGCACCTCGCAAATTGGTATTTTTGGTGGTTTAGCCACTTCCATTTTACCATTTTTCGCTAAGGTGCATTTTTGTTTTTTGAAAAATTTTTGGACTTTTTGAACACGCTCTATAAATAAAGAATTCCTTTTTCCATTCCTTTCATAATGGCGCCCACTCGTGAATAAACGCCTAGCTTCTGGTATATCGATGTAATATGATATTCCACTGTCCGCTTACTAATATGTAATTCTTTTGCGATTTCCTGATTATTTTTTTCTTTAGAAATTAGATTCAAAATTTCAATTTCAGTCATAGTTAAATTATGTGATGCACTATCGGCTATTGGGAAGTGGTGTGGCAATAACACATTTCCAAGGAAGCTTTGCCGTACTGCGTTAATGACTTTCTCAAAGGGTTCTTCCTTTAATATATAGGCATGGATCCCTATTTGATATGCAACTTTTATGAACTCATTACAGTGATAATCAGTAAATATTATTATTTTTATAGTGTCCTTGTATGTATCTTTAATAGATTTGACTAAATTTATCCCTTTGCCATTTTTTAAGAATGGGTCCATGATTAAGACATCGGGTTTGCATTGTTCAATGAAGGTCAACGCTTTTTGGCAGTCATTCACTTTTTCTATTACCTTAAAGTCATCTACTCTATCTAGATACTCACCAATTGCACCCGCAACGAAAGGGTGATTATCTAAAATCATTAATTTAATGTTCCGGTTCAAAATTATCTTCCCTTCTAAAACGGTTACAGTTCTCTTCACAATCTTTAAGAGCAAAAACCATTTATGCCAAATTATGTATAATTATAGCATTACATATGTGTACAAACGCGGTATTCACCGAACTTTAACAAATTGTACATTTTTAGGTCCAAAGTATCATTGACATTATTAAGTTCATAAATCATTCAATTATTTTCGTTAAAAGCAGTAAAAGGTGGAAAAATATAGTAGTAAAATAGACTTAGGAGTATTTAAATTTTAAATTGTGTGTGAAAGGAGAATTTGAATGAGGATATTTATTTGTTTTAATAACTGCTTTAAGGACAGATATTCCTGATTGCCATGATGAATTGTCCTCAAAAGGACAGTTTGAGGACAGATATTCCTGATTGCCAGCCATCTTTGTCCTCAAAAGCCTAGTTTGAGGACAGATATCCCTGATTGCCAGTCACTTTTGTCCTCAAAAGCCTAGTTTGAGGACAGATATTCCTGATTGCCAGCCACCTTTGTCCTCAAAAGCCTAGTTTAAGGACAGATATCCCTGATTGCCAGTCACTTTTGTCCTTAAAAGCCTAGTTTGAGGACAGGTTTCCTTGGGCGCTTACACTTCTGTCCTCAAACCCAATTATGATGAAAGCCACCTTTTACACTAATAGCATTGTGTGTAGTTCCTAATAATGTACTTCTATTATAAAAGACAAGCTGTATGGAAAAAGGTTACAACGAAAAGAGCCGGAGTCCCCGCCCCCGCGTCCTACCACACCCAACGAAAAAAAGAGCCGGAGTCCCCGCCTCTAAGTCCCACCACACTCGCCTTCGCGCTCCGTCTTCACTCATGATTCAGTTGTCCAATTTAGCTGAAAAGTAAAAATTATATAGCAATTATTTAAATCAATTGCATAGGATAAAGTAAACTCTTAAAAAATTGGAAACCTTCCACATTTAGTATATGAGATTAGAAACAGTTCGTTACAAAATTGAAAACTTTAGCTTAAGGAGGGAAAATAGTATGGCAGCAGGCAATGATAAGCATTTTTCGATTTCAAAGGAAGACTGGTCCCTCCACCGGAAAGGACATGATGATCAACAACGACATCAGGAAAAAGTAAAAGAAGCTATAAAAAATAATCTGCCAGACCTCATAACAGAAGAAAGTATAATCATGTCTAACGGTCGGGAAGTCGTAAAGATACCTATACGTTCATTGGATGAATACAAAATACGTTATAATTATGATAAAACAAAACACGTGGGCCAGGGTGACGGGGAAAGCCAAGTCGGTGATGTTGTTGCTCGTGACGGATCTGGTGAAAAAGCTCCTGGAAAAGGGCAAGATGCAGGCGATCAGGCAGGGGAAGATTATTTTGAGGCTGAAGTGTCTTTAATGGAAATTGAGGCTGCACTTTTCAGAGAATTAGAGCTACCGAATTTACAGCAAAAAGAACGTGATGAAAATGTTGTAGAGGATATTGATTTTAATGATGTTAGAAAAACAGGATTAATGGGCAATATTGATAAAAAACGAACACTCAAAAATGCTTTTGTTCGGAATGCAATGAAGGGGGAGCCTAGCTTCCAACCAATCTATCGTGAAGATATCCGCTTTAAAACTTGGAATGAGATTGTTAAGCCTGAATCAAAAGCAGTTGTAATTGCCATGATGGATACGTCAGGCTCAATGGGGATCTGGGAAAAGTATATGGCTCGCAGTTTTTTCTTCTGGATGACAAGGTTCCTGCGGACAAAATATGAAACTGTTGAAATTGAATTTATTGCACACCATACAGAAGCAAAAGTAGTTTCAGAGGATGACTTCTTCTCTAAAGGGGAAAGTGGAGGAACCATATGTTCATCTGCCTATCGTAAAGCATTAGAAATCATCGAACAAAAATACCATCCAACAAAATACAATATTTATCCTTTCCACTTTTCAGATGGAGACAATTTAACATCCGATAATGCCCGTTGTGTAAAATTAGTGGGAGACTTAATGAAAGTAAGCAACATGTTCGGTTACGGCGAAGTCAATCAGTACAATCGCCATAGCACCCTCATGTCAGCTTATAAAAACATTAACGATGAAAAATTCCGTTATTATATCTTAAAGCAAAAGTCAGATGTGTATACGGCGATGCGCAGCTTCTTTCGAAAGGAAGATGAGAGTAAGGCATTTGCATAAATCCCTGGCAACGGAAATTTCAATAGTAATAAAACAAAAGAAGTAGTTGGTTTTGGATGCTACTGAAGATGCTGTAAAAGCTGAAAAGGTTGAAGAATGTATTCCTGTAGAGCTTGAATTAATTAAGAAGTAAAAAATTAAAGTGCCCAGTTTTTAATTGGGCACTTTTTCTTTTAAATATACTAGAGAATCGTTCCTGTTTTTCATTTTACCGACAAATCCGAGTGCTTTTCCAGTGCCGATCACAACTGATTCAAGAGGAGAAGGGGCAAGATTAACGGGTAGATGTATTTCTGCGCTTAGCCACGCTTGAACCCCTTTTAAAAGAGCCCCGCCTCCAGTTAAAGTAATTCCATAATCAACAATATCCCCGCTTAATTCAGGTGGACACTCTTCTAAAGTTAACCGAATTGTCGCTAAAACTTGTTCCAAAGATTCCTTGATTGCATCATGTACTTCTTTAGATGATAGTGTAATCGTATTCGGAAGCCCTGTGACCAAATATCTGCCGCGGGCATCACAATGTAATTCATCATGGTTCTTTGTTGCAAAACCAATCTCTATTTTTATTTGTTCAGCCGTTTGTTGACCAATAAGTAAATTGTATTTTTTGCGAATGTATTGAGTGATATCTTCGTCAAATTTGTTACCGCCAATTTTAAGCGTATGGCAGGCAACAACACCACCGTAGGAAATGATCGCAACCTCTGTTGTGCCTCCACCAATATCTACAATCATACTTGCGATAGGTTCATCAACCTTAAGCTCGGAACCGATCGCAGCTGATATTGTGTTTTCAATAATATGAACCTGCTTTGCACCACAACTTTTTACGGCATCGATCATCGCCCGCTTTTCTACAGGTGTTGACTTCGTTGGTGCTGCAATCACAACATTAGGTTTTTGAAATGAAAAGTTGCCCCTGTTTGAACCTTTTTCCATTAGTATTTTTAGTATTTGAGCTGTCCGATTGTAATCAGAAATCACACCATTCCTAATCGGGTTGATAACCTCTACATTTTTTGGAGTTTTTCCAATCATATTTTTCGCTTCATTTCCAATTGCGACAATTTCATTTGTATTAACATTAATGGCGAGAACGGAAGGTTCCTGAAAGATAATACCTTTCCCTTTTTGGTGCAATAAAATATTTGTTGATCCTAAATCGATCCCAATTCCAATAGTATGTGTAAAAAACATATAGTTCATCCATTCTATTTCAAATTCTTTACTAATTACATAATTCTACGTAAAAATTTGTTTTTTGGGGGTAGCAGAATAAATGGCTCGAAGTTTGAAGAAAATACACTTTGTGACTTCACTAGAAAGGGTGTATTTTCATGGAACAAACATTATATGAAAAAGTTGGCGGGGAAGCAGCGGTAGGGAAGGTTGTCGACTATTTTTACGACGAGTTGGTGCTGAAGGATCCAACTGTAAACCACTTTTTCAAGGATACCGATATGGATAAACAGCGCAAGCATCAAACTAAGTTTATTAGCTTTGCATTAGGCGGCCCTAATCAATACTCCGGCCAATCAATGGCGAAAGCGCATGAAGGAATGAATTTGCAACCTAATCATTTTGATGCAATTGTAAAACATTTGCATGACTCTCTTGCGCATTTTGGAGTCGAGAAGAAGGATATTGACCAAGCTATGAGTAGGGTTGAAGCGTTGAGAGATGATATTTTATATCAATAAATGATTAATTATAAATAGCAATGGAAGCATAAATTTTATGCTTCCATTTTTTTTATTATATTCTTTGTATGCTTGAAGGGATTGTTTTTCCATAATGAAAAAAGGATAATTTCTGAATAAATTGTTATTGTTATATACAGACCTTCATTAATATTTTATAATGTGATAAAATTAGTGTTTTTTGCATGTTTTTCACTATTTTCCCTGTATAAACCCAAAAAAATACTTCCGAGGAGACATCTAATGTTTAGAAAAACCAAGCATCGGACCACTATTTTTATATTAATAGGCTTACTGTTAACTTTAGTTTTTCTGCATATCATGCCAGTGTTTGATTCTTTCTCTCTATCAGTCCGTTTTATTCTTGAATTTGGTGTTGTAATCATTGCGATATTGGTTGCATTTCTAAAACAAAATGAAACGCAAATTGCTTTAAATGAAAGTGAAATAAAACTCGAGGCAGTTGTTGAAAAGGTAAACTATCTTGCTTATCACGACGAGCTCACCGGTTCATTTAATAGAAACTATCTTTTGAAATGCCTCGAAGAGAATATGAAAAAAAGAGAGATTACAAGCGAAAGTTATGCCCTTGTTTCTGTAAATCTAAATCGATTTAAAAACGTCAATGATTCATTAGGAAACGAAATGGGAGACTTATTTTTAAAAACGATCGCAGAGCGGTTAAAGGAATTTAGTAATAATAACGTGATACTGGCCAGGATGGTTGCGGATGAATTTATGTTTTTTATGCCAGGTAAAGAGAATCTTGAGGAACTTATTCATACCGCTAATAAAATCCATAAACGGATTGAAGAACCGATGATTGCAAAAGGGTTTAAATTTCATATTACATCTTCAATGGGTATTTCTATATTTAATGAAAATATTGAAGAGACAAACCAATTAATTAAGCAAGCCCAACTGGCTATGCATGAGGCGAAGAAAAACGGCCAAGCAGTGTTGGTTTATCACCCAGATATGAATAAAGAATTGCTTGAGAATCTGTTCTTAGAAAATGATTTGCGGCAGGCTCTTGATCGCAAGGAATTGATTTTGCATTATCAACCGCAAGTCAATATTGAGACAGGTGAAATCATTGGGGTGGAGGCGTTAATTCGCTGGAATCACCATAAAAAAGGAATGATTCAACCAGGCAAATTTATACCTTTAGCAGAGGAAACGGGCTTAATTATACCGATAGGGAATTGGGTGATTATTGAAGCCTGTAGCCAATTGAAGAAATGGAATGAAATGGGGATTACGAACTTAAGATTATCTGTAAATCTTTCATTACGTCAATTGTATCAGGAAGATTTAGTAGAAACAGTGGCCCGTACATTGCAACTAACAAAGATTAAACCTGAGCATTTGGAGCTTGAGATAACGGAAAGCATGGCTGGAAATACGGAAAGAGTGATATCGATATTACAAAGCCTCAAAAAGTTAGGGGTCCGTATTTCTGTAGACGATTTTGGAACTGGTTATAGCTCGTTAAGTTATCTTTATTCATTCCCCATTGATCAATTAAAAATAGACCGCTCCTTTATTACGAATTTATTTACTGAGGAAAATAATAAAGTGATAGTAAGTACGATTATTTCAATGGGACAAAATTTAGGACTGGAGTTGATTGCGGAAGGTGTCGAAACATCTGAGCAAATCGAGTTTCTTCGTCCCTATAAATGTGTCGGGGTGCAAGGATTCCTTATTAGTCGGCCGTTACCTGCGGAGGAATTTCAGGAACTTCTTACAGAAAAAACAACTTTATTGGAGAGGTATTCAAGTTAACTGTAAAAAGTCAGCATAGTGCTGGCTTTTTTTGTATATAATTGTGGGAAATATACAATGAAAGCCCTTCATTATTGTTACTGTGTAACATTGTAGAAGTTCAGCTTTAAAAGTTAAAATTTAAATAGATACATGATAAATTTTTTAAGTTGAATAATATAATCGTGTAATAATAAAAAAGGGGAGATTTTATGTATACACCATACAAACATGAGCCGCTTACAGATTTTTCAATCGAAAAAAATCGTAAGGATTTTGAAGCAGCATTAGAAAAAGTTAACGGATTAATGGGTAAAGATTATGACCTTTTAATTGATGGTGAAAGAATCTCAACGGATCAAAAAATCGTATCAACGAACCCTGCCAATAAAGAAGAAGTTGTCGGTCGTGTTTCTAAAGCAGGCAAGGACTTAGCTGAAAAGGCAATGCAAGCAGCATCGGAAAGCTTCAAAACATGGAGAAATTGGGATCCCGAAGCTAGAGCAGGCATTCTGTTTCGTGCCGCTGCAATTACTCGTCGCCGCAAACATGAATTCTCGGCCATTTTAGTAAAAGAAGCAGGTAAGCCATGGAAAGAAGCAGATGCGGATACAGCTGAAGCAATTGACTTCATGGAATATTATGCACGTCAAATGATTGAATTAGCAAAAGGCAAGCCAGTGCAAAGCCGTGAAGGTGAGCGTAACCAATATGTTTACCAGCCATCTGGTGTAGCGGTTGTTATTCCACCATGGAACTTCGCATTTGCAATTATGGCTGGTACAACCGTAGCTCCAATTGTAACTGGTAATACTGTAGTTCTAAAACCTGCAAGCGCCACTCCAGTTGTCGCTGCTTGGTTTGTAGAGGTATTAGAGCAAGCGGGTCTTCCTAAAGGCGTAGTTAACTTCCTTCCTGGTAGTGGTGCAGAAGTTGGTGACTATTTAGTTGATCATCCCAAAACGTCTTTAATTACATTCACAGGTTCTCGTGATGTCGGTCTTCGCATTTTTGGACGTGCGGCTGTAGTTCAACCAGGACAAAAGCATCTTAAGCGTGTGATTGCCGAAATGGGCGGTAAAGATACCGTAGTTGTTGATAAAGATGCTGATCTTGAATTAGCGGCACAGTCGATTTTTACGTCAGCTTTTGGTTTTGCAGGTCAAAAATGTTCTGCAGGCTCTAGAGCAATTGTACATGAGGATGTTTATGATCAAGTGTTAAATCGTGTGATTGAGATTACAAAAGCAGCGGTTACTGGAAACCCTGAATCTTATGAAACTTATATGGGACCAGTTATTGATCAAGCTTCCTTTCATAAAATTATGGAATACATTGAAATCGGTAAACAAGAAGGTCGCATCGTAGCTGGTGGTAATGGCGATAATTCAAAAGGATACTTCATTGAACCGACAATCATTGCAGACCTTGATCCAAATAGTAGAATTCAACAAGAAGAAATCTTTGGTCCTGTTGTAGGATTTTCTAAGTGTAAGACTTTTGATGAGGGACTAGAAATAGCTAATAATACGGAATACGGATTAACCGGTGCGCTTATTTCTAACAACCGTGAGCATATTGAGCGGGCAAAACGTGAATTCCACGTTGGTAACCTATATTTTAACCGCAACTGTACAGGTGCTATCGTTGGTTATCAGCCGTTTGGTGGATTCAATATGTCTGGTACAGATTCAAAAGCGGGTGGTCCAGACTATTTAGCACTTCATATGCAAGCGAAGACAATCAGCGAAGCTCTTTAAAAAGATATATCAATAAAATAAAATACCGATATTTTAATTATGTTAAAATAACTATATACATGGTGAGGATCGGATATTTATTTGGTAATCCCAAATTCACTATCGTCCTTACCGCCTTTTATATAATAATCAGTCTAAAAATTCAAAATATAATAATTATAAAAAAATATAAAAAAATGTTCACAAACAAATAAAATTTGTGTAATATAAAGATAGTTCAGATAAACTACAGAATTTTGTAGCAAACAAGAGGAGGTAAAACAAACCATGGAGAATATGCAATTACTAATCTCTGTAAGCGTATACATGATAGGGATGCTTTGGATCGGGTACTACGCTTATAAACGGACTTCTAATTTAACAGATTATATGCTTGGTGGTCGTGCTCTTGGTCCGTTAGTAACAGCACTTAGTGCCGGGGCATCAGACATGAGTGGCTGGCTTTTAATGGGGTTACCTGGTGCAATGTATGCAACTGGATTAAGCGCTTCCTGGATTGCGATTGGTTTAACTTTAGGTGCATGGGCAAACTGGATTTGGGTTGCTCCAAGATTAAGAAGTTATACTGAAATTGCGAATAATTCGATTACGATTCCTGGTTATCTTGAAAACCGTTTTGAAGATAAGTCAAAAATGCTGCGCTTAATTTCTGGTTTAGTTATTATGATCTTTTTTACCTTCTACGTTTCAGCGGGCATGGTTTCGGGTGGGGTATTGTTCGAGAGTACTTTTGGTATAAGCTATCAAACAGGCTTATTCATCATCACAGGTGTAGTAGTAGCTTACACATTATTTGGCGGATTTTTAGCAGTAAGTTGGACAGATGCGGTTCAAGGTATGATTATGGTATTCGCCTTAATTCTTGTTCCAGCTGTGACGATTATGGAAGTTGGCGGTATGGGTCCTTCATTCACTGAAATTCGTTCCATCGATCCAGCACTATTAAATATTTTTACAGGAACTAGTTTCCTAGGAATTGTTTCTCTGTTTGCTTGGGGTCTTGGTTATTTTGGGCAACCACACATTGTTGTACGTTTTATGGCGATTACACATGTTGGTGAAGTGAAGAAAGCGCGCCGCATCGGAATGAGCTGGATGATCTTCTCGGTTGTAGGAGCTATGTTTACTGGTCTTGTCGGTATTTCCTACTATTCTATTAATGGAATGAAATTAGAGGATCCAGAAACGATTTTCATTATGTTAGGAAATATTTTATTCCATCCCATCATTACTGGTTTCCTTATTTCAGCCATTCTAGCTGCGGTAATGAGTACAATTTCTTCACAATTATTAGTAACATCCAGTTCATTAGTTGAGGACTTATATAAAACGTTTTTCCGTCGTGAAGCTTCAGATAAAGAATTGGTATTAATGGGTCGGTTATCAGTGTTACTAGTGTCAATCGTTGCTCTAAGTCTTGCTTGGTCAAAAAATGATACAATCCTAAACCTCGTTGGTTATGCATGGGCGGGATTTGGTTCCTCCTTTGGACCAGTCATTTTGCTAAGCTTATATTGGAAGCGTATGACAAAATGGGGAGCTCTTGCTGGTATGGTTCTAGGGGCAGTCACTGTTATCGTATGGTCTAACGTAGGCTTATCAAGCGTCTTATATGAAATGATTCCTGGATTTGCCATAAGTTTATTAGCAGTTTACGTCGTGAGCTTAATGACAGCTAGACCATCAGCTATCGTGGAAGAGCATTTTGAACAACTTGAACAGGCAGTTAAAGGACACAAATAAAAAAAGATGGAAGAGTACTTTTTCGGAGATAAGAATCATTTCTTATCTCTTTTTTTTATTAAGATTGTGATATGATACAGATAGTCAAATTTCGACTAACATCGTGCTTAAAGGAGGGCTGATTCATGCAGGGCTACTTAGAAAAGGCACTATCACTAACTGAAATACATAAAATTATTGAGTATGTCAGTCATACATTAAAGAAGCCGGTTATTTTAGAGGATGATCAATTTTATCTTCTTTCTTATAGCTCCTATTATATAAATGACTTCGATGAGGCTAATCAACAAACCATTTTATCAAAAAAATGTCCGGTGACGATCCTAGATAAATTTATTGAAACGGGAATCATAGACCAATTAAAATCTATTGCAACACCATTTCGCGTCAAAAAGATAGAGGAAATCGGATTAAATCATCGGGTCGTGACAAGTACGAAATATAAAAATGAAATTATGGGTTATATGTGGGTTCAAGAAATTGACGAACCTCTTACTGAAGAAGAAATTGAGTTCATTCGGGAGGTTTCTTATCATCTTGGAAAGATTCTATATAAAAGAAGTCAAGCAAGACGTGAAAAAAATGAAACAAGGGTGCGGTTCTTTCGTCAATTGTTGAAGGAACAATCAAAAAATGAAAAACAGATCAGGCAAGAAGCTGAATCACTTAATATAAGGATTCCGCAATTACTTAAGACGATTATCTTTAAGCTAAAGGATCATAATGAGGAACATTTTGAGTATTTAAAAGATACAGTTCAATCTTACTTAAAAGTAACAGGGAGTATGACGGAACTTCTTGTAGAGTCCAATCAAATTATCGTCATCTTGGGTGAAAGATCTCAGAAACATAGAATAAATGAACAGGGATTGGACCTAGTTAATCGGGTCATCAAAAGTTCCAAACAGCAAAATTCCTTGAAAGTGTTTGCGGGAATTGGGACCGCTTACGACCAATTAACGCGATTACGAAAAAGCTTTCTTGAAGGATCAGAAGTGATTAAATCAGCTGTTTTTCTTGGAACACAGGAACATCTTTCTTTTGAATATGAAAACCTTGGGGTATATAGATATATCCAAGTACTTGCTGAATATAATGCTCAAGTTCATTACGTGAACCCGAAATTAGAAAAATTAAAACAGAAAGACGGTGAGAATCAAACCGAGCTATTAAAAACGCTGGAGATCTATTTAAAGAATAACTGCAAATCGAAGCCAACAGCGGAGCAATTGTTTATTCATCCCAATACACTTAACTATCGCTTAAAGCAAATTGGAGAATATACTAATATCAATTTTTCTGACTTTAATTTAAATTGTCAGTTATTTATTGACTTATTATTGTTGAAAAGCACCATCAGTGGCGAGATGAACGCAAGTTAGTATGTTAAATTCAGTTGGGGTACAAACCCTGGCTGAATAAAGTTAAAGCCTTTGGCAAGCCTTGTGATTTTTAAAGGTATTTTTTCGAGCCAAGATCAAAGACTAAGAATGCCACGTCCTGTGGCAACGTCTTTGTGCCCCACATCCCGTGGGCCTAAAAATCTAGGCGCTAATAGGCCAAGGCGCATTTGATAAGTGAAACGGAGGACCAACTTTGGGAAACAAAAAGGCATTATTGCTTCTATTTATAATTATGTTTTTAGTAATGGTAGGCTTCGGGATCATCATCCCTGTGCTTCCATTTTTTGCGGAGGAGATCGGGGCTACACCATCTGAGTTAGGCTGGTTAATGGCCGTTTATTCTCTAATGCAGTTATTATTTGCACCGATGTGGGGTCGAATTTCAGACCGAATCGGACGAAAGCCCGTTTTGTTAATTGGAATAGCGGGGCTCGCCATCTCCTTTTTCTTATTCGCAATGTCTACTGAGCTATGGATGCTTTTTGTAGCCCGAATTATCGGTGGAATTTTATCCTCAGCCAATATGCCAACATCAATGGCATACGTTGCTGATATAACCACCCCTGAAGATCGTGGAAAAGGAATGGGGATTATTGGGGCAGCAGTGGGACTTGGTTTTATTTTTGGGCCTGCTATTGGTGGGCTGTTTTCAAAAGTTAGTTTAGCCACTCCCTTTTGGATCGCAGGCATCGTATCGTTAATTACATTTGTTGTTGTGTTATTTGTTTTAAAAGAATCATTGTCAAAAGAAGACAGGGAGCTTACACGAAGCAGAAATGCTGCCGCAACACCTTGGAGCACTGTTAAAGGGGCAGTGGGCATTCTCTATTTTCTATCATTTTTTATTTCGTTTTCATTAGCGGGTCTAGAAGCAACATTTGCTTATTATGCCGCTGCACGTGCTGGGATTGATACGGTTAATCTAGGTTATATTTTCATGATAATGGGTTTTGCAGGAGCTGCCGTTCAAGGTGGTTTAGTCGGCCGATTTATTAAAAAGTTTGGTGAAGGAAAGGTGATTCAGGGCGGGATTATCGTTTCCATCATTGGTTTTGTGTTAATTTTATTTATTAAAGACTTTTTTACAGCAGCACTTTTTTTAACTATATTTGGTCTAGGGAATGGTGTCATTCGCCCAAGTGTTTCTTCCTTATTAACCAAAGTGAATACAAGTGGGCATGGAAGTGTAACCGGTGTGCTTTCCTCCTTTGAATCATTGGGGCGCATCCTAGGTCCGCCATTGGCCGGGCTGCTATATGAAATGATGATTGATTTGCCATATATATCTGGTGCATTGATTTCTGTTGTTGCGTTTGTGTTGTATCGGATTTATGATAGAAAAACGAAGGTGAGGGCCTCCCTGTAGTTGGGGGCGCTCTTTTTTGTGCACGCAAGTATGACTTCCTCGTCAACTCGGCCCTATATAAACAGGTGTACCAATCGGTGCAATCCTTGAAAGCTCCTCGACATCATGATTGTACATCCTTATACAGCCATGCGAAACAGCCTTCCCAATCGAGCTTGGATTGTTCGTTCCGTGAATACCGTAATGTTGCTTCGAAAGGCTCATCCACATCGTTCCAAATGGTCCTCCTGGTGTCGGTTGTTTATTTATAATAATGTAGTCTCCAACTGGAGTTGCAGTTACCATTTTTCCAACCGCAATCGGATACACCTTCACTAATTTACCATGCTTATATAATGCAAGTTTCCGATTTGAAATCGAGATATGAATCCGGTAGGGCTGCGATTCAACCGGTCGAAAACCTGGGATTGTTATAAGTTGCCCTAGGTAAATCATATGCGGATTTATAGTTGGATTTGCTTGGATTATTGCATGGAGAGGGGTCCGATAATCAAGGGCAATTGAACTAAGCGTTTCCCCTTGTTTAACTGTATGTTTCATAAAAAAATCTCCTTTTTACTGTCTTGCAAAATAGTGCACTTTACTTTGGACATCTTAATAGGTAAGACATCCCATTTGTGCTAATGTATTCATTCATTCATTGAGATGTTAATTGCAGTGAATATAGAATAATAGAAAAAGACCCTTGGGGGGTCTTTTTCATAAACTATTCATAAAATTTAATTGAAAATGTATGCTTTTCCCTGTTAAATGTGAGCCTATCATTCGCGATTTCTTCATGATTGGCGAAAACTTTTAGCGGCTCTTTTAAAAGATGGATCACAAGTGTCCATTCGCTCCAGCTTGGTTTAAATGAAGTGTCCGCATTATTAATGAATAGTTGAATATCGGATTCGGTTAGTTGACATGTTATTTTTTTAAGAAGGTATTCGCCTTTTTCATAAGCGAATGTTTCCCCGTCATCATCATATAACGTGTAAGCCATTTCTCCTTTTTCGCTGGGATATAGATGAATTTCCAGATTGGTTTCCGGTACCATGGTGGAGTGCTTGATCGCTCCATGAGCAATCATCGTCCCTTTTTTTATAAAAATCGGCAGCGTTTCAAGGGGAGCTTCCACTAAGATAGGGGTTCCTCCTTGTATAACCTCATCTGTCCAGTAATTGACCCAATCCCCTTCCGGTAAATACACTACGCGGTGATACGTATCAGGTCTCATAATGGGGGCAATGAGAACATGATCCCCAATTAGAAATTGATCCGAGAGATTAGTTGTATTCGGGTCATTTGGATATTCCAAAAATAGCGGTCTCATTACAGGTATTCCAGTTCGGCTTGCTTCCCTGAATAATGTGTAAAGATGTGGAAGCCATTGATAACGAAGTTGGATAAATTTTTTTATGACTTGTTCATATTTTTTCCCAAAAGCCCATGGCTCCTGCCTTACCGTATCAAGGGCATTATGATTTCGGAAAAAAGGTGTAAAAGCACCGACCTGCGTCCATCTAGTTAATAGTTGACCGTTTGAATCATGGGCAAAACCGCCAACATCTGGACCACAAAATGGAATACCTGAAATCCCAAGATTCATACACATCGGCAGCGACATTTCTAGATGTTCCCAAAAGCTACGATTGTCCCCTGTCCACACAGCCGCATATCTTTGGATGCCAGCATAGCCTGCGCGGGTTAGTAGGAAGGGACGCCGCATCCCATTTAATTGTTCTTTTAGGCCTTCGTAAGTGGCCTTTCCCATTAATAAACCATATACATTATGGAGTTCTTGATGAGTTTTTAAGTCCCCGTCGTTATCATGAATAACATCAAGATCCATCGTTTTTGTCGAATTAAAAACGGCGGGCTCATTCATGTCATTCCATATCCCTTCAATTCCCATATCAGTATAAAATGAATGCTTTTCTCCCCACCATTTTTGCGTTTCTGTCTTTGTGAAATCAGGGAAGGCGCTTATTCCCGGCCAAACTTCATCGAGGTAAAGGTTCCCTTCTAGGTATTTGCAGAAATGGTTTTGTAGGACGCCTTCTTTAAAAATGTGATATTCCGGATCCTTTTTGACACCGGGGTCAACGATGGGTACAACGTGAATCCCTTCTTGTTTTAAATCATGGATCAGCTGTTTTGGATCTGGAAAGGCTGCACGATCGAACGTAAAAACTCGATAGCCGTTCATATAATGAATATCGAAATAAATCGCATCAATTGGTATTTGTTTTTGCGCGAATTGGCGGACGAGCTCTCTAACTTCCTGCTCCGATTTATAGCTATATTTGGATTGATGGTAGCCTAGGGCCCATTTAGGTGGAAGAGGCTTGCGCCCAGTTAAATCGGTATACTGCTCGATCACATCTTTAGGTGATGGACCTGCCAAAATGTAATAATCAAGTTGCCCGCCTTCAGCTGAAAAAGAATAAGTATCGTTGTTAGACCTAAAATCAAATGTTGTTTTAAATGTATTATCAAAGAAAATCCCGTGGGCTTTTCCGTTTCTTACAGTCATGAAGTAGGGGATCGATTGATATAACGCATCAGTTTCAGGATTGTGCGGGGCAAAAACATCAGAATTCCACATCGTCATTTTTTCTCCCCGCTTATCAAGAAAACCCGTTTTTTCACCAAATCCATAAAAATGGTCATCCGCATCCATATTTTTAAAACAAAAGACTGCATTTGTACTCGTATACCCCATCCCTAGTTCGGATTCGGTAACGAGGCTGTTTTCATTTTTATCTTCGACATAAACACGAAACGGTGATTTTTGAAGCTCAATAATTAGTTTAGGTGAGGTTAAGATGATCTTGTCATCAAGCTCATCTAGTTGGACTGTTACAGTATCAGGCTGTTTAATTAACGCAATACTGCTCTTTAAAGAAGGTTCTGAAAAAGGATTCATGATCATTCGTACAATATCATCTCTATAAAAAAGTAAACTAACAAATCCGTGTTCACATTGGATAGTGAATATGGATTCGTTTTGATCGAAAGAGAGGAGTGACCCAATATCATAATACATGATCTTAGTATGGTTCTCTATAGAATCGGGGTGCACTGCAAAGCTTGAATCTTCTAACATGAATAAATCCTCCCTGAATTTATTTTCTCTATATAGAATATTTTACCATAATAGGAGGAAGGGGGCATCCAACAAAACAGCCGTCCCCAAAAGGACGACCGTTTCCGAAGTATAATTAACTTCATTTAATTGAACTCTGCGTTTGTAACATTGAAATACTTCGGTGCAGTATTAATGAGCAACAATACAAAAATGGCACTTAAAATAAATGCTGGGAGCATATAGGTGCCATTATATAAAAGTGAGTATAGGGCTACTGGAGTTCCTTCCGGTGCATATTCACTGAAAAAGACAATTCCGCCGATAACATGAGCTGCATACCGTAACGCGCTTCCCAATAATGTCCCGGCAATAACATAGGCGGTAACTTTGCTTTTGGAGTGCTCATTGATCGCATGCTGAATTTGTTTCATGAACACACCGGCCAATCCAATAACAACAAAAGCAATGAAGTAATCTAAAAGTCCTTGGATGGGGTGTACAATATAGGCTTGCCCGGTTAGTACCTGAAGACCGCCAAGTAAAAGACCCGAAAGCATGCCGCCCTTAATCCCCCATCTAAAAGCAATTAAGAAAACTGGGACCATTGCAATAGAGATAGACCCCCCTTGTGGCCAAAGCCTTAATTGAACCATATTTGCTAATAAATCAAAAACATAAGCAAGTGCAGAAAATAAAGCAACTTCTACTAAAAATAACGTCTTACTCCTTTTCATAAGTAAAAATCCCCCCAAAAAAATAAAATAAAAAAAGCTACCCACAGGGTAGCCAGCCAAAAGCGTTATAAGTATGAAAACATTCAATACAAATGTTCATTCCTACGCTGGCATTACCCAGATCAGGTTAAACGGGTCGATACGCATTAGTATCCTCTCAGCCGAGTTCCCTCAGCTCCCCTTACATTTTTCACTATACCAGTAGTGAAATGGTTTGTAAATTTTTTTTTACATTGTCAAGATTTAGGTTCAAGAGTAATCATTCCTTAATGGTACCACGTCAAATGTTGACAGAATTTATCGAATAATGACAGTGAAAAAAGTCTGTTTTGCTATTGTAATAAAATACAGTTATGCGTATTAAAAATAGTGTAAAATTAGAAGTTGTGCAGCAAAATAAAACAACAATGAACTATTAACCTGTAGCAAAGGAGACTTTTTATGAAAAAAATACTAACTATATTCGTTCTGGCAACTGTTATCACAATAGCTGGTTGTTCCGGATCGGGAAATAATCAAACGAAAACATCATCCCAGCCCCCGCAAAATGAAGCAAGTGTTGACGAAGGTACTTTTGCAAATGTTGATGTAAATGAGGCAAAGCAGCTTATTGAACAAGGTATCACGGTTATTGATGTGCGAACTCCACAGGAATATGGTGAGGGCCATATTCCTGATGCGAAATTAATACCGTTACAGGAAATAGAGACACGTTTAAATGAATTTTCTGAAGACGAGCAATACTTAATTGTATGTCGTTCTGGAAATCGTTCCGCCCAAGCTAGTGAAATCTTAGTTCAAAATGGAATGAAGCAAATTTATAATATGACTGGCGGCATGAATGAGTGGACCGGGGAAGTAGCCCAATAATAATATAAACATCACATAATATGGATTACAAAGGATTTTTGGATTAAAATAGTTATAGTAGAAATAATATTGAAAAGAGGCATACAATGATTACACTAAAATCACAAAGAGAAATTGAATTAATGCATGAAGCCGGAAAATTATTGGCAAAATGTCACCATGAGATTGCAAAAATGATTAAGCCTGGCATTACAACGAGTGAAATAGATAGTTTTGTTGATGATTTTCTTGCAAAGCACGGTGCTACACCTGAACAAAAGGGATATCAAGGCTATCAATTTGCAACCTGTGCATCAGTCAATGATGAAATTTGTCACGGATTTCCTAGAAATGAGCCGCTAAATAATGGTGACATTGTAACAATTGACATGGTAGTTAATATAAATGGGGCCCTTGCAGATTCGGCTTGGACGTACCAAGTTGGCGACGCTACTGAAGAAACAACAAAATTGCTTGATGTAACCAAAAAAGCTCTTTATCTCGGCATTGAGCAAGCCGTTGTTGGCAATCGTGTTGGTGACATCGGGCATGCCATTCAATCGTATGTTGAAGGGGAAGGCTTCTCGGTTGTCCGTGAATTTACAGGACATGGTATTGGTCCTACAATCCATGAGGAGCCGATGGTTCTTCATTACGGTCAACCTGGAAAAGGCACAAGGCTAAAAGAAGGAATGGTTATCACAATCGAACCAATGGTTAACGTTGGTGAATGGAAGAGCAAAATGGATGATAATAGCTGGACAGCTCGTACCATTGACGGAAAGCTTTCTGCTCAATATGAGCACACGATTGCAATTACAAAAGATGGTCCAATTATTTTAACAGATCAGGAAATTTTATAAATATACAGGTAAAACTTAGATAGGCATATGGTATTCCTAACGGTAACGGTTGGTATTGATTAAGCATCAATGTGGTTTAAGGAATATCTTATGCCTATTTTTAACTCATTAACATGTGTTACAAAAAGTGTGGAGTGATATTAACAACGAATGTATACTTCAAATTATGTGATAAAATTTTCCGGGAAACAAAGCTATCCAATGCAATTTTAGATTGAATTTTGCATCATGCAACTGTCGTTGCGATTGTAGAAGATTCTTATTGATTCAAAAATCATTTAGTACAAGAAAACGAGTGATTTTTTAGATCCATGTACAGCAAAAGTGTATATGCTAGTGGTTCTAACAACTAATTTATCCTCATCTGGTCAATTTTGTGAATTTTTTGTTTTCATTGGCTAATAGCTAAAGCATTTGATCTAAAACTACTTTTTCAACTGCTTAAGTTGGTTTATGTGGATACCACGACTTTAAGCAATTTCATTTATTGATTTTTTCCTTCGTCTAGATTTAATCACAATAGTAGATTTAAATTCCAATGCGTAGCTTTTTTTGTCTCATAAATCTATTGACATCTCCTAATTTTCCTAGTTCCTTGGGTCCATTATAAGTGTATGCCTTCATATCCCCTTATTTTTTATAATCCTTTTATAAATTACTTTTTAATTTTTTTTTTTACATTTCTTTGAAATTATATAAATTACCCCAAATAATATATAATTTGGGATTGAAAAAGTTTTTTGTTAAATTTATACTACTAATGTAGACGCTGTAAACATCCGTGAAATATTACCTATACAAGCGGGACTAACAAAGAAGGGAATGAAAATTATGGTTTTTGAACCAATCGCAATTATTGGATATGGATGCTATTATCCACCTGACGCTTTAACCCCAGAGAGTTTTTGGGACAATATTATTTCTGGAAAAGAGGGTATTAGAAAGGTAAGTTCGGATGTTTGGGACCAAGAACTCTATTATTCTGCTAATGAGAAAAAAGAGGATAAAACCTATTGTTTAAAAAGCGGCTATATTGATTCTTTTCATTTTCCAGATTATTTATTGAAGTCTTTTAATATTATGCATATAGACAGTGTAAACGCTTGAAAAGATGGAGGAATAATGAAAAAGCAGGATACTTACCATCATGATAATTTAAGAGAAAAATTAATCGATGCTGGCTTGACAATTATTGAAGAAGAAGGTACTCAGAATTTATCTCTAAGAAGGGTGGCAAATGTATGCGGTGCGAGCCATGGTTCACCTTATAGACATTTCAAAAATAAAGAAGATTTTATCTTAACTCTGGTTATAGAAGTATCTAAAAAGTTTGCAGAATATATTGGCGATTTTCAACATCATGATCATTCACCAGAAGATAATATTTTGGAAATGGGAGTTCGCTTTGTTCAATTTTCTATAGAATATCCTAATTATTTCGAACTATTGTTTCTAAGTGATTATGTTATTTCAACTAGAGTGAATGGGGAAGATCAATTAGTCATGGATAAACAATTGTCAGGCTTTGAAATTTTTAAAAAGCATGCCTGTGAGTTTATGAATTATTACGGCATTGATGAAAAAGAAGACTATATATTGATAGAATTGTGGAGTTTTGTCCTTGGATTATCCATCATTTCCAGGGGAGGGAATTTAAAAGGTGGGGAACAAGATTTGGTAAGACAGATTATTAGCAACACATTGAATCGTTTTTTAAAAGGTTAGAAATGCAAGATTCATTGTTGATTGGGACGGATGGTGCGTGAATCCTATTGAAGGAGCTGACTTCGGGGGTCCCCATAGGAGTGCAATGTGCTGAGGAGGCTTCTACACCGCCCCTTGGAAAGAGAAAAAACTGTTACGGAAATCAACAAGCATGTTTAGCATAGCTTAAAAGTTAAAAAGTTAGGGTGAAAAAATATAATGGAAAATATCACAATTGTTTTTGCACATCCTTGGAAGGAAAGCTATAATGCTGCAATTTTTCGTCAAATCAAGAATGCTTTAAATGATAAGAATCAGGGTTATGAGATAATAGATCTTTATGCTGATGGTTTTAATCCAATAATGAGTAAGCAGGAACTTACTGAATTTTCTAAAGGAAAAACGATGGATCCATTGGTGGAAAAATATCAGTCTATATTAAAAAAAACAGATCATTTAATTTTTATATTTCCGGTTTGGTGGAATGATGTTCCAGCAATGATCAAGGGCTTCTTGGATAAGGTGTTTATAAAAAATTTCGCCTATGAAGATACTAAAACTGGGATTAAGGGACACCTTAATAATATAAAAAAGGCTACTGTAATTAATACTGGAAAAGCTCCAAAATGGTATTTACAATTTCTAGGTGGAAATGCAATTAAAGGCGTTTTTATAAATAATACATTAAAAAGCATCGGAATTAAGAAAAGAGAATGGCTATATTTGGGGTTAGTTAATAAAACGACAACAGAAAAAAGAAATAAATTCTTAAATAAAGTTAGTCAAAAAGTAAAAAATAATTATTATTAGCTTTTTTACTCAAATAAGCAAAGCGGGTTGGTAAATTACACCACATGTTTCTCGCTAAAAAACAATTAACGCCACTTATTTTTAAATCAATTCACCTTGAAGTGGCGCCTTTTTTTACTGCTTTTAAGCAGTTTTACGATCCAAAAAGTAGCTCGTTTTACCGATAAAACTCGCCCAAAATTGTTGATTGTGGATGATTCAGCGTATGACCAAAATTGAAGTAAAAAGGTAGAACTTCTTGCTCGTTGTTTTAATGAAAAAGGGGGAGGAAAGCGATGCAATCACGAAGGAAAAGAAAAATTGCAGCCATCTATTTATCATTATTGCTGTTATTCATAACAGGCTGTAATGCAGAACGGGCACAGACGAGCAAAGATATAAAAGTTGTTGCAACGGAAGCCGTACAAAAAGAACATGGGGTGGAATATTCAAGGTTATCCGGAACGCTCACTTCCAATGAAGAAACATTAATTTCATTTGAAATTGGAGGAAACATTAAATCCCTTCAATTTGAAGAAAGTCAGTTTGTAAATTTAGGAGATGTTTTAGCAAATTTAGAGCAACGAGATTACGAGCTCCAGCTTGAAAAAGCAAATGCCGCCATCCAATCTTCAAATGCTAGTTTATCAGCGGCACAAGCTAATTTAGAAGAAGCAACGAACGGGGCCCGCAGTCAAGAAAGAACACAGGCTGTACTCAATGTGGAGCGAGCTGAGGAAGCTTATAAAAATGCCACAGCAGATTATGAACGCATGAAAAGGTTATTTGAAGAAGGCGCAATTTCATCACAGGCACTTGAAGCGGCAAAATTAAATTACATAAATGCCGAAAACGGCTATGAAAGTGCCAAACTAGCAAACTCCCTTGTAGAAGAAGGAGTCCGTCCGGAAAAAGAAAAGCAAATAAAAGCATTGGTAAACCAGGCCGAAGCGGGTCTTTTAAATGCTCAAGTGTCAAAAGAACAAGCCCAATTAGCGTTGGAGAAAACGTCACTAAAAGCGCCGTTTTCGGGTGTGATTACAGCTAAACTAGCATCAACTGGACAATTAGTTGGCCCTGGGGCCCCTGTATATAAACTTTCGCAAATTGATACATTGAAGGTGCTGCTTCCAGTGCCGGATTATCAAATTACTGACTGGGAAAAAGGGAAAGAAGTGACAGTCGATCTTTATGGAGAAAAAAAACAAGGAAAAGTGACCAATGTTTTTCCGTCAGCTAATCAAAACACCGGAACTATCAGTGTTGAAGTAGAGATTCCAAATAAGGATTATAAGTGGTTCCCAGGGCAGGTTGTAAAAGCTGAAGCAAAGCTTAAGGAACAGCTTGGACTTTTTGTATCTGTAGAAGCAGTTATAAGTACGGGGACAAATAACAAGCCTTATGTATTCCTCCTTAAGGATGGAAAAGCAGTGAAAACAAAAGTAACGATAGGGAAGCTATTTGGAAATAGGCTGGAAATTACTTCAGGTCTTTCAGAACAGGACCAAGTGATAACGAAGGGTGCAGACCGTTTATTTGATGGGGATCTGGTTACTGTTGAGCAAAACGAAGGGACGAAAAAGCCATGATTGCCTATACCATTAAGAAGTCAAAAATCACCTTGCTGTTTTTTGTAATGGTTGTTATTATTGGGTTTTTCAGTTTCTTTCAGTTGCCAAAACAAGAAATGCCGGACATCATTGTAAACGTCGCCACTGTTACAACGATTTATCCCGGAGCCTCCCCGGAAAAGGTTGAACAGAATGTGACCAATATTCTTGAGGAAAAAATAAATGAAATGGAAGATTTAAAATCGATAAAATCAACATCATCATTAGGACGTTCAGTCATTGTTATTGAAGCAAATGCGGACGTAGATCCAAAACAAAAATGGGATGAGCTGCGAAAAAAGGTAAAAGATGCTGAAAAAGACCTTCCCGAAGAAGCGATTCTTCCAGTCATCAACGATGATTTAAATAGATCCTTTATTCAATCCTTCAATATAACGGCACCAACTATAAATGATCTTTATAGTTTGCGAGATGAAGTGGAGGATTGGAGGCGGCAGCTAAGGGCTATACAAAATGTTGCTGAGGTGCAAATTCAAGGAATTCCGGAAAAGGAAGTACGTATTGAAATTGATTTCGAAAGATTATCAGCATACGATTTATCATGGACACAAGTATTACATGCCATAAAACAAGAAAACGAGAAAATACCATTAGGAAATCTGGATATTGGTGAGCGTACATATCAATTAAAGCTTCCAGAATTATATCCAGTAGAAGACCTTGAAAATGTAATCATTACAAGGACTGCCCAAGGCTTTCCTGTCTATCTTCGCGATATTGGAAAGGTCGAATTGACGACAGAAAAGGCGGAGTATTATGTCTACCATAATGGAGTTCCGGCGATTTCTATTAATATTAATGGAGAGGTTGGCGGTGATGTACCTTCGATACAAAAGAATATAGATCCTCTTATTGATCGATTATCAAAGGATTTACCGGAATGGGCTGAGATACATCCCTTATTTTCACAGAATAAGAGAGTTAATGAATTATTTAGTGAACTTGGCAGGGAGATGTTAATTGCGATTGCTGCTGTCTTGTTTGTTTGTACGCTTGGTTTAAATTTATCATCATCCATTGTGGTTGCCCTTGCCATACCGATATCACTGGCATTAGGATTAATGTTTTTACCTTCGTTAAACATAACCCTAAATCAAATGTCACTTGTCGGTTTAATCATTGTTCTTGGTATTTTAGTAGATGATGCCGTTGTGGTGAACGATAATATTGAACGGAGACTTTCAACCCTCGGGGAAACACCGGAAAAAGCAGCCGTTAATGGGACTAAAGAGGTTTCTATTTCGATCATCACAGCCACCTTAGCGACGATCGCTTCGTTTGCGCCATTATTATTTTTAAAAGGGAATGTTGGTTTTTTCATCAAGCCTGTCCCAACCATCATTTCAATGACGATGCTGGCATCGATGGTGATGTCATTGACGATCGTTCCAATTTATCGGCGTTGGCGCGAAACTAGGAATCTTCAATTAAATAAAACTCAAAGAGAAAAACGTTATGCGGGATTATTAGGAAAGCAATTATCCTCTTTAACGAATTGGTATTCAAGGCGTTTAATGCCAAAAATTCTTAACCGCCCGAAACAGGCAAGTATCATCGGTGTGTTAATTGGCACCTTTGCCTATGTATTAATACCATTTATCCCGATTGATCTCTTTCCGGTTGATGACCGCCCTGAACTGCTCGTTGATATTAGGGTGCCGCCAGGACAAAACATTAATGCGACAAATGAGGTTGTCCATCATGTAACGGAATTTCTGTTAAGTAGGGAAGAGGTTAAAACCGTATCTTCCTATGCTGGTGGAAGTGCACCTAAAATGTTCATGGGAGATACTGGAGCCGGTGAAGGAGTAGAAGTAGGTCAGCTTGTTGTCATTCTTGATAAAAATAAAAAACTGCCCATAGAAATTGAGCATGAATGGTCAGAAGCATTTAAAAAACAATTTCCGGATGTTCAGATTACACCAAGGATTCTTGTTACTGGACCACCGGTTGGAAAGCCGATCGAAATCGAAGTATATGGTGAGGACATTGGTGAACTTCGAAAATTATCGCAGCAAATAAAGGAGCAAATTGCAGCACTCCAAGGAACTTATAATATCAATGATAATTTTGGTATTGATAGCTATGCAATCGATTTTCATGTGAATAAGGAATTGATGGATCAAAAATTAGTTAGCTATAATGATTTATCGAAAACACTTCGACTTGTAGGTGAAGGGATTACCATTTCTAAATTTGACGATGGAAAAGATCTTGTCGACATGCAGTTATATGCGAATAATGGGGAGGATGATCCTCTTACTATTTTTGAAAAATTATCGGTACCAAATTTAGCAGGTCAACAAATTCCATTATCAGAATTGGTTGAGATCAAACCATCGTTTGCTGCCAGGGCGATTGCCCATAAGAATATGGCTCGCGCTGTTACAATAACGAGCGAGATTCGAGACCGGACAGCAACTGAGGTTATTAAAGAATTAAGGCCACACTTGGAAAAAATGATACTCCCTGAGGGATATAGCTGGAAAGTTGGTGGGGAGACCTCTGAACAAACGGATATTTTCATTGATATGGGAAAACTCTCCGTTGCCGTTTTATTTATTATCATTATTTTAATTGCAATGCAGTTCTACTCATTGTCGTTGCCACTCTTAGTTATGAGTACGGTTTACTTGGCGTTTGCGGGTAGTTTAATCGGACTGTTCATTACGCAAACTCCACTTGGTTTCATGACGATGATGGGAGCTATTTCCCTTTCGGGCATTGTGGTTCGAAATGGTATTGTTCTAATTGAATTCATTGAAGAGGCACGCCGGGAGGATGTTGGCTTGAAGGAAGCGGTCATCAGTGCCGGGGAAGCACGTTTCCGCCCGATTTTGCTAACATCGGCAACTGCAGTAGCAGGTCTGTCACCATTAGCAATTTCAAGGGACCCATTATTTTCACCGATGGCGATGACTATCATATCAGGGTTAATTTTTTCAACGATCTTAACGCTTGTTCTAGTGCCATCACTTTATATGGTACTGGCGGGCTTTAAAGAAAGAAGAGCTACCAAGAAAATGAAAAGATTAGAAAACATAATGACGATTGAAAAATAAAAATGGCGGGAGTTATTCCCGCCATTTTGTATTATCTAATTCCTAAGCCTAAGCTGCTCCAAAAAGACCTTTTACCCAATTTAAAAATGCAATCAGTCCATCAATGATATTTTTCATAATTCCTTGGGTGCGCTCATCCTTCATAAATTCCTGCACCCGTTCTGATACATAAACTAAATCATTTTTTACTTGATTCCAATCAATGTTCATGTTTTTCATTTTGTTGAAAAGATCGATTAAACCTTGCTTTTCAGAGTCTGTTAATTGAATGCCAAGTTCGGCAGCGATCCGGTCAATTAAAGCCGAAACCTGTTGATCTGTTAAGTTCGGGTTATTCGCAATTTCTTCTTTTATTTTTGTGAACAAGGCAGTGGCTTGATTCGCTCCAATCCGCTCACCTAATTGCGCTGTTTTCACCATTTCTTCGTTCGCAATTTGCTTTTGCTCTTCGGGAATAACCTTTTCACCAGATACTTCATAAGCTTTCAAAATACCAGTCAATCCGGCTGTGCCTGATACTTCAAAAGGCGCTGTGACATAGATGTCAGCATCTTTTACACCCGCTGTAATCAATGAATTGGAGTACATATCTTCTGTGACCCAGGAAATGTTTTTAGTTTCCACATGTAAGCCCGAACCGGTTTCTTTCAAAGTAATTTTGGCTGACGAAATGGCCTTTGAGCCAATTTTTGCTTTACTTATGTATTTACCTAAGTATTTGTGTTCTTCGGCATTGCTGACAGTGACAATGGTGTCCCCTTCTTTGTAGCCTAGTTCCTGTTTTATTGTTTCTTGCTGCTCAGGCGTTAGATTTTCCCCAAGCGTAATAATGACATCTCCAGGCTGAGCATCTGCATAACTGATTCCGGTCGGAAGGACCAAGCTAAATAGTAATAGTAACCATCCAATGATGATTTGTTTTTTCATTTGTAATAAATCCTCCTTTGATTTTCCCCCCAAAGTTTACCTTAATACTAATTGTTTCCAAAAATTTAGACATCAGTCTTAGGACCGATGAACATTACCCATTTTAGCATAAATACCTGATTTGAAAAGAAAAAAGAAGCCCAGTCGATGGGCTCCAGTTTATACGTTGCTAAGCAGGACTTCCGCCTTTCTATTTTGCGAACACTTCTGTCCATTCATCTTTATGTGCTAGCATGTTTTTAGCAACTTCTTTAGCACCTGCTAAGCTGTGGCTTGCAGCCCATCCACATTGGATTTCATTGCAAGCAGGCACTTCTGTTGCTGTTAAAACATCATTTAATGTTTTTTCTAATACATCTAGAATTTCTTCATAATCTGAATGGTTGATTACTTGAAGATAAAAACCAGTTTGGCATCCCATTGGTCCAATATCGAGCACGCAATCTAAATGATTACGAATAAATTCAGCCATCATATGCTCTAAAGAGTGAAGGGAAGGCATCTTCATATGCTCTTTGTTAGGCTGGCAAAAGCGAATATCGTACTTGTATACTTTATCGCCATTTACACCTTGAGTTGTTCCAACTAAACGTACATAGGGTGCTTTCACTTTTGTGTGATCAAGATTAAAGCTTTCAACATTCATTTTTCGCATATAAAACAGACCTCCAACTTATTGTTTTTCGGCCTCTATTAACCAAACGAATTTATTTAATTGTTTGAAAGTTACATAGAAACCGTGCTCGGTAAATTGTTCACGGAGTACATCTTTCATTGTATAATATTCTCGGTTTAAGTCATCAACTAAATTCTTGTAGCCTTTTTGTTCCGCGTCCTCTATTATAGCATGTTTTGCATCTAAACTTTCATATACAGTATCTGCAAATACAACTTTTCCGCCTTTTTCAAGTAAAAGGCTGTATTTTTTAATTGCTACGTTTTTTTCTTCATCTGTAAGATGGTGGAAAGCCCAAGTACTTACAATCGCATTAATTTTAACATGTAAATCTGGTAAGTTTAAAAAGTCGCCGTCAAGAAGGGAAAGAGTAGGCGCTTTTTGCTTTGCCATTGCTCGCATTTCTTTAGAAGGCTCGATCCCAATTACATTATGGCCCTTTTCAAGAAGTTTTTTAGACAGGTTGCCTGTCCCAACCCCAAATTCAATGACTGTTCCATTCACTTTAGAAGCAACCTCTTCTAAAATTTCATCATAGCCTTCAAATACGTCTTTATATTCTTCATCATGACCTACTACCGTATTGTCATAGCTTTCTGCCCATTCATCAAATAACTTGATAAATTCACGTCCCATATTAACACTCTCCCTAAATCGGATAAATATATATAATACCTATTGGTATACTATGGTTACTAAGGATTAATGACACTATATCACGATTGACATTGAAAAACAATGAAAAATTATGGCTTCCTTTAGTAGAAGTGGGCATAAATTAAAATGAAAGGAAGGGATCATTTCCATGGAAAAAAACAGGCCTTTAATTATTGCCCATCGCGGGGCTTCGGGTGAAGCACCGGAAAACACGTTGGCAGCCTTTCGATTAGGTTTAGAGCAGGGATGTGAAGCCGTTGAATTGGATATTCATTTAACGAAAGATGGGCAATTAGCGGTGATCCACGATGAGAATATTAAAAGAACGACGAACGGTGAAGGGCTTATCGGTGAAATGACAACGGCAGAGTTTAAAAAATATGATGCAGGCAGTTGGTTTTCGAATAAATATAAAGGGGAAAGGATTCCACTTTTAGAAGAAGTGTTTGAACTGGTACCGAAAGAAATATTGATAAACATAGAAATTAAAAATATCCCATCCTTTTATAAGGGAATTGAAGAAAAGCTGTTAAACCATTTAGTGCGCCACAACAGGGTTGATAATGTCATTGTCTCTTCATTTGACCATCAATGCTTGTATCGTTTAAAAAAACTAAACAGAAATGTGAAAATTGGCTTGCTATATTTTGAAAATGTAGTGAATTATGTAGAGTTTGCGAAATTGTTCGGCTTTCCGGTAGAGTCATTACACCCAGATCAGAGAGGACTACGTGCCGAGAATGTACGTAAAGCAATTGAAAATGGTTTAAAGGTGTACACTTGGACATGTAATTCGGAGGAAAGTATGAAAAAAGTGATTGATTATGGAGTTAGCGGGATTATTACCAATTATCCAGCCAGATTAAAATCGCTAATCGAAGGAAAACAAAAAGTTAAAAGGAAAAAGTGGGGATTGTTTTAACCCCCACCTTGTCCAGCTCCAAGCACCTATCGCCTAGCAAACTTCAGGTCTCCTCCCTACGATAAGTCAACATCAATTCGCTTTTGCTCATTGTGTTTCCTTTATCTCAGTCGAAGCCCCTCCAGTTTGTACGGCGATGAACAAGGTGCTTGCGCTTTTCTATAAATACGCCTGTAGTAATTAATACTCCAAATATCGTTATTGCACCACCAATAAGCTGGGCGGTAGTGAGCGTTTCTCCAATAAATGTAATGGCAAATATAGATGCAAAAACAGGGATAAGATTTAAAAATGGAGCGGCCTTTCCTGGACCAAGATCTGCTACCGCTTTATTCCAGCATAAAAAGGCAACAATAGAAGCAAAAATCCCAATATATAAAAATCCTAAAATGGAAGTAATGGTTATCGTCATTGGTTTTTCAACGATCCATTCATACATAGCAAAGGGTGCCAGTATAATCATGCCGATGATCATTGTAACTAGGAATGAGCCGGCGGCAGGCAGCCTACCTATATTTTTCTTAACGATGACTGAATAAATGGACCATGATGTAATCGCAACAAGCATCCAAAGCTCACCTTTATTAATGGAGAAGGACAAAAGCGTTTCAAGTGAACCGCGGCTAACGATCCAAGTTACCCCTATGATCGAAAACACAATCCCGATAATATGTCTCGTATGGACGGTTTCTTTTAAAAATAAAAATGATAAAAGTGCGATTAACGCTGGTGTTGGTGCATTAATAAGAGCTGCATTAATCGATGTTGTATAGTGTACGGCAATATACAAAAGTGTATTAAACCCAACGATTCCTGTTAATGACATCCAAAATAATGTTTTCCACTCCTGTTTCCATAATGGCATGTTGGCCATGAGCTCCTTTTTAGCAAAAGGTAAAAAGAATAAGAAAGCGACTCCCCAACGGATGAAAGCTAATGTAAAGGGTGGCATTGTTGTAGCAAAACCTTTTCCAATCACGAAGTTGCCACCCCAGAATAAGGCCGCAATTACCAGTAAAATATATGGTGATTTCCAGTTCACTTTAGTTAATCCTCCTGTAGTAAAAATATTCAGAACAAACTTGATTTTAGAGCTAAGTATACCACCTAAAAAATTCCTTGTGAATTTATTGTTACAAAATAATAAAATTAAAAGGAGAATGATATGGAAGAATATAAATATAGTAGGAGAGGTAAAAATTTAATTTTAGGAGGAAGAGGGATGAACTGGAAAGAGCAATACGAACGATGGGCTACTGATGAGAATTTAGAAGAGGAACTCAAACAAATTTTACATGATAAAAAAGACGATGAAAAATGGCTAGAGGATAGCTTTTATAAAAATTTAGAATTTGGAACCGGTGGAATGCGCGGGGAGATTGGCCCCGGTACAAATCGGATGAATGTCTATACGATTCGTAAAGCGGCCGAAGGACTGGCAAGATACATAGAAGCTAATGGTGAGGAAGCGAAGGCACGCGGTGTGGTGATTGCCTATGACTGTCGCCATAAATCTCCTGAATTTGCGATGGAAGCTGCCAAAACCTTAGGTTTCCACGGTATTCAAACCTATGTTTTCGATGAATTAAGACCAACTCCGGAGCTTTCATTTGCAGTGCGATACTTACATGCTTATTCTGGAATCGTCATTACAGCAAGCCATAATCCTCCGGAATATAATGGTTTTAAGGTATACGGAAACGATGGTTGCCAATTGCCGCCAGCAGCTGCAGATAAGGTTATTGAAAAAGTAAATGAAGTTGAAAATGAATTGACGATTGAAGTGGTAGGGGAAGAGGAATTAAAGGCAAAAGGCCTGTTACATATCATTGGTGAAAATATCGATAAAGCTTATATTGAGCAAGTAAAAACTATTTCACTTAATCCACAATTATTTGAAGAAAACAATGTCAAGGTTGTCTTCACGCCTTTACACGGGACAGCTAATAAGCCTGTACGTGCAGGGTTAGAAGCCTTAGGCTTTAAAAATGTCACAATCGTGAAAGAGCAGGAACTACCTGACCCTAATTTTTCAACTGTGAAATCTCCAAATCCGGAAGAGCATGCTGCCTTTGAATTGGCGATTAAAGAAGGCATGAAGGTGGGGGCTGATTTATTAATCGGAACTGACCCGGATGCTGACCGTCTTGGAATTGCAGTGAAAAATGGCTCCGGTGATTATGAAATTTTAACAGGAAATCAAACAGGTGGAATCTTGCTTCACTATTTATTATCTGAAAAAAAAGCAAAGGGCATTTTACCATCCAACGGTGTCGTTTTGAAAACAATTGTAACGTCTGAATTCGGTCGTGCGATTGCTGCAGATTACGGTTTAGATACAATCGATACGCTGACCGGCTTTAAATTCATCGGTGAAAAAATTAAAGAATATGAAGAAAGCGGACAATATGAGTTCCAATTTGGCTATGAGGAAAGCTATGGATACTTAATCGGTGATTTTGCAAGAGATAAGGACGCGGTGCAAGCCGCAATCTTAGCAGTTGAGGTTGCAGCCTTCTATAAAATGCAAGGCAAAACTTTGTATGATGCCCTTCTTGACCTGTATGAAAAGTATGGTTTTTACCGCGAAGGATTAAAATCATTAACGTTAAAAGGAAAAGAAGGAGCAGACCAAATACAAGAAATTTTAGCGACATTCCGCAAAAATCCTCCGACCGAAATGGCCCATTTACAGGTAGTTCAAATCGAGGATTATTTAACAAGCGAGAAAAAAGTTGTGGCGAAAGGACAATCTGGGAAGGCTGAAAAAATCGAGCTGCCAAAATCAAACGTACTAAAATACATTCTTGAAGACGGTTCTTGGTTCTGCCTACGTCCATCCGGCACAGAACCAAAAGTGAAATTCTATTTTGGTGTTAAAGGCAGCTCGCTTAAAGACAGTATCGCAAAACTGGATGAAATCAGTACAGATTTAATGAATAAAATTGCTCAATTGCTACACTAGGTGCCTGTCCCCGCGCCGCGGTTGGTACCGCAGTTGGTACCGCAGTAGTGCATTCACTGGTGCCTGTCCCCATACCGCGGTTTAGTGGTATGTAATCGTAAAAGTGCCGTCCTTTGTTTTGATTGATATGTGGTTTGGTTGTACATGGGTGTGGAGTTTATTGGTCAAAGGAATTTCGTATATTTCATATGGTATTTGTTCGTATTGGGCGGACGCTGTACCGATTCTTCCTTTTCCATGTATCTGTAAAACATAAGGTGATACATAACCGTCGATGGTTGGTGGCCGTTCGTGCAGGTTGGCACGAGATAGAGTCATCGTTGTTTCATCCTTATCACGATGGATCTCTTTAGTGATATGAATTAACTTTCCGTTCAAAGTATTTAACGTATCCTGAAGTTGGATATCATCTTCTGTTGGTCTAATGTCCATTTTCTTCACCTCAAGTACTATGTTTTCCTAAAAAGGAACATAATATTTGTATAACTAAAGAAATGAGGATGGCGGAAAGGCTTGCCGATGCGGTGCTTTACATGGCAAGTGCATCATCCTCCATCCTATATGGTCATTGATGAAATCGTACGTCATCCGTTAATCCAGGATTATCCGTTACCGTAAAAGCCAAAAAGGAAGGCCGTCAAATAGGACACCTTCCTTTATTTTCTTCGTATATCTTTAAATATATTTAAACATACTACAATTAGCCATAAACGGAAGGAGAAGCTGGAACAGATGATAATGCATGGTCTACATACGTAAGGAGACGGTAGGCTTTATTCTCAATGACTGAATGATCACGGCTGAAATTGCTGGCATGGAGAAATTGTTCAATTTTCTTTGATAAAAAATCATCCTTCGTACGCACCATTAATATCAGTAAATTATCCCATTCCCCTCTATTCATATAAAATAAAGCTTTGTCATAATCCACAGCATTCATATTCACATTCCCCTTTCGAAGAATTGAATATAGTTTATGATAAAAACGCAGTTTTACACTTCGACGATTTCAGTAAATGTTGACATGGTAATACAAAACTAATCCAGTAAGAAATATAAATCGCACTAGTAGGTTAAAATAATCAACAGGATCATGAATAAATAAAGGTGGTCATATCATGGGTGCGATTGAACGGGATGGTTTTGTCTTTCATGTTGAATATAGCCAAATGGCAAAAATAGCGGCAATACATGTAACAAAAAGAGGCCAATTTATCAAAGAATTAACATTTCCATTTGAAGGAATTGAACCTGCCCAGGAACAAATCGAGAATAAAATTGAAGAATATCTAGAGTCTACTTGTTAACGGTAGGCTCTTCTGCTTTTTTCTTGCTAATCTTTTTCATTAAATCTATGTATATCACATAAATTTACATAAAGGGTAAGTTGTTTTCAATTTTTTGGATCAATAAATGAAACAGCTTGACTAAAAGGGGAGATGAAGATGGCGAGAAATGAACATCAAGCATTACAATATGCGATAGAGGAAATTACCGAAATTGCGAAAGGCTTTGGTCTAGACTTTTATCCAATGCGTTATGAAATATGTCCTGCCGATATTATATATACATTCGGTTCTTACGGTATGCCAACGCGATTTTCTCATTGGAGCTTCGGAAAGCAGTTTCATAAAATGAAGCTTCACTATGACTTGGGATTAAGCAAAATTTATGAACTTGTTATTAACTCCAATCCGTGCTATGCCTTCTTACTAAACACAAATAGTTTAATTCAAAATAAATTAATCGTTGCCCATGTTTTAGCTCATTGTGATTTTTTCAAAAATAATGTTCGTTTTAGCAATACGAAGCGGGATATGGTTGAAAGCATGGCGGCAACAGCTGACCGCGTTAAGAAATATGAACATGATTATGGAAAGCTCGAAGTTGAAAAATTTTTAGATGCAGTGCTTGCGATTCAAGAGCATATTGACCCTTCATTGTTAAGACCGCAGCTTTCTTGGTCGATTGAGGATATATTTGTTGATGAAGAAGACGATGAACAGACCAATGTCACACCATATGATGATTTGTGGCGGATGGATGAGCGGAATGTAAATAAGGATCGGTCCAAAAAGAAAAGAAAAAAATTTCCACCACAGCCCGAAAAAGATATCCTCTTATTCATTCAAGAATATAGCCGTGAACTAGATGAGTGGCAAAGGGATATTTTAACGATGATGCGAGAGGAAATGTTGTATTTTTGGCCGCAGTTGGAAACGAAAATCATGAACGAAGGCTGGGCTTCCTACTGGCATGCTCGCATTATCCGGGAATTGGAGCTTACTTCGGATGAAGCAATTGAATTTGCAAAACTGAATGCAGGTGTTGTTCAACCTTCCCGGACATCGATTAATCCGTATTACCTTGGCTTGAAAATATTCGAAGACATTGAAGAGCGTTACAATAACCCGACAGATGAAATGAAAAAACTCGGTGTGGAACCCGATTCAGGGCGAGAAAAATTATTTGAGGTTCGGGAAGTCGAATCGGATATTTCGTTTATCCGTAACTATCTAACAAAAGACTTAGTTCACCGCGAAGATATGTATTTATTCCAAAAGCAGGGGAAAGATTATAAAATTGTTGATAAAGAATGGGAGACCGTCCGTGATCAACTAGTAAATATGCGTGTCAATGGCGGTTTTCCGTATATTACCGTAAACGATGGTGATTATTTAAAAAATGGAGAATTGTTTCTGAAGCATTGGTACGAAGGGATTGAACTTGATATTAAATATCTAGAAAAAGTAATGCCTTACATTCATCAGCTATGGGGGCGTCATGTCCATATGGAAACGATAGTTGAAAATAAAGGTGCGTTATTTACGTATGACGGGAAGGCGATGCACCGGAAATATATATGATTTTTTTGGGGGGAAGCTGCTGGGTGTTCGGCGGCTTCTTTATTTGCAGGAGAATAAATTTTTATAATGAAAAGTGGGAGGCTACTGCGTAGTAAAGTTCGGACAGTAATCTGGGATTTACGAAAGTTGAGTCCGAAGTTAAGCGAAGTTCGGACAGTAATCCAAGATTTAAACGATTAGAGTCCGAAGTTGGTCCAGGTTCGGACAATAATCCAAGATATGAACAATTTGAGTCCGAAGTTTGGCGAAGT
>DULJ01000107.1 GCA_012840465.1 Caryophanales bacterium
AGATTTCTCAAAGGAACCATGCTGTTCTTCATATTTTCTCTTAAATAAATCGTAAGCCCCTGCGTATTTTTTTTGAACAAATAATTGATATGCATCTTGATAAGGAAGGATATGAGGCTTTTTTCCATTTACTTTCACATAACATTTATCTATTATTACTTCCCTATTATCTTTTTTCTTTGCTGCTAATTCCCATCTAGAAGTTTGATGGCCCTCAATTAAAGAATACACTACAACCACATAAACCTCCGTAGCTACCGTATTTTTTAAGAAACGGAGAAATTTTTCATAGTCATCCTGGTTGTTAAATTGGTCCTCTGTAAGTTTAATTTCCCAATCCTTAAGTTGATTTCTTGGCATTACTGCATAATTTGTAATTTCAGTAAAATATTTTTTTAACTCTATAATAATGTTTTCCCATGTAAACTGTTTACTTGTTTTTAATCCATTTTCAATCAATTTTTGTCGTAGATCCCTATCTTGGTATACTATAATAATTTTTTCCACGAATTTTTGAATATCTCCTACTGGAACAATTAGTGCATTGTAAGAATCTATGGCATATTCTAGAACCCCTATATTATCTGTTGTAATTACAGGAGTGCCACATGACATGGCTTCTAAAGGTGGTAATGGGAAAGATTCGTACTGTGATCCTGAAACATAAGCTAAAGCACCTCTATAAAATTTTGCAATTTCCTTCTGTGTTGGATTAATAAAAACTTTACTTACCCGTTTCTTATTTTCTGTAGATGGTTCATTCGGAGTGATCCATATTAAATCTATATTAGAAATTTGTGATTTAAGGATTTCGTAGGCATTTATGATATCCTCGATCCTTTTAAACTTGGTTTGGTCGCTGCCTATCATAAGAATATAGGGACGCGGGTGATTATATTTTTCACCCTCATTTGTAAAGATGTTTAAGTCTAATGCATTATGAATTACTTTCGCTTCCCGATTATAAACCTTTTTAATTACTTTGGCGGTTTGATTTGATACTGTAAGAATAAATTCCGGAATTTCGTATTGTCGACGGATAAAATCCATGATTTCCGAATTCATTTTTTTAAGGTCATACAGATGAAAATCCCCTTGCTCAAAATAAATTACCGGTGCAATTCCTGTCTCTACACAGGTCTGTATATGGTCCCAATATGTAGCAACAATCACATCACAATTCGGAATTCCTTTAGCTAATTCAACCCCAAAGGGGACCTGAATATAATCAGCGTCGACAGGATACCAATCGGGTTTAGGAAAGTGAGAAACAATAGTTACCTTAACCCCCGCCTTGTTTAAGTAGTTGGCATGTTGAAAGATAATTTTCGAGCCACCTGTAACGCCAACATGTGTCATTACGTAAACGACATGTAAAGATTCTTTTTTTTGGTTTATGCTATTAATACTTTGTCTATCTGCTTCGGTCCTCCCCTTTAATCTTTGCTGAAACTCTCTTTGACGTAAACTATTTATTAAATGACTAAGTTCTGGGAGATTTATATCCGATTCTTTGCGTAAACTTATTTGAACTTTTGATCGATTATTTAAATTCCTTCTGTATACTTCTTCAACCTTTTTAGCCGCGGAAATATGAGAATGATTTTTTATTATATTTTCCCGAGCATTTAATCCTATTTTCTCTCTCTGTTCTTTATCTTTACTTAACCTAATTATGGCTTGGGCAATAGCATTCGAATCAGAAGGAGGAACTAAAATACCTGTATCATTATGTTTAATTAATTCCTTTAACCCTCCAGAGGAACTCGCAACAACTACTTTTCCAGCTGCCATTCCTTCTATGGCTGATAAAGAGGTTGCTTCTTCTTCTCCTTCAATAGGTATTGATGGCACAAGTACAAAGTCCGAAGCTTGAATATATTTCCTAACAAGATGATTAGGCAAGTCACCCCCTAATATACAATGCAGTAATAGGTTATTATTATTAATATAATTTAATATTTCTCCATGTAACGGACCGGAACCAAATAAAAGAAGGTATGCACTTGGTATTTTCTTTATTATTTCAACCATTGCCTCTACTCCGTATATGACCCCTTTTCTCTTTACCAATCTATTTGGTGAGACAATTATAATTGAATTCAATGGAATATTTAATTCATTTCTTAATTCATTACTTTTATCTATCGTCTCTGTCTCATCTACTTTTACAAAATTATTAATTACTGATATTTTATTAGAATAATTAAATGTTGAGAGGATATACTGCTTATTATTTAAAGCAGGTGTTATGATCTCCTTAGCATAATATAATCCATTTCTCTCGATATCCATTAAATATTTTTCCTCAGGGCTTCCCTTCGTAATCAATCCTAATGTTATGCTTTCATAAGTTAAATAACCATGTATAGTTAATACTATCTGACTGTTAATTACACTCCCTAAAACTAAAGCAGACACTACATCATGAGCATGTATTATATCATAACTTTCAAAAGAGATCTCCTCTGCTACTAATGCATAAGCTAGTTTGTTTATTTCATAATTTTTTATGAAAGGTGTAAGGCTATTATCTTTTTGTATAGTAGCCATTTTTATTTTTAGCTTCTCTTCGTGGTTTGTTAAATTATTACGAACTTCATTCATAGAGAATATATCTACACTATGTCCTAACATTTCTAGTCCATCCTTTAATTCGGTTATATGTGTGGAAACACCCCCAATATGGGGATAGTCCCAAAAAGTAGCCATTAGAACTCTCATTTATCTTGTCCTCTCCTTTTATTTAACCAAGTACTATTTAAATATTTTTTGTATAATAAACTGACTGTCCGGATACAAATGAGAGACTTTCTTTATCAATTCTCTGCGAACATCATCTTTTTGTAATTTTGTTGCCAAATCTATCCCGTATGAAAACAACCGATAATCCTCCTTCCCTTGTCCTAGAGCATTAACGGACATAAGCAGGGCATTTTCGTAATCCTCTTTTTGAATAAATTCCTCAATGATATTGATATAAGCCTGGCTATCTAAGATTGATGGGTTGGTCCCTTGATAGATCGAGATGGCCAGGTCTTTAAATTCATAACGGTAGAGAAGATTGGCTATCTTTACGAGCAGGGATGGATCCCTCTCTTCAACGAGAGGAAGTACGCGATCAAAAATCTCATAAAACTGCATCATGATGCTTCTCTCAAGGAGAGTAAGAAGATATTCATGATTCAGTTTCTGTTCATGATGATCCTTGTAGAAGAAACGAATAAAGGATTTATCCTCTTCCTTTACGGTTGATTCAATAAGTCTGAGAAGTGTTTCGTCTCCTAGATAATGTGAAAGGAGAATATGATCGTAAAAATCAAATGATCCGATTTTAATGTGTGAAAGGAGTTGTTCAAGGGAAAGAGAGTTAATCTCCATCATCGCTTTATGAAAGTCTCTGTCTATGAGTAAGGATTTGATCATGAACCCTTTTTTCGCAGTAGATTGATCAGACAATTTCTCCGTGATTCTTTTCGCTAAATCTCCACGATTAAGATTGAAGAGAAAGGTTGCGACGCGAATGATATCCCGATCATTAATAAGTAAATTGTGGTTATCCAAAAAAACTAGAATATCCTCATCCCCTGCATATTTGCTAAAAATTTTTAACAACCCCTTTAGAGGCTCAAAGCTGCTTCGATTGCCGTTTAAAGCTTCGCTATAGTGATAAACGGCTTTCTCCTCATTCCCTTCCTGCTCATAGATTAGTCCTAAATGAAGATGGGGATAGTAATCGCGATAATCAATACTTTTGATTGGTGAGGAATACTTCCATTTGCGATTTATCAAATCATGAAATACATCTTTTGCATCTTCGTAACGATTTTGAAAAAAATAGATTAGACCCTTGTAGTATGGAAAGTCAGGTGCCGACTCCCAAAATTTCTCTGCATCCCGAATCACGTTTAATGCATCTTGATATCGGTTGAGTTTGATTAGGGTGTGAACAATCTGCACGACATCAAAGGGAACCCAACTATATTCAATTCCCTTTTTCATTTGAAAAGCTTTCACATAGGCATCTAAGGCTTCTTCTGTTTTGCCAAGGGCAAGATATTCATTTCCTTGATTGAAATAATCGAAAGGATTTTGTTGTGTTTTATATAGTTCTTTATTGATCAACAAAGCATTGCGTTCGCTCTTCTTCTTCTCTCTCACCGTCTCCACCATATAGCCTGTATGGAAGATCATCAGTTTTGAGGGAATGGTAAGCATCTGTCCATCTTCTTTTTCTAATTGTTCGTGGATCGCTCGAGTATAATGGATGGATGGCAGGTTTCGGTACAGACGTATGCTGTGGTGCTGAACAACCTCTTCGCCCCGCAGTCCTGTAAAGTTATAGATCGTACAGGAAAGGGAATCAATCGTCGCCGGAAGAGAATGAAGCTCATGAATCGCCTCATCCAAGTTATCTGGATCCAGGTAATCATCTGCATCATGGACAAGGATCCAATCTCCGGTTGCCTTCGACTGGGAAAAATTGCGTGCTTCTGAAAAGCTATCGGTCCATTGGAAGTCATAAATTTGATCCGTATATCTCTTCGCGATTTCTTTGGTTCGATCGGTTGAACCGGTATCCACAAGGATAATTTCATCGACAAATCCGTACACTGATTTTAAGCAACGATCCAATACCTTTTCTTCATTTTTTACGATCATGCAAAGAGACAAAAAAGGTTTCATCGATTTACTCCCGTCCAGTGCAGAATGTGAATAGTGAGGAACAGAGACGTTCTATATAGTGTATCGGCATAAAGCCGAAAAAATAAAGTAATAAAAAACGAGCATAGGGAAAGAAACTCCAAATTTACTAGATTCTCTTTTGCATTATTAACGGAGTAACTGAAGAACTCCTTGCGGCGTTTGAGTGACTTGCTTCGCCGATGTACTTCTCAGCAACAGAATTGACTATCTCTTCACCCTCAGCACCCTAAAGAGTCTGGTTGGGACTGGACACTTCAGGTGCGTCTTGCACCTTACGGTCTTCATCACCGTAGTGAGAGCATTAAGTAGTAAACCTTAGTCGTTGAACCACCCTATTCTTTCAAGACAGGGGATCGGCTGCTGGCCCCCATTGAGCATCTAACCGTCTCCAGTGTGACCATTTTCTTTTCAATGAGCAATGTGATCAATATTAAACTTTATTTCATCAGAAACTGCTTTACCATCTTCAAACCAACGCCAAGTTACTTCGCCCAAATCTTGTTCACTTGTATTAAACTTAATGAGTAGGCCATATCTATACCTTAGTTTGTTATGATTTTCTAAGTCTGTGTAACAAATCAATTTCTTTTCATCGTAATCTGTATTTCTGGAGTTTTGCCCTTTATTTTTTTTGACTTCAATGATTAAAAGATTGTTTTCGCTTTCGTTTCTTCGGTGAACGATAATATCGGGATAAACCGATATAACTGAGTATAAAACATCATTAATCATTTCTTGATATCTACTCTTTAAAAAATTCTTCCCCAACTCTTCTTTAAAGCTATTAAACTCTGCCTCTAATTCTGCTTGTACACGTATTTTCTTTGGATTATTATTCTCATCAATATTTTTATTATATTCGCAGTCTACATGTAGATTAGGAAACTCGGCCTGAAGATAACAGGCTAGCTTATGGGAAATTGTTCTTTCATGAAGATCATTTTGGAGCAAATAATGATCCTCTTTGAGCAATTTATAAACTGCCTTCTTAACCTTTATCTCAATCATTTCTTTCGTGTACTCCAAACTTACCCCCACCTTTTCCCATTCTGTGAAAATCCTTTTCATTTCGGGGTTGTGTCTTAGAGGTCGTGAATTTTTACATGTCTTTGCTTCACTTCCGCAATAATAATGTCAATCAGACCTTCAGAATCAAACGCTTCATGATCTTGCATAGGCTGCACAAACGTCCGCTATTCGTGTCTGTGAGGGAGAGGCCGAGCCAAGATGTCTGCTTGCGTGTGCTGACTACCCGGTTCGCTGGTCGAATCAGATCAGTATGCTATTCATTCTCCCATATGACCATCTCTCTTCTTTCACCTTTTGTGCTCATTTAGATATTCGGGTACCCTATTATTTACGGTCATTCTTAAGGTGAAACCATCGCACGTTTTTACCCTCTGAAGTCATTTGTTACATAGCGCTTACTACACCTAAAATCTAAGTCTTTTACCTGGAGTAAAACGACATATGTAGAAAATCACGAATTCAGCTTAGTTCTTTTAATTTTGATTAGAAAGAGAAGCTTTTACTGACCTCGTATACTGTATGATCAAAATTTCGTTCATAGGACACTTTGCGTTGAATCGCAACAATGGTTTTGTAACCCAACATGTCGTCGTTTTTAGCAGCGTAACGTCGTATAAGGTCTCCATAATCACTGAATGAAAGCGGACAAAAAAACAACAAGTGCTGATCATCTTTATCAATAAAACGCTACAAATCCCTTTTAAAAGCTTCTTCGATATGACGCTTGTCTTTATAGCTGTACATCAAGATCCCACTTTCTTATTTATAGAAAGGGCCCTCCTTGTTGTGAGGGCCCTGCGATTTTGATACGCGATTACCGAAGGAGCTGTAGCACGCCCTGCGGGACCTGGTTCGCCTGCGCAAGCATCGCCTGTGCGGCCTGCGAAAGGATGCTGTTCTTGGTGAACTCCATCATTTCCTTGGCCATGTCCGTGTCGCGGATGCGGGACTCCGCAGCAGAGAGGTTTTCGGAAGCAGTACCCAAGTTGTTGATAGTGTGTTCGAGACGATTCTGGACAGCTCCTAATTTAGCCCGTTCGGAAGAAACAGTACCAATAGCAGCATCAATTATACTAATTGCTGCGTTCGCACCGGACTGTGTAGAGATATCTGAGGTTGATATACTTAAGCCAAGAGCGGTAGTATCCATAGTAGCAATTTGGATAGACATGTTCTGATTTGTATTTGCGCCAATCTGAAGCGTACCGGAGAAACTGCCATCTAATAAATTCTTCGTGTTGAATTGTGTATTCTTCGCAATACGATCAATTTCGGATAAGAGTTGGTTTACTTCTTTTTGCAGTTCTGTCCGGTCAGCATTCGTATTCGTATCGTTGGCCGATTGCACCGCCAATTCCCGCATCCGTTGCAGGATGGAGTGGGTTTCGTTCAACGCACCTTCAGCGGTCTGGATGAGGGAGATTCCGTCCTGGGCATTCTTGGTCGCCATGTCCAATCCACGGATCTGCCCGCGCATCTTCTCGGAGATGGCGAGGCCCGCCGCGTCGTCGCCAGCGCGGTTGATGCGAAGGCCGGAAGAGAGCTTCTCCAGCGACTTCGCGACATTCGTGTTGTTGATCGTAAGCTGGCGATAAGCGTTCATCGCCGAGATGTTGTGATTAATTCTCATCGTCATTCCTCCTTGAATGGTTTGTCCCGCATCCGTGCGGGCCTTGAGCCAGACGTCGCATGGTGCCCTGCGCGTCTGACTTCACCCCTATGTATCGGCAGGAAGGAAGAAGATGTTTAGGGGTTTCGGGGGACTAAGAAGAGCGCTTTAAACATTTTCATATGTTTTTTTCCTTCATATGTTTTTGCCTTCATACGTTTTTTGCCTTGTTATTTTTTAAAGTTCTACAAAAATAAAAAAACTCACTCGCAAACGGGTGGGTCATCAAAAAATATATGTATGGGGCGACCGAAGGGACTTGAACCCTCGAATGCCGGAGCCACAATCCGGTGCGTTAACCACTTCGCCACGGCCGCCATATAAGTGGTGGAGGGGGACGGATTCGAACCGCCGAACCCAT
>DULJ01000039.1 GCA_012840465.1 Caryophanales bacterium
AAAGGATTGCAGGTAACCCCAAGATACCTAACGAACCTACCAATAATAGCAACAACAAAAATTGTAAAAAACTGAGTACCATACCTTTTAAAAATTTATCGTTATAGATATGACCAAGTCCTGGAAAAAGTAGTGATAAAACAATTGCAATAAACGGATTACGTTTCATATAATGCTCCTTCAAATATTTATCAAGATTTAGATTCCAGGAGATTCATATAAAAGCTCTTATCCCCCTTTAAAATCATTTGATTTTTCTTTTAATAGATTTAAACAACAAATACAATGATTTACAATCCAAGCAAACCTCCCAATAATAGAAATACTACCTTCTTTCATTTTTATTATAAAAATGACCTCCTCAATAATATTTTTACCAATAAAAATATTTTAACAGTATGCAGAATACTAGTAGAAGCAAATGAATGAGCAGTATTTTAAATGTTAATTTAAACTTTTATTAAATTTTAAAAACCTTTATCTATTCGTTTCTGTATAATAAGACAAAAATATAATTTTTAAAGATACATTTAAACTTATTTATATTATATTTATAATTTTTTCCATTTCAATTATTTTTTATAAATTTTACCTTTTTTGTCACATTTCTACAACTAATCAAAAAAATAATTGTAATTCACATTTATGATTCGCCCCCAAAAAGGGGTAATTCCTAAGAAGATTCTCTAATTCACTCTAAAAGCTGGTAAAATAGGATTAACAGTTAAGTTTTGGGGATTTTGTCATGTTTAAGCATGGTAAAAAAGAACAACAAATTTCACTAGATGATCGATTCTTACGTTTACCTCAATCTATTTTGGAGTCTTTTCAAAAAAGTTGGGCGGAGGACTTCTATAAAAACATATTTCTTAGAATAAATGAGGAGCGATTTTCCGTGCTTTTTAGTGATACCTACAGTCGTCCTAATAAACCGGTTAATATCCTCGTTAGTTTATTGATCCTAAAGGAATTACATGGTTTAACAGATGAACAACTGATTTCCTCCTTGTACTTTGATTATCGTTACCAATATGCTCTAGGCATTGAAGACTTTGAAAAAGAAAAAATCTGCATCAACACTTTGACCAACTTCCGTCAACGACTGGTTGAAAATGAAGTAAAGACAAAAAAGGATTTGCTAAAGGAAGAGGTCGATGAACTTTCTTCTAAATTAGCTGAACTTATCAACTTAGATAAAAGTATGGCTCGTATGGACTCTTTCATGTTAAGCAGTTCATGCAAGAAATTAACTTGATTAGAATTGGTCTATCGAGTGGTACAACAAATGGTACAAGCGTTGGACAAATTGAATTCGACATGGGTTCCAAAATCATTTCAAGAATATTTGAAAGAGGGACATAAAAATCAAACGCTCTATCACATCAAAAGTAGTGAAGCAGGTTCAAAACTAAATACCCAAATGGAGAACGCAGCTGAATTATACCGACATTTGTTTAACGTAAACGAATGCCGAGAAATGAAAGAATTTCAACTTCTTACTCGGCTCTTACAAGAACAATGTATAGAAACAGAGGAAGGGTGTCTTATCCCTCTTGATGGTAAAGAACGATCACCTGGTAATTTACAGAATCCATCGGACCCAGATGCCACATACCGTAATAAAAATGGAAAAAATAATGTTGGGTATGTGGTGAATCTTGTGGAAGTTCGTGACCAAGAAAAAAATGTAGGGCTGATTCTAAGTCATGATATCCAAAACAACCTTCATAGTGATGCCGATTTTGGAGAAGAATTTCTTGAACAAGATCCCCTTTCCAATGAGATTACAGCTTTAGCTGTTGACGGAGCTTACTATCGTCAAATTTTACCAAGCAAGAGTGTGCCTCATGCCCATTTTTTGATCAATGCCCGATTCAACAACAAAAAAAGTTGAACACCGTTCGATTTATAGAAAACAAATTGCAAACAGACATCGTACGAAGCCAAATGAATAGCGAAAGACATCAACCTCTTTCCAATTTTAAAGCCGGAGTTGAAGGAATTGTTTCTGCACTCAGGAGGGGATTCAAAATGGATGATATACCCGTCCTTGGTTTAGTGCGCTCAAAAATCTGGGTTCACACAAAAATTATTGCTTGCAACTTCAAAATGGCAACAAAGTATAGAGCTGAGATGGCCTAATGGATCCATCTAAAGCTGTCGTTCGTATAAATTACCATCCATTGTAAAATTTTTGTAGGCTAATTCCAATTACGAAGGGAATTTAAAACCCTATTTTTGGGGGTTAAATCATTCTATTAGTATCTATAATTTTTGTATTTAAAATTGAACAAGGTAGTTGGTTTACTGTTTTGTTATTTTGACAATTATACCTATTAAACAACCAAACACGAATCTTAAAATAGAGTAAACCGAAATAGTTAGTACGAAAATAACATTATAAAGACGGTGTAGAAAGATTCCGAATAATGTAGAATTTTAACATAAAAGTACCTTTTAGCATAAAAGTCACAAATAGAGGAGGCTTTTAAATGAATATAAAAAATATATTTATTGGAGCCATGCTAACAGTAACTGTCTTGAGTGGAACTATGCACCTTGGAAATTCTGTACTATCTGAAAATAATAAGACAATAAGCCGTGGTTCAGCAGCAGTTTCAACAGATTTTCAAAATTTAAACGATCTTGCAGAAGCATCACCCATTGTAATAACAGCACAAACAAAAGATGAAGGTGAAATCTTCACTTATTCAGATGTAGAATTCACTAAAACTCAAATAAAAGTTAACGATATTTTAAGGGATGAAACAGGCTTACTAAAAAAGGGGGAAAATATCACTTTACTTCAAACCTATGTAATGGAAGATCCACCTGTAGATAAGAACGAAAAAGTCCTACTTTTCCTTGAAAAGTATGAGGGAAAGGTGATTGATGAATTAGCTTTTGTGGTAAACGGATTAGAGCAGGGTCATTTCAAAATTAAAGATGGTGAGATTATTTCAAAATCTAAAAAAGGGAAAGTAAAAGAAAATACAAAAGGAAAGAACATAGATGATGTAAAACAAGCATTAAGTGCTGTTTCCTATGATGAAAACGCAGAAACGGCAGAGCCAATGCCTGAAAGTGATAAACAAAAATATATTTTAAAAATGAAAAAGGCTGAATTTACAGATGAACAAATAACTGAAAATCTAGAGTAAAGATTGATCACAAAATATCAAGTTCAGAAGCAAGAGGGGCTCCAAAACAGAAAGACCTTAAAAGTTTTTTTCTACAAAATAAATGAATAATCCTTATTCAGCTAAACTGTTAGTTTCTTCAAGAAGGGGAAATGCCTATTCTTATTAAAGTAAATGGCGGATAGTAATAAGGCATCACTTCTTGAGTGATGCTTTTCTGTGAATTACTTTTCCTTTTGATTTGCCCAAAAGTCTGGTTGGATGTATGAAATAAGTGAGTAATCAATTTCGTGTCCATCTTTCGTTGCCAATTGTATTAGTATGTTTTCCTTTTTATTAAACGGTTTAAGATCCTTTGTAGTGATTGTAATAACCTGTACACCGTTTCTTTGTGGTGTTCCAACAACAACAACTTGATTTCCTATGGTGTAAACATTAGTCACTTGTGTTTGGAAAGTAACAATATACATATCAAGTGCTTTCTCATTTTGAAACATTGGAATGGTTATACCCATATTATGTTCAAAGTCATACCAACCAGAGAGTCCTATATCATAGTTAGTAAATAATCGGTGGAGTGCAAAATGTATCCGATTTGGTACATAGCTCCATCTGCCAATGGTGCTATGCCATTGTTCATTATAGGCTGGTATTTCATATTCTGGCTTATCCACAATTAAATCAAAAGGAATTTTTGTACCATTATGAATTACTTCTGAAATTGGTTTTATTTTTGATGGGAATAACAATTCTCCCCACGGTGGGTCTTGAATGTTTACGGGCTCGGGAGGTTCCAATTTTTTAATCCTTTGTTTTAATTCCTCATTTTCCATTTTTAATTTTTTGGAGTTTTGGTCAGCAGTTGCCTCCACATTTGTAATTGGGGTTGTAACACAAACTGTCAAAAATAAAATAAGGATAATTAAATAACTTCGTTTTATGTACATGCAAGCACCTCAAAGGTATTCTTTGTTTTTGAGATAAAAAGATGCATGATCCTTCGTTTAAAAAACTTGTAGAATATTCTAATTTTATTATAAGAGTAAGATTGTGAACCTTTTTACTTAAATTATCTGGGGCTTTACTTTATAAGGGATAAAGCCCACTTTTATTAAACTTCGAAATAAATTATCTAAACCCAAATTCAAATGAAACGTAACTCAATCAAATATCGTCTATGTAGAAAAGGGGGGATTAAACTTGAAGGTTAAGTATTTCATTATCCTTTTAATCCTTTTGCTATTGCTGTCTGCTTGCAATACAGGTATAGAGCCAAAGGAACATTTAGGAGAAATATATAGAACTGCATTAGACTCTATAATGGAACAGGATGAAGCATTAAGCAGTGGTATGAAATTTATAGCTATTGATATGGCTAATTTCGATAAAGTAGATGAACATGATAAAGAAGAAATTTTAAACTATTTCAGGGAAAAATATAAGGTTGAAGTTATGGATGCTACTTTTGAACAACTGAAAGAAATGGGATTATTCAATCCAGATACAATGGTTATGGATGGTGTACTTCTTAGAATAGAGAAAGTTGATTTTAAGGTTAATAATAATATCTTTTTTGAGGGTTCAAAGTATCGTTCAGGTAATGGGGCTGTTGGAGTAGAAGTAACAGTTCATTATCAAGATAATAGTTGGAAATCCAAAGAGGTCAATATGACTTGGATTAGTTAATTTATTATTGTCCTCTCTTCTCAAAATAATAGGGGCTTATTGCAATAAGAGGAATGGTCAAATTGGCAATCTTTTTATTGGACTAAGTAATCAATAATGTTGATTCCAAAGGATAATTAAGACCTTCAATAAAGTGAAGGCTTATAGACTTAATGATAATTCTAATTTGTTCTTGCGAACCCATTCCAAACATAGATAAAAACCATATCTATCAGAGATATTCCTACAATAGAGCCTAAAAAATCATTCCGACTAAATATAAGAGATACAAATAAGGAAAATACTATAAGACCAAAGAAAATAATTAACTTCATTAAAGTTCACCTCCAATTCATGATATTTCTAATTTGGCCGTAAGTTTTTAGTGATTTTGGGTATAAATAATATTTCCAAAATATTACGGGTTGTAATACTTTGAAAATCGGAATTTTCAACAGTCATTTTTTCATTAGTTTTACTAAAGGGGTGCGATTGTTGAATAAGAACAATCGCTTCTTGTGCTGAAGCATCAGGTTAATTGAAAAGTGAAACTATTTTTATGTACAAACATCTTACTTAGCGGAGGTGTAGTTTTATGAAACAAATAGTGATGTTATTTTTTACTTTAATGCTTTTTACTGGATGCTCGTCTCAAAATAGTGAGGAACTAACAAGAATAGATGTTCAAAAAGTTAATAAACAAGGGGATTATGAAGATGCCTCAATAATTACTGATGCAAAAACTCTAAATTTATTAAGAAGTTCTTTTGAAGAAGTTGAGTGGCAACCTTATATAAAACCGAAGATGTCAAGAAATGCAGATGTATTGGCTACTTTATTTTACACTTTTGATAAAAATATGCCTGAAAAACTTTTTGAATACAGAATTTGGTTTAATGATAATGATACTGCAACTATTATCAGCAACAATGAAAAAGAAGGTTACGGTACTATAGATGATGAAAATGCAAAAATACTAAAAAGTAACTTATTCAATTAACGGGGCTTATCTTGAATAAGGAAAAGGATCCCTTGTTTCATTAAGGTGCAGTTTTGTGGAAAAAGGATTTTTTAATCCCTTGAAGAAGTAAGTTGTGAGATGATAAAGGAAATGGATATTCGATGTCATTTATATGGTGTAGAATTTTCACCTAAAAGGGCAGAAGAACTGACTGGAATAACTTTAGAAAATAAGATAGAAGTTGGAGAAATAGTATCGAAAGGTAGATACAGAGGAACACCAATACCTTACGGGAATGGGGAACTAATTCCCCCGATTAACTTTAAAGTAGCAAATGACTTCGGGCTTGAGTGGATTGCTTTAACTATTTATGAACATATAGAAATCTTTCGTAATTGCGGTGTTGAAAATATTGATTTAATTATTGGTGTATTTTATGAAGGGCAATGTAATTTTACGTTACCTCCCAAAGCGTTAAAGCTAATAGGTAAGATGGGAATCGAATTACAAGTCAGTTGTTATGAAGGCTGATTCCTTATTCAGCTAAACTACCTTTAGTTTAAATTTAATGGATAGGAGGTTTTAAGTTGAGTAAAAGTTCAATAATGTTAGTCTTTGCTTTGTTTATTAGTTTGTATTTTTTATTATCATTCGCAATGTTTCCTTATGAAATGGCGTGGGCAGAAGGTACAACAACGTTTGATATGTTCGTCAGTTATATAAAAATGGGTGTACTTAAAGGAGAAATTACCTTCAAATCAATAATTTCTTTGATAATTAGTTTAATTGTGGCATATCTGTTCCAGAAAGTTATTAGCAAAATTAAAACACTTTCTTATTAAACTAAAGGGTCTTTAATAATTATGAGTAGGTTTTGGGAGGACTTTTTTATTAGGGAGTTGTAGAAGTGAAAAAGATTCTTTAGTTAATTTGACTCTTGCAAAAAAATTGGGTTTCCACACACAAAATCCCAAAAGGAGATGTCTCATTTCATGGTAACCTTACACTCAACTATCATCAAGTTCATTTTAGCTTTGAATGTAGCTTTTTCGAAACCACAAATTCAACATCTAACTGCCTTTGTTCATGGCATGATTTTGTGTGATGGTCGCCTTAATATTAGTCAAATCCACCGACATACAAATGAGTATCGGCATCTAAGTTGTATGACACGTTTTTTTAACGAATCACCTTGGAATTCTCAACACTTGAAAAAACAGCACATTCAATTCTTGCTGAATAAAGTGAAACAAGCAAGGTTTAAACAAGAGGATTATCGTCCTATTACGTTCTTGGTAATCGACGACACCCAATGTAAAAGGATAAATCCACATCAAAAATGGAAAGGCTTGATTATCATTTTTCTCATTCGGATGGAAAAAGTGTTTGGTCTCACTGCGCCGTTTCCACCCATGTTGTGACAGAATCCTACTCATTTACATGGGGTTTTCGCTCGTACTTTCGTGAAACGTATTGTGAAGAACATAAGATCCCGTTTAAAAGTAAGTTAGATTTAGCTGTCGAATTGATTCAAGAGTACCCAATGTCTAACGATGAACAAGTTTACGTTCTTGTTGATAGCTGGTATACAGGAAGAAAAGTAATCGAAGCCTGCCATCAAAGAGGGTTTCGTTTCATTGGTGGCTTACGTCCTAACCGTAATATCTATCCTCTTGGGTTGGAATAAAAATATCAGCCTATGCTTCTACGTATCTCGATCATCCTGACATTCACTCTGTTACCGTGAACGAGCAGACATATCGAGTGTATGAATACGAAGGGGGCACTTAGCGATACAGAAAACGTCAAAGTCCTCCTGTCTTGGGAGAAAAAGTTTGATTCAACTCAAACTCCATTTTGTATTCTTGTACGATAGTAGTCTGGATTCCGTTACCATCCTTCGCTACTACTCGAATCGATGGCAAATTGAAGTAGGCTATCGTTATTTCAAAGAATTACTTGGCTTTGATCAATATCAATTACTTTCACACAAAGGCATCGAGCGTTTTTGGAACATTCAATTTCTAACGTACAATTATCTTGAAGTCCAACGGTATGAATGGGAAACAGGTGAAAGCTTAACCATAGGTGACGTTGTCAGACGAATTCGAAAGGAAAATCTGGGACAACTCATTGTCTACACCTATACGCAAGCTCTTAACCGAAAACCACTAGCAGATGTATTTAAGAATTAAAATTAACATCCTAATTATTCCGTTTTAATGTGATTAGGATAACCCACTACCAGTCTGTCCTTTTTTAGGTCATGACTGTGAATTTGCAAAAGTCGGGTAACTAAAAAGATTGTTGAACAATAAATGGCTACTGCGTAGTAAAGTTCGGACAGTAATCTGGGATTTACGAGAGTTGAGTCCGAAGTTAAGCGAAGTTCGGACAGTAATCTGGGATTTACGAGAGTTGAGTCCGAAGTTAAGCGAAGTTCGGACAGTAATCCAAGATTTAAACGATTAGAGTCCGAAGTTGGTCCAGGTTCGGACAATAATCCAAGATATGAACAATTTGAGTCCGAAGTTTGGCGAAGT